>NZ_JAHXNQ010000002.1:0-424814 GCF_023148575.1 Pseudomonas sp. EYE_354
GGGATATCAGCCATTTTTTGATGCACCGATACAACTGGATTCGACCGCACCAATTTAATGGTGGGCTGCCACCGGCTCAGGCCGAAAAAAAACTTAACGTCGTGTCCGGGATTAGTTGACCACTACAATTCGGGCGTGCCGAACTGTCGTTTCTGAGAGTGCCATCGCGAGCTCCTGAACAGAGTCAGGGCCACATGCTCATCTCGTTGCGCAAACTGCTCCAGCATCAAACCGATTCGGTACGCGTCAGGATTCTGGACTCAATCCTGGACTTAAAAGCACCGGATATTGCTGGATTTCAGTGGTTCCCGCCGGAACGAAAAAAGGGCCTAAAGGCCCTTATTTCAATCACTTACAGAATTCAGTGGAACTCTGTAGCGCAATATTTGGAGCGGGAAACGAGACTCGAACTCGCGACCCCGACCTTGGCAAGGTCGTGCTCTACCAACTGAGCTATTCCCGCATATGGCGTCCCCTAGGGGACTCGAACCCCTGTTACCGCCGTGAAAGGGCGGTGTCCTAGGCCACTAGACGAAGGGGACACGCTACTGAAATACATGGTGTGTATTTCAGTGCCCAGAGACCGCATCCGAAGACATGGTCCTGGTTTCACTCAATGCCGCCCGAAGGCAACACTGCTTAAAATGGAGCGGGAAACGAGACTCGAACTCGCGACCCCGACCTTGGCAAGGTCGTGCTCTACCAACTGAGCTATTCCCGCAAATGGCGTCCCCTAGGGGACTCGAACCCCTGTTACCGCCGTGAAAGGGCGGTGTCCTAGGCCACTAGACGAAGGGGACACGCTACTGAAACACATGGTGTGTATTTCAGTGCCCAGAGGCCGCATCCGAAGACGTGGTCCTGGTTTCACTCAATGCCGCCCGAGAGCCACACTGCTTAAACTTGGAGCGGGAAACGAGACTCGAACTCGCGACCCCGACCTTGGCAAGGTCGTGCTCTACCAACTGAGCTATTCCCGCATATGGCGTCCCCTAGGGGACTCGAACCCCTGTTACCGCCGTGAAAGGGCGGTGTCCTAGGCCACTAGACGAAGGGGACACACGTACAACATTCACTACTCAAGGCGTTTCGCTGTGTGCTTTACGCTTTAAGTGGCGCGCATTCTATGGATGGATTGGGACATCGTCAACCCCCAAGGATAAATTTATTAAAATCAATGACTTCCCCCGGGTTTACTGGCCTGCCTGGGCATTCTGCACGCCCAGGCCCTGGCGCCTATATTCTGGCGCCCGACAAGACGCTATAGTTCGCCCCGGCAAATGATGGCAATGTGCATCTACGCAGGGATCGCCTACTAATATAGAAGAAACTACCTGGGCAACTGGTCGATCGGTCCTATCCGATCGCCGGTCCAGTCACTACACTCCACTGTAAACCCTACAAAGAGGTCACACCGGTGACACCACTCATGATCACCCTGCTGGTAATAGCCGGGATTGCAATACTGATCGCCATTGGCTACATGAACCACGTGGTGGAAAACAACAAGCTGGAAAAGCAGCGCACTCAGATCGAACTCCATGATCGGATGCGTCGTTGCGGTGAAATCACCGAGACCTTTCCAGGCCAGTTGATGACGCCGGCACTCAAATTGTTGCTGACCCGCCTGGAGCTCAACGTCAACCAGCGCTTATTGAACCTCAACAAAAACAGCGCGCCGCTCAAGGCACGGATCACTGAGCTCAATACGCTGGTGGCTCAGGGCGAATCCATTCCGGTGAACAACCCGCCGGCGCCGATTCAGACCGAAGCCAAGGCCAAGGACGTGCGCTTCCTGCTCGAAGCCTTGCACGGCCAGGTCACCCGCGCTGCCCAGGACGGCTTCCTGCCCTCCAACGAAGCCAAGCATTGGATCAAGGAAATTCGCCATATCCTGGTCCTGCTGCACATCGAGTTCTTCAACAACCTCGGCCAGCACGCCCTGCAAGAAGGCCAGCCGGGCCAGGCGCGCCTCGCTTTTGAACGTGGCGTACAGTACCTGCGCAAACAAACCGAGCCGGTGCTGTACAGTGCACAACTGCAGTTGCTCGAAGGCCAACTGGCCCGCGCCAACTCCACGGTTCTGGCCAACAGCAAACAGGCAGTCGAAGAGGTCAGCGAACTGACCGAGGGCATGAAGGCCGCTGACGCCGACGCTGAGTGGAAAAAGAAAGTCATCTACGACTGATCAGCACCCCTCCTCTGGCGAACGCTGTTCGCCAGATGCCATCACTTTGCACCTATCCCCCCGCCCGCGACTCGCGTAAAAAAGTGCCCTCACTCCGTGAAGTTAGAGGCTTGCCATGCCTGTCGTCATGATTGATGGACAACCGCTGCATTACGTCGACCAGGGCACCGGCCCGGCCGTCCTCCTGGGCTCCAGCTACCTGTGGAGCCGCGATATGTGGGCGCCTCAAATTGAAGCCCTGGCGCAACAGTACCGTGTGATCGTGCCCGAGTTGTGGGGCCATGGCGAATCAGGCCCGTTGCCCTCGCAAACCCGCTCCCTCGACGACCTTGCACGCCAGGCACTGGCCCTGCTGGACCAACTGGACATCGCGCAAATCAATCTGGTGGGGCTCTCGGTCGGCGGCATGTGGGGCGCACGCCTGGCGCTGCTGGCGCCTGAGCGGGTCAACAGCCTGGTGCTGATGGACACCTACCTCGGGGCCGAGCCCGACGAGACGCGCCACTACTATTTCTCACTGTTCAAGACTATCGAAGACGCCGGCGCCATCCCCGAGGCATTGCTGGACGTGATCGCGCCGATCTTCTTCCGCCCCGGCATAGACCGCGAATCGGCGCTGTATCAGGATTTTCGCCGGTCCTTGCAGGGCTTTCCCCGAGACCGCCTGCTCGACAGCATCGTGCCATTGGGCCGATTGATCTTCAGTCGCGAGGATGTACGGGAGCAACTGCCGCGCCTGGACACCGATACCACATTGGTGATGTGCGGCGAGCAGGATAAACCCCGCCCACCGGCCGAGTCGCAGGAGATGGCCAACTTGATTGGCTGCGCACTGACGCTGATCCCGGACGCGGGGCACATCTCAAGCCAGGAAAACCCGGACTTCGTCAACGAAGCCTTGCTGACGTTCCTCGCCAACCACGCCTGACCGCCCTCCCCTGTGATCGCCGCGCCTTCGCGGCCGTCACAGGCGGAAGTGCCCCACCATGCCCTTGAGCTCTGCTCCCAACTGCGCCAACTGGATGCTCGACGCGGCATTGCCCTGCATGCTCAACGCCGACTGATCGGCGCTGGCACGGATACTGGTGACGCTGCGGTTGATTTCCTCAGCCACCGAGCTTTGCTCCTCGGCAGCGGCGGCGATCTGCTGATTCATCTGCTGGATCAACGACACTGCCGCGGCGATGCTGCCCAACGCACTTTCGGTTTCCAGCGCATCACTGACCGCCAGCTTCACCAACTCGCCACTTTGTTGGATCTGCTGCACCGACGACTGCGCCGCGCTGCGCAAAGTGCTGACCAGCCGTTCGATTTCTTCGGTCGATTGTTGAGTACGCTTGGCCAGTGCCCGCACTTCATCGGCGACCACAGCAAAACCACGGCCCTGCTCACCGGCACGGGCGGCTTCGATGGCGGCGTTCAGCGCCAATAGGTTGGTCTGTTCGGCCACGCTTTTGATCACGCCCAACACGGTGCCGATGTTCTGGATCTCGGCGCTGAGGCTCTCGATGCTCGCACTGGCACTGCTGCTGGAATTGGCCAGCAACTCAATGCGCTGCAAGCTCTGGCGCACCACCTGCTGGCCGCTGTCGACCTTGTCGTCCGCCGTCTGCGCGGCCTGCGCGGCTTGTTCGGCGTTGCGCGCCACGTCGTGCACGGTGGCGGTCATTTGGTTCATCGCCGTGGCCACCTGCTCGGTTTCTTCCTTTTGGCTGCTGACCTCGACATTGGTCTGTTCGGTGACGCTGGACAGCGAATGCGCCGAGCTGGCCAGTTGCTCGATACCGGCTTGCAGCCCGCTGACCATCTGGCTCAAGCCGTTGCCCATCTGCTGCATCGCGTGCATCAACTGGCCGATTTCATCAGTGCGACTGACCTCCATGCGTCCGCTCAGGTCACCGGCGGCAATGTGCTGCGCGACCGCGATCACGCTGCGTAGCGGCGCAACGATCAGACGTGTGATCACCCAGGCCGCCATCAGCCCAACCAGCAGTGCCAAGGCCGACGACCCGATGATCAACATCGCGCTTTTTTTCAGTTGCGCCTGCATCGACAGGTCTTCAGCCTCATAGGCCTGACTGACCCGACTGACCACCTGCTCCGCCCGGTCATGCAATTGCTTGTAGACCACTTTCTCTTGCGCCAACAGGCCGGTGTATTCCCCCAGTTTCTCGCCGAAGGCGGCGATATGCCCCGAGACTTCGTTGAGCACCGTCTGGTAGCCAGGATCCTTCACCGCCGTCTTCAACTGCTCGACCTGCGCCAGCGCCTGGTCGGCCTGCTCGATCTTGCCTTGCTCGGCCTCTTGCGCATCTGCCCTGCGGCTCTGGTTCAGACGCACATGGGCCTCGTTCATGGCCTGCAACATCAAGCGTGAGACCTGACTGACCTGCCCCGCTTGCTCGATAAACTCAGCGCCTTCCTTGCCCTGGCTCTCCTTGAGGCCATAGGTGCCATCATCCGCCAGCCCAGCCTGCAACACGTCGAGGTTATTGGCCACGCTGGACACCGACCAACTGGCCATTTCCAGCGCCAGGTCCTTGGTCTGGCTCAACTCCACAAACTCATCGAACGCCTTGCGGTACGCAGCCAGGGCCTGTTCGACCTCGGCCATCACCGGGCCATTCGCAGCAGACTGGACCTTGAGACTGGCTGCCTGGGCCGCCAGGGCGTCCACGCTTTCATGCAGCGCATCGACCGCCTTGGGGTCGGCATGCAACGCATAGTCCTGCTCGATCAGGCGCACCTTCATCAAGCCGCTGCTGAGCGCGGACATGGCCTTGAGGCCTTCGAAGCGCTGACCAACGGTTTGCAGGGACCACACGCCGATCGCCGCGACCAAGGCCGTCAAAAGCAGCACCAAGGTGAAGCCCAAGCCCAGTTTTTTTGCCATACCGAGGTTGGCAAAACGTCGTTGCACGCCCGAAATCAT
This sequence comes from Pseudomonas sp. EYE_354, assembly GCF_023148575.1. Lineage (NCBI taxonomy): Bacteria > Pseudomonadati > Pseudomonadota > Gammaproteobacteria > Pseudomonadales > Pseudomonadaceae > Pseudomonas > Pseudomonas sp. EYE_354. The sequence continues at coordinate 5,121 of NZ_JAHXNQ010000002.1, forward strand.
TGCACTTGACCCCTCTTGCAATGGCAGATGCCATCAAGCCCGATAGACAAGACACGAGATTCGCAACGACCAGCCCCTGAGCACAAGGCGTTGACGCCGCAATAACGGCAAAAAGCTACACGCTCGTCGTTTTCAGAATGGTCGAGGTCGATCTGGCGGGTCCCATGGTCCGGAACAGTTCCAAGGCCCGCTGATCAGTAGCATAGGCCACATTGATGCGCAGCCACTGGCTGGGTTCGCCGGTCGGACTGAATAACGCCCCAGGCGATAACAACACCCCCAGTCGCCGGGCACACGCTTGTAGACGCGAAAGCTCGCCCCCAGGGGGTCGCGCCCACACCAGCATGCCGCCGGCCGGTACAGCAAAGACCTCCCACTCTTCGTCATCGAGCACCTGCAAGGTAGCAGCCATGTCCGTACGCAGCCGTTTACGCAGGCGCTGCACCCATTTGCGGTACGTGCCATTGGCCAGCAGCGTGGCGACCACCGCCTCGGCAAACCGCGAGGTACCGAAGCCGGTCAAGGTCTTGAGGCTGACCAATTGGGTGATAATCGCCGTGCTCGCGCAGAGATAGCCGACGCGCAAGGCACTGCTCAAGGTCTTGGAAAAACTCGCGATATAGATCACACGATCGTCCTGGGCCAGCGCCGACAGCCGCGTGCAACTGGCGTGCTGCAAATCACCGTAGACGTCCTCTTCAATGATCAGGAAGTTATCGCGACGCGCCAGCTCCAGCAAACGCTCAGCGACCGCGCGACACAGGCTGGTCCCGGTAGGGTTGTGATAAAGACTGTGGATGAACAGACATTTGGGCCGATGCTGCTGCAACAGTGCCTCCAGCACCGACAGGTCCGGCCCGCCTCGGGTGCGCGGCACTGACAAGAGGTGCACGCCCTGGAACGTCAGTTGCCGATAGAGGTTGCCATAGCCCGGGGTTTCAACCACCACGCTGTCACCCGCTCTGAGTAACGTACGTATCAGCAGGTCCTGAGCATGGCTGGCACCTGCGGTAGTGAGGATGCGGTCCAGGCTGGTGGCGATGTGAATCCGGGTCAGGTGCTTGAGCAGTTGCTCGCGCAGCACCGGCAGACCCAGGGGGGTGCTGTAGTTGAACAGCCCAGCGGTGTCGGAACGGGCCACTTCACGGATGGCGTAGCGGATGTCATCGCTTTCATGCCAGGCATCCGGCAACCAGCCGCAGCCAAGTTTCAACTCTCCCAACGGGTTATCGGCAAAGGCGCCCCACTCCCGTTCCGCGCCTTCGTACCAGTGGCCCTCGGTCTGGACCGACGGTTGGGCCACCACAAACCCCGCCCCCGGCCGCGGAGCCAGCAGCCCCTGGGCAACCATCCGTTCAAATGCCTCGATCACGCTGGATTGACTGAGCAGGTTATCCAGCGCCAACTGCCGGATGGACGGCAAGCGAGTGCCGGGGCTCACCCCGTCCTTGCGAATCCACTCCGCCACTGCACTGACGATTTGCTGCACCACCGGTACAAGGGCTTGTCGATCAATCCCTAAATCCATGAGCCACTCACTTCAACTGTCTGATTTCAACCCGAAGAGTTAAGCACAGAAGCCCGTGGAGACCGCTGGTGAAAACTTATTAAATTATTGATTTTATTGAGTTATTTACCTGGTGATACACATTCGATCGCAGCGTTTTGCCAGCTTTGGAAACGCCCCACAGCACGCCAATCCTTTTCGAATGGTGTGGGGCGCAAGGTCCTAGATCGCCGTCGCACCACCGTCCACCGCCAGGGCATGCCCAGTGGTAAACGCGGCCCCGTCGCTGCACAGATACAGCACGGCACTGGCGATTTCCTCGACCTTGCCGATCCGCCCAACCGGGTGCATGGCTGCGGCGAACTCGGCCTTGCGCGGGTCCGCTTCATAGGCGCGGCGGAACATATCCGTGTCGATCACCGCCGGGCAGACGGCGTTCACGCGGATCTTCTTCTTTGCGTACTCGATAGCCGCCGACTTGGTCAGGCCGATCACTGCGTGCTTGGAGGCCGCATAAATACTCATCTTCGGCGCAGCCCCCAGGCCGGCCACCGACGCCGTGTTGACGATGGCACCGCCGCCTTGGGCGAGCAGCAGCGGCAGTTGGTACTTCATGCACAACCACACCCCCTTGACGTTGACGCCCATGATCGCGTCGAACTCATCCAGGCTGCCGTCCGCCAGCTTGCCCTTCTCGATTTCTATCCCCGCGTTATTGAACGCGTAGTCCAGGCGACCGTAGGCACTGAGCGTCTGAGCCATCATTTGTTGCACATCCGCCTCCAGGGTGACGTTGCAGCGCACAAACAGCGCCTCGCCACCGGTTTGCTGGATCATTGCGACGGTGCCTTCGCCCCCCGCCACATCCAGATCAGCAACCACGACCTTCAGGCCTTCAGCGGCGAACGCCAACGCAGTGGCGCGGCCAATACCGGCAGCAGCGCCAGTCACCAGGGCGACCTGGCCGGAAAACGTCATGCTCATGGGGGATGTCCTATGGAGGAAAGTGCGGTGGATCGAGTCTAGCCAACGTCGGGACGCGCGCGTCAGCACTATCAAAAGGCCAGTTAGCGTTGTATGAATGGGAGTGATAAGGCTACCCGGCTCACTATCAACGGGGCCTATCGACCAGCATTCGCCCCTTGCACTGACCTTGCTCAGCGCTCCGTGAAGGTCTATCACTCATGACTCATTTCTAAAGAGTCGCTGCCATGACCGCCCAGACCAACCGCCAATTCCTGCTCGCCAAACGCCCGGTCGGCGCGGCCACACGGGATACCTTCACCTACCAGGAAGTGCCGGTCGGCACGCCACAGGATGGGCAGGTGCTGGTACGCAACGAATATCTGTCACTCGACCCGGCCATGCGCGGCTGGATGAATGAGGGCAAGTCCTACATCCCGCCCGTCGGCCTTGGCGACGTGATGCGTGCGCTGGGGGTAGGCCAAGTGATTGCCTCCAAAAACCCGGCATTCGCGGTCGGCGACTACGTCAACGGCGCCCTCGGGGTGCAGGATTACTTCGTGGGTGAGCCGCGCGGTTTCTACAAGGTCGACCCGAAACTGGCGCCTCTGCCGCGCTACCTGTCGGCATTGGGGATGACCGGCATGACCGCCTACTTCGCGCTGCTGGAAACCGGCGCACCCAAAGCCGGCGAAACGGTGGTGATTTCCGGCGCGGCCGGAGCCGTCGGCAGCATTGCCGGGCAAATCGCCAAGCTCAAGGGCTGCCGCGTGGTCGGCATTGCCGGTGGTGCGGACAAGTGCAAGTTCCTGGTCGATGAACTGGGCTTCGACGCAGCCATCGATTACAAGAGCGAAGACGTGCCCGCCGCCCTCAAGCGCGAATGCCCTAAAGGGGTGGACGTGTATTTCGATAACGTCGGTGGCGACATCCTCGACGCCGTGCTCAGCCGTCTGGCGTTGAAGGCACGGGTGGTGATTTGCGGTGCCATCAGCCAGTACAACAACAAGGAAGCGGTGAAAGGCCCGGCCAACTATTTGTCACTGCTGGTGAACCGTGCGCGGATGGAAGGCTTCGTGGTGATGGACCACGCGGCGAACTTTGCCGCTGCCGGGCAGGAAATGGCCGGCTGGATGGCGCAAGGCAAGCTCAAGAGCAAGGAAGATATCGTGGAGGGGCTGGAGACGTTCCCGGAGACGTTGATGAAGTTGTTCAACGGCGAGAACTTTGGGAAGTTGGTGCTGAAGGTCAGCTAAACACAGCCAATGTGGGAGCGGACTCCCACATTGTGCTTGATCAGGCGATCTCGGCCACGACTGCCGCCAACGCCTTCGCCGGATCCGCTGCCTGGCTGATCGGACGGCCGATCACCAGGTAGTCGGAGCCTGCGTCCAATGCCTGGCGCGGGGTCAGAATACGGCGCTGATCATCCTGGGCGCTGCCCGCCGGACGGATCCCCGGCGTCACCAGTTGCAGCGATGGATGGGCGGTTTTCAACGCCTGCGCTTCCAACGCCGAACACACCAGGCCATCCAGGCCGGCTTTTTGCGCCAGGGCCGCCAAGCGCAGCACCTGCTCCTGGGGTTCGATGTCCAGGCCGATGGCGGCCAGGTCTTCGCGCTCCATGCTGGTCAGCACGGTCACACCAATCAGCAGGGGCTTGGGGCCGCTGCGCTGTTCCAGCACTTCGCGGCAGGCAGTCATCATGCGCAGGCCGCCGGAGCAGTGCACGTTGACCATCCACACGCCCATCTCGGCGGCCGCCTTGACCGCCATCGCGGTGGTGTTGGGGATATCGTGGAATTTGAGGTCGAGGAACACCTCGAAGCCTTTGTCACGCAGGGTGCCGACGATTTCCGCGGCACAACTGGTGAACAGTTCCTTGCCGACCTTGACCCGGCAAAGCTTGGGGTCCAACTGGTCAGCCAGCTTCAGTGCGGCGTCACGGGTGGGGTAATCCAGGGCGACGATGATAGGAGTCTGGCAGACGGACATTGGAATGGGCTCTCAGGCAAGTCGAAATCGGCGCGGATTGTAGCGCAAGCGGCGCCGTTGCGGGATCCGATGATCGGTAAATACTGACCAACCGCCATCAGGCCTGTATTTATAACAATTATTTCAAAGCCGATACATTCACGACATCCCCCCAACACGCACGAACGCTAGCCTCCCTGGCACGACCCACCGACCAGCACTTCCAGCCATGGGGCTGGGCGCCTATGCTGACCGCAACAATCAGGCAGATGATCGCACTATGCAGACCCCTCTTGTCCCAGTGAAAGACGAGCAAAAAGGCGCGGTAATCGCCGATGACAAACGCTGGAACACCCGTGCGCTGATCGTCGATGACGATGTGCCGATCCGCGAACTGCTGATCGACTACCTGGCCCGCTTCAATATTTTTGCCACGGGCGTGACCGACGGCGCCGCGATGCGCCTGGCCATGCAAGCCGACACTTTTGATGTCGTGGTACTCGACCTGATGCTGCCGGGCGAAGACGGCCTGTCGATATGCCGCTGGCTGCGCGCGGAGTCGGACATTCCAATCCTGATGCTCACCGCCCGCTGTGAGCCCACCGACCGCATCATCGGCCTGGAGCTGGGCGCCGACGACTACATGTCCAAGCCGTTCGAACCGCGCGAGCTGGTGGCACGCATCCAGACCATCCTGCGCCGCGTGCGCGATGACCGCACCGAGCAACGCGCCAACATCCGCTTCGATAATTGGCGCCTCAACAGCGTGCTGCGCCAGCTGGTGGCCGACGATGGCCTGGTGGTGCCACTGTCCAACGCCGAATTTCGCCTGTTGTGGGTGTTTATCGAGCGCCCGCGCCGGGTATTGAGCCGTGAACAATTGCTCGATGCGGCCCGTGGTCGTTCCATCGAAGCCTTTGATCGCAGCATCGACCTGCTGGTCTCGCGCCTGCGCCAAAAACTGGGGGATGACCCCAAGGCCCCGCAGTTGATCAAGACCGTGCGCGGTGAGGGCTACCTGTTCGACGCGCGGGATATCGGTTGATGCGGGCCCCCTTCAACACACTGTTCGGTCGGCTGTTTGGCGTGTTGCTGGTGGCGATTGTGCTGGCCCATGCATTGGCGTTCTTCTGGTTTCACCATTACGGGCACCCGCCTCCGCCGCCGCCCCCCGAGCGGTTTATCGAGCTGCCGGACGGAAGCATGGCGCCGATGCGCGAGAAGCATTCACGGCCCTGGTTCGGCGGGCCGGTGGTGCCCCTGACGTTTCAATTCGTCTCACTGATCATCGCAGCCTGGTACGGCGCCAAACTGCTGAGCCGGCCGATCCAACGCCTCAGCGAGGCGGCGGAGCGTTTAAGCCTCGACCTCAACAGCCCGCCCCTTGATGAGTCGGGCCCGCGGGAGGCGCGGCAGGCGGCCTCGACTTTCAACCTGATGCAAAAGCGCATTCGCGAACAGGTCAGTCAGCGCGCGCGCATGCTCGGCGCCGTGTCCCACGACCTGCGCACCCCGCTGTCACGCCTCAAGCTGCGCCTGGAACAGATCGAGGACACCAAGCTACAGGGCCAGATGCGCCAGGACCTCGACGACATGATCGGCATGCTCGATGCCACCCTGAGCTATTTGCACGAACAGCGCACCAGCGAAACCCGGCACTGGCTGGACGTGCAGGCGCTGGTGGAGTCGATGAGTGAAAATGCCCAGGACCAGGGCTCGGACGTGCAGGTGGCCGGCACCTGCGTGCCCTTGCAGGTACAACCGATGGCCCTGCGCTCATGTTTGAACAACCTGATCGACAACGCCCTGCGCTACGCCGGCATGGCACGGATCGAACTTGCCGATAGCCGCGAAGCCCTGGTTATCCGCGTGATCGACCACGGACCAGGGATTGCCGCCGACAAACGCGAGGCGGTGTTCGAACCCTTTTTCCGCCTGGAAGGCTCGCGCAATCGCAATTCCGGCGGCGTCGGCCTGGGCATGACCATTGCCAAAGATGCCGTGGAACGCCTGGGCGGCCGCCTGAGTTTGGAAGAGACCTCAGGCGGCGGTCTGACGGCGGTGATGTGGCTGCCGAGGGCTTAAAGGGTTTTATCTTCCCGGCGGCCCTGGGCATGGGTGGCGCTCCAATCCGTCAGCAGGCTGTAGGCCACCGCCAATAGGGTTGGGCCAATAAACAGGCCGATAAAGCCAAAGGCGATCAAACCGCCGAACACCCCGAGCAACACGATCACCAGCGGCAGGTTGCCGCCACGGCTGATCAGGTACGGTTTAAGCACGTTGTCCACGCCGCTGATGATGAAGGTGCCCCAAACCCCCAGGAACACCGCGTAGGTGTAATCGCCCTTCCACGCCAGCCAGGCCGTGGCCGGGATCCACACCAGCGGCGGCCCCATGGGGATCAGGCTGAGCAGGAAGGTCACGATCCCCAGCACCAGCGCGCCCGGTACACCGGCGATCAGAAAGCCGATCAGCGCAAGCACGGCCTGGGCGGCAGCCGTGCCGATCACACCGTTGACCACCCGCTGTACGGTCCCGGCCACCAGTTCGATGTAGTAACCGGCGCGGTCACCGATCAGGCGCTCCAGCAGACGGTGGACGAACATCGCCAAACGCGGGCCATCGCGATAGAAAAAGAACACGAACACCAGGCTCAGGGTCAGCTCGAGGATGCCCCCGCCGATCTGCGCACTGCGCGCCAGCAACCAGTTGCCCACCTGGCCCAGGTAAGGTTTGAGGCTGACCATCAATGCCGCGCCCTGCTGGTCGATGCTGTCCCACATGCCGACCAGGCGCTCCCCGACAAAGGGGATCGAGCCCAGCCAGGTCGGTGCCTCGGGCAGGCCGTCGACCTGAATGTCCTTGATCAACGCCACGACGTCACGCACGTGGTCCGCCAGGTTGAACCCCAGCCATACCAACGGCAACGCCACCAATAACATCCAGCCCAGGGTGAGGATGCCGGCGGCCAGGGACTCACGGCCGCCCAGCCAACGTGTCAGCAACACCATCAGCGGCCAACTGGCAAACGCCAGTACCGCGCCCCAGAACAGCGCCGACCAGAACGGCGCCATCACCCAGACGCTGGCACCAAAAAGCACCAGCAGCAGGATTTGCACCAGCAGGCGATCGTTATTGAGCATGGGGTTTCTCGAGAAGAAGGCTGTAGGAAGATAGCTTAGGCGAACGGCACGGGTCCGTTCGCCTTGCAGGGGTCAGCGTATCAGATGCAGGTGCAGACCTTTGGTTTCAGCGCTGCCGGTTTCCAGACGCGCAGCGCGCACGCCGCTGTCGACCAGGGCCTGGCGCCAGGCTTCGGCTGTCGGGCCGGTCAAGCTGATGCGAGAGGTGGTGTCGAGGTTCAAGCCACGGGAAATCAAGGTGACCCAGGTCGCATCAGGCTCGCCGCCCAACGCGGGAAAGTCCAGCTCGCCCGTGCTTTTCAACTCGCGCAACAGGGTTGCCGAGGTGGGGAGCAGGTCGCCCAGCGGCGCGCTGGCATCCAATTGCTCCACATGCAGGTAGGCACGGCGGTTGCCGCGGGTGATGCCGTACAGCGCGATCAGGGAATTGTCCTGCGGTGCGGCCAGACGCAGCAGCAGGTATTCCTGCTGACCGTCGGCACCGACCAGTTTGGCATTGCCGAAAATCTCGTTGGCCCACAGGCTGCTTTCGCCACAGTCACGGGCCTTGCACCAGAACAACAGTTGCGCCCCCTTGGCCTGCAACGCTTCGCGGGTGGCGGTAAACGCCGCCTCGGAGCTGTGCTCGGAGGGCATCTCGTAGGTGATCGCCGTGGCTTGGCCGCGCGCGGTGGCTTGGCCTTCATAGCGCAGTTGGCCGCTGATCTTGCGAATCGCGCCCATGGGGTAGATGCGTTCTTTTTCTTCGGCGGGGCGGTAATCGACGATTTGTGCGTCGATCTGACGGGCCACGGAGGGCAGGTCCTGACTACCCGGTACGTCGGCAGCGAAGACCAATGGGCTGAGAAGGCTCAGCCCGAGGATACGGATACATCCATTGCGCACGCTCATAAGCTCAACGCGCCCTGGCCATTGGAGGTCACGGCAGCGTTGAGCGCGTGGTTGAGATTGTTCATGGTTGACTCCCTTTCAATCCGCCCAGCCTCGGCAGTTGACCGCCCCAAGTCAAGGCGCGAAGAAGAACCGATTGAAACAGTCTGCAACAAGCACGGCGCCGGGCTCATCATTGAGGTGTAAATGATGGCCGCCTGGCAGCGTCGCGACGGTAAAGGGTAGTTGGGAAAGCAATTCGGGATGTTTCGCCAACATGCCATCGGCCGCCACCACCAACTGCGTAGGGCACGCGACACGCCGCACGAAAGCCATGGCTTGTTCGTCGGTCAAACGCACCGGCGAAGCCAGGGTCAGACGGCTATCGGTACGCCAGGTATACCCCTCCGGCACCGGCATCAAACCGCGTTGGGCCAGCAGTTCGGCGGCTTCACGACTGACGGCCACCAAACCTTTCATGCGTGCTTCAACCGCGCGATCCAGGGTGTTGTAGACCGGCTTATGCTTGCCTTGCAGGTTCAATTGCGCCTGCAGCGCCATGCCCAGACGCTCCGCCGCGTTCTCGCCGCTGGCCGTCGGGGGGATGACACCGTCGATCAAACCGAGGTGCGTCACCCGTTCCGGCATGGCGCCGGCCAGCACCAGGGAAACGATGGCGCCAAGGGAATGACCAAGTAATGCAAAACGTTTCCAACCCAGTTGCTCAGCCACTTGAAGCACATCAAAGACATAATCCCACAAGGCATAACCGGCTCCCGCAGGACGATGCGCCGAATGCCCGTGCCCCGCCATGTCCAATGCCACGATGCGCAGGCCCCGCAGCTTCGGCGCCAGACGCGCAAAGCTGTTGGCGTTGTCCAGCCAGCCATGCAGGGCAATCACCGGCAAACCGTCTTCGGGGCCGAACAGATGCGCGGCCAATTCGATGTGAGGCAGGCTCAGGCGGACTTCTTCTACCGGCGTGCTCATGCGCAACTGCGCTCACGGAGTTGCCAGCGGGCGAACAGGTTCTTGATCAACGCGGCGGTGTCCTGAGGGCGCTCGAGAGGGAACATGTGCCCGCCCGGCATGGTGAGCATTTCGCCCATGGGCAGGCGGTCCACGCCGCTGGCATGGTGACGCATCACCACACGGCTCTGGCGCCCGCGCACCACCGCCAGCGGCACCTTCAACTGGCGCACCTGGCCCGGGCTGGTATGGGGTACACCCCGGTAGATACTGATTTCGGTGGCCGGATCGAAGCGCAACCGCAGGCGATCGCCCGCCTGGTAAAGACCATGTTGCAGGTAGGCCTCGAAGCATTCCGGGTCGAAGCCACGGAACAGGGTCTTGCCGGCAAAATAACTGCGTGCAGCGTCAAGGTCACTGAACTCCTCACGACGGCCCAGGGTGCGTCCGGCCGGGGTGAGACGATCGATAAAACCGAAGCGTTTGGCGGCGCGGATCACCCAGCGATCGGCGCGGGTCAGCACGGGTGAATCAAGCATCACCACCCCGCGATACAACTGCGGGCAGCGCAACGCCGCATGCAGATGCAACACGCCTCCCAGGGAGTGACCCACGCCCCACACCGGTTCTGGCTGTTGCTCCAGATGGTGGATCAACTCATCCACCAGGTTCTGCCAGTTGTCGTCCACTGGAAACCTGGGGTCGTGACCGTGCTGCGGCAGGTGAGCCACTGCGTATTCCGGAGCCAGGGCGGCAAACAACTTGCCGTACGTGGCCGAAGGGAAGCCATTGGCGTGAGCAAAAAACACGTGCTGCGACATACCGGACCCATCTGCAAAAACAAAAGTGGATTGTCACCAGGCCTGGCCAACCCGGCAATGACTGTAACTGCCAGGAATGATGACACTCACGCCGCGCCTATCGCGCCGGCGGGTTCTCGCCCAGCGGCACCACCGCCATGGTCAGGCGCGACACGCAGTTGGTCTTGCCATCCTCGGTGGTCAAGCGAATGTCCCACACCTGCGTGGTGCGGCCGATATGAATCGCCTTGGCCACCGCCGTCACCCGCCCGCTGCGCACACCACGCAGGTGATTGGCATTCACCTCCAGCCCCACGCAATAGAACTTGCTGGGATCAATGCACAGGTAAGCGGCCGTGGAGCCGACACTCTCGGCCAGCACCACCGAGGCGCCACCATGCAACAGGCCGTAGGGCTGATGGGTGCGGTGATCGACCACCATGCTGGCGGTCAGGGAATCGTCGTCGAAGCTTTCAAAGCGGATATCCAGCAGTTCACCGATGGTGTTTTTCTGGGCCGCGTTTAGCTGTTCGATATTCGGTTGGGTGCGCCACAGGCTCATACGATTGTCCTTGTCGGTTTTATGATGAGCCTAATCCTGCCACACAACGGTCTCGGAACGCTCGCTCCACACCGGCAATTGTGCGCCGTAAGTCGACTCGATGATGGCGCGCCTGATTTTCAGGGTCGGTGTCAGAAAGCCGTTTTCCACCGCCCAATTGTCCTTGACCACCACCAACTGGCGCAGACGTTCGTGTTTATCCAGCCCTTGGTTGACCTGTTCCAGCCAGCGTTCAAGGCTGTTGCGTACGGCTTGTCGGTCATCGCCGCCCACCGTCGCCAGCACGCACAACGCGATGGGCGCGACAAGGCCATCGCCCACCACGCACACCTGCTCAATGTGCGCGTGCTCGGCCAGGCGGTTCTCGATCGGTGCCGGGGCGACGTATTTGCCCTTGCTGGTCTTGAAGATTTCCTTGAGGCGTCCCGTCAGGCGCAAGCGGCCGTCGGCGTCCTGCTCGCCTTTGTCGCCCGTACGCAGGAAGCCATCGGCAGTGAGTGTTTCGGCGGTTTTCTCCGGGTCCTTGAAGTAGCCAAGCATGGTCGCACCGCTGCGCACCTGCACTTCGCCCGACGCGTCGATCCGCACCTCGACGCCTGGGCACGGCATGCCGATCCAACCGATTTTCTGCTGGCCGGGCCGGCACACGTGTGAGTAGCCGCAACTCTCGGTCATCCCGTACACCTCCAGCACATCCAGGCCCAGGCGCAGATACCAGCGCAGCAGCGCTTCGGGAACCGGTGCCGCGCCCGACAGCGCAATGCGCAACGCGTCCAGCCCCAGACCGGCCAGCACCTTATGGCCCACGCGCTTGCCGATAAACGGCAAGCTCAGCAGGGTATCGAGGCGTTTCTGCGGGATCCTGGCGTACACGCCCAGCTGGAATTTGGTCCAGATGCGCGGCACGCCGAACAATGCTGTCGGCCGCGCCCTGCGCAAGTCCGTCAGAAAGGTCTCCAGGCTCTCGGCGAAAAACACGGTTTGCCCGGTATAGATCGAGGCCATCTCCACAAACATCCGCTCCGCCACGTGGCACAGCGGCAAGTACGACAGCAGCCGGTCACCCTCCCCCAGGCCAAACAGCTCTGTGCCATAGGTGGCGGCAAAACCCAGGGCGCCGAAGCTGTGCATGACACCTTTGGGCAGGCCGGTGGTGCCGGAGGTGTAGATGATGGTGGCAAGGTCGCCAGCGTCAGGTGCGGGGTTGTCGTTGATCGGCGCGCAGGCTTGCAGATCGGTCCAGCTGAAGTCGAACGCGCCTGGCGGACACAGCGGCAAGCCTATCGTAGGTAATCCGTGCGGTACGCCAGGGGCCATGGCCGGCCAGTCATCAAGTTTGCCGACGAGCACCAGCGCCGCTTCGGAATGATTGAGTACGTGAGCGACGGATTCAGCGGTGAGGTTGGGATAGAGCGGAACCGAGACATGCCCGGCCATCCAGATCGCCAGGTCAGCAATGATCCAGTGCGCGCAGTTTTTCGAGATAAGGGCAATGTGCGAGCCCTGGGGCAACGCCTGGGCGCGCAGCCAGTGCGCGGCGCAACGGGCCTGGTGCGCTGCATCCCCCCAGGAAAGCGCCTGCACTTGGCCGCCGCCAATGGGCTGCACCAGAAAAGGCTGGCGCGGATGTCGCGCCTCACGTTCGAAGAAAACCTGCAACGGCAAACGGACTGCGACAGACATGGGGCGCGCTCCTTTGTGGTCCACCATAGCCAACCAAGCACTTGCTTGGTTGACTATATAGCACACACAACGCCGCGCGCACGCCTATGGGTTCTTCACACTCACCAGGCTCATCAGCCCCGCCAGCGGGAAGTCACCCTCCAGTTCCGCCAGGCTGGCAGTGAACATCGGTTGCGGCTGGCGCTGATGACCATGCTGCAAAAAGCTGATCAGGCTGCCGACCAAGGGTTGATGACTGACCAGCAGCACAGTGTCGTCGGTGTCGAGCTGTTGCAGCACCTGCAGCGGGTTGCCGTCGGGCGTGAGCCACGCCACCGTGCGGATCTCAGGTTCAAACCCCAGCGCCTCGCGCACCAGTTGCGCGGTCTGCTGCGCCCGCACATACGGGCTGGCAATGATGGCGCTCAGGGGTTGACCGATCAGGTGCGCGGCACTGCGCAACACCTCGCCACGGCCATGCTCGGTCAGGTTGCGCTCGGCGTCGGTACGGGCATGCCCTTCGGCCTCACCGTGGCGCAAGATCCACAGTTTCACAGTTTCGGCTCTTCATCACGCACCGGGTGCGGCGCCGGCGGTACGCTGTGGGCGGGCTCGCCCTCGGGCGCGCGCGGGGTTGGCCAGTCGGCGAACGGCCAAGGCTTTTGCTCGCTATGAAAACTGCCGAAGCGTCCGATCTGGGCAAGAAACTGGCTGAGGCTGTCGCCAACGTTCATCAGGCCCAGGTTCGGTGCCCCGTAGACCAGACGGTAGATCAACTGCACCACAACCAGTGCACCGAGCAGGAACTGCGCGACTTGCCACACCAGGGCAAACACCAGCATCCACAGAATGCGCAGCACAATGGATTCGTACTTGGGGGCTGCTTTGGGGTCGTTCATGACGCGTTCCTCAGTTGAAACCACTGGTGGAAATAAAGTCGACATCGGTTTTCGGTTCGGCGCGCATCAGCAGCTCGATGACCTGATTCAACGTGCGCCCTTCAAACAGGATCGCGTGCAGCCCGGCGACCAGCGGCATGTACACCCCCACTTCCTGGGCCTTGGCCTTGAGCACTTTGAGGGTGTTGACCCCCTCGGCCACTTCACCCAGGCGCGTCACCGCGTCTTCAAGGCTCAAGCCTTGGCCGAGTGCGAACCCCACCTGATAGTTGCGGCTTTTCGGCGACGAGCAGGTGACGATCAGGTCGCCCACGCCCGCCAGCCCCAGGAAGGTCATCGGGTTGGCACCCTGGTTCACCGCGAAACGGGTCATTTCTGCCAGCGCGCGGGTAATCAGCATACTTTTGGTGTTTTCGCCCATGCCCAGGGCCACCGCCATCCCGGCGATGATCGCGTAGACATTCTTGAGCGCCCCACCCAGCTCGACGCCGAAACGATCGCCGCTGGCATAGACGCGAAACGTGCGGCCATGCAGCACGGCTTGAACGCGCTCGCACAAGGCTTCGTCTTCGCTGGCGACCACCGTGGCGGTGAGCGCATGCTCAGCCACTTCCCGCGCCAGGTTCGGCCCCGACAGCACGCCAATGCGCGCCTTGGGGGCGATTTCTTCAAGAATTTCACTCATCAGCTTGAAGGTCTGTGCCTCGATGCCCTTGGTCAGACTGACCAGCATTTTGCCCGCCAGGCGGTCGGCGTGAGGCGCCAGCACCGAACGCAACGCACTGGACGGCAGCGCGACAAAGCACAGGTCGCTGGCAGTCAACGTGGCCTGCAGGTCGGTCACCGGCTCGACCGCCGGATGAATCTTGATGCCTTTCAGGTAACGCGGGTTCTCCCGATGCACACGAATGGCCTCGGCCTGCTCGGGATCGCGCATCCACTGGCGCACCACATGGCCATTCTCGGCCAGCAGGTTAGCCACGGCGGTACCAAAACTTCCGCCTCCCAGGACCGCAATAGGGCGCTGTTCAGTCATATGCAATCCGTTAATCCATACCAGTGGCGATGGCGGCATTATACGGGCCGACCCGCTTGCGGCCAGCCCCCGTGTCAATTCGTGCGTCTGTCGGAAAATGCCATGCCTGTGTGAAGTAATTGCAAGGGCGGCGACTGGCAAATGGCCGCGCCTCAGTTAACATGGGCGGCTATTCGTCATTATCAAGGCCGTGTCGTGCATTTGGGCCCTCCTCCCCGTTCATCTCTGTTGCTGATGCTGCTGTGCAGTGGTGCCGTGCTGGCCGACGACCTGTTCCTCGAAGCCCAGCCACTGCCGCAGGTATTGACCGCCACGCGGCTCAAGCAATCGGCGGCCGCCGTGCCCGGCAGCATGACCGTGATCGACAGCGAGCTGATCAAGGCCAGCGGCGCTCGGGACATCAGCGAACTGCTGCGCCTGGTGCCGGGCATGATGGTCGGCTACACCACCGGCAACCAGGCGGCGGTGAACTACCACGGCACCAGCGCCAGCGACGCACGACGCATGCAGGTGTTGATCGACGGTCGCTCGGTGTACCGCGCAGGCCTGGCCACCGTCGACTGGAGCGACATTCCAGTGGCCATGGAAGATATCGAGCGCATCGAAGTCTTTCGCGGCCCCAACACCGTCAGCTACGGCGCCAATGCCTTGATGGCGGTGGTGAATATTCTCACGCGTTCCCCGGCTAACAGCCACGGCTCTCGGGTAAAGGTCATTCGCGGCGAACGCGGGATCAACGACTTTTATGCCAGCCAGGGCGTGGGTTGGGACACCGGTGATTTGCGCCTGTCGCTGTCCGGGCAACAAGACGACGGTTTTGACAGCGATGCCGCCGGTGCCGACCGTCGTGACGGCCGGCGCCTCAACCGCTTCAGCCTGGCGGTGAGCCAGACACTGAACACGCAGCAGAGCATCGACATGCAACTGGACGCCAAGGAAGGTACCAACCAGCGCCCGTATACCTACACCCCGGTTTTCGCCGGGATTACCGAAGGCGGCAACAACTCAGACGTCAGTGCCAAAGACTACGCGGGCTCGCTGCGCTGGAACTTCGACTTCAACCCCGAACACAGCCTGTATATCCAGGGTTCAGCGCAACAGTGGGACCGCCGGCAGATCTGGAAAGCCTGCGACGCCAAGGTGTCGTTCAGCCCCGAGCTGACTCAGTTGTGGCAAATCAACCCCAACTACGCCGAATTGCTCGCCCGGCATATGGACACCTACAGCCAGGGCACGGCGCCGCCGGGCAGCGCTGCCGAACAGGCGCTGGCCAACCAGGTGCTTGACCAATGGCGCAATGGCGCCAACCAGAGCGTGTGCGGCGACATCGACCAGAGCACCCGTGAAAGTCGCTACGACCTGGAAATCCAGGACACCCTCAGCCTGTCCGACAGCCTGCGCCTGGTCAGCGGCATGAACTACCGCTACGACCGCGCCGACTCGGACACCTACTTCAACGGCACCCTGGACGACACCACCTGGCGCCTGTTCGGCCAACTGGAATGGCGCGCCAGCGAGCATTGGCTGCTGCAAGGCGGCGCCATGTTCGAGGACACGCACCTGAGCGGCCCCTCGCTGACACCACGGGTGGCGGTCAACTACCTGATCAACCCGCGCCACGGCCTGCGCGCGGTGTACTCCGAGGCGATCCGTTCGCCGGACATGTTCGAGAACAATGTCAACTGGAGCTACCGCGTCACCAACCTCAGCTCCCCCGCCTACGGGCAGGGCTCCGGGCAGTACTTCGTAAAGACCCGCGGCCCGGGCAACCTCGACAAAGAACTGATGCGCTCGCGGGAATTAGGCTACAACGGGTTCTTTGCCGACATCGGATTGAACATGGACGTGAAGCTGTTCTACGACGAAATCACCGACATGATCAGCTCGCCGCTGCGCAACAACCAGTACATTGCCAGCAACGCCAACAGCGCGCGGTTCACCGGGGCCGAGTCGCAGTTCGACTGGCGCGTGAGCAACGCCGACCGCCTGCGCCTGACCTACGCTTATGTCGACGCCACCTCCAGCAACCCGCGGGACAAAGCGCAAACCGCACGCAACAGTGGCTCGGCCGGCTGGCTGCGTGAATGGGGTCAGGGCTGGTCAAGTGCGCTCTTCTACTATGGCGACGACGCGCTCAATCAATATCGCTTCGAACGGGTCGACCTGCGGGTGGCCAAGCGCATTGCCTTGGGCAAAGCCAACGTGGAGCTGGCCGGCATGTTGCAACAACGTCTGGACAATCAGCCCACCACATGGGCCGATAACAATTACGACCATCGCCATGTGCTCTACTTCAGCGCGGAGTTAGAGTTCTGACATGGACACCCCGTCACGGATGACCTTCGTCCTTATCCATACGCTCTGGCGACGCGTCGTGGTGCTCGCGTGCCTGCTGCTGGCGACACCGGCATGGAGTGCCGACATCCTGCTCACCGCCGCCGAAGACGGTGCCGGGGTGCAGGCCTTTACCCGCGCCCTGGCCGAACAACGCCCCGAAGACCGCATCACGTTCAAGCCCCTCAGCGACTTGCCCTCCCCCAACGGATTGCCGGCCCAAACGCGCCTGATCTTGCTGGACCTGCCGGGACTCGACTGGCGACTGCGAGATCCCCTGGGCCCACCGACCCTGGTGCTGCGGATCAGCCGGCTGCAGGCCCACCAGCGCCCAGGGGCTTTGCAGCATGCGCGCATAAGCCTGTTATGGAGCGACCCTCCCCTGGCGCGCCAACTGCAACTGATCAACCGCATCCTGCCTCAGGCGCGGCGCGTCGGCGTGCTCTATGGCGCAGAAAGTGAATTCCTGCTGCCCGAGCTGCGCCAGCATGCAGCCGCGTTGCAACTGGAAATCGTGCCCCAGCGCTGGGACAACACCAATGACAGCCGTGCGCTGCAAACCCTGTTCAGGAACAGCGACGTTTTGCTCGGCCTGGACGACCCGCAACTGTACAACCCGAAAACCGCGAAAAACCTGCTGCTCAGCAGCTACGCCCAGCAGTTGCCGCTGGTGGGGCCCAACGCCGGTTTTGTGAAGGCCGGCAGCCTGGCCAGCACCTACAGCGACCAGTCTGACTGGCTGGCGGTACTCGACCGTCTGCTGGACCACCCGCCGGCCACTTGGCCACGGGCGCTGTACCCCGAGCACTTCAAAGTCGTGGGCAACCCGCAAGTCGCGCGCTCACTGGGCATTGAAGAGGTCGACGAAGCCAGCGTCGCCGCCCGATTGGCCGAAGGAGAAAAACGCCCATGACCTTGCGCCGTCGCTGGGATATCAACACCCGCACGCAGCTCATTACCTTGGGCCCGGCACTGCTGCTGACGTTGCTGTTGATCAGCTTCTTTACGTTCGTGCGTATCCAGGACCTGCGCCAGGAACTGGACCATACCGGTCAGTTGATCGCCAACCAGTTGGCCCCCGCCACCGAGTATGGGGTGATTTCCGGCAACAACGACGTCCTCGAGAGCCTGCTGCGCGCCACCCTGGCCACGCCCCATGTGCGTTTCCTGGAGATTCAGGACGCCACCGAAAACATCCTGGTCTACGTCGAACAGCCATCGGAAAAACATGATAGATCGCTGTCGGTAAAAGTATTCCAGGCCCCGATTCGCTTGCAGCATATCCAGCTGGGCAATGACTTTTTCCAGGACAACCTCAACGAACCCAAGGCACCCCGCGCCGATTACCTGGGCCGGGTGATCGTCGGCATGTCCAACGACGCCTTCAGCCAGCGCCAACAGGAGATCCTGTTTAAAGCCGCGATCCTCGCGCTGTTCGCCTTGCTGTTTACCTACCTGCTCGCCCGGCGCCTGGCCGCGAGCCTGTCGCAACCGATCAGTGCCATGGGCCATGCGGTCAAGGCGATCCAGCAAGGCGACTACAAGACGCCACTGCCGATTGTGGATGACTCCGAGCTGGGCGACCTCTCCCGGCATATCAATAACCTCGCCGAAGGCCTCAACCAGGCCAGCCGTGAGCAGCAGCAAGCCATGGCGCAGTTGATCCAGACCCGCGAAGAGGCCGAGCGCGCCAACAACGCCAAGTCGGACTTCCTGGCCATGATGAGCCACGAGCTGCGTACGCCGATGAATGGCGTGCTGGGCATGCTGCAATTGCTGGAAACCACCGAGATGACGGAGGAGCAGACCGAATACGCGGCGCTGGCTTCTGAGTCCACCGAGCATTTGCTCAAGGTGATCAACGATATCCTCGACTTCTCACGCATCGAACGCGCCGCGCTGGAGCTGGAACATATTTCGTTCAATCTGGCCGACCTGATCAACAGCTGTGCCCAAGCCTTTCAGCACAGCGCCCAGCAGCGTGGGCTGGCGCTCGATCTGACGATTGCGCCAGGCATGGACGCCTTGCGGGTGCAGGGCGACCCCACACGTATCCGCCAGATCCTGGTGAACCTGATCGGCAATGCCCTGAAGTTCACCGAACACGGCACGGTCAGTGTCGAGCCCCAATGGCAGCCCCTTGACCATGAGCTGGTGTGGTTCACCTGCGCGGTGCGCGACAGCGGCATCGGTATTTCCGCCGAGCGCCTGGAATTGATGTTCGACGCGTTTCAGCAGGCCGACAGTTCCATTTCAAGACGTTACGGCGGGACCGGCCTGGGCCTGCCCATCGCCCGCACGCTGGCCGAACGCATGGGCGGCACCCTGCGCGCCCAGAGTGAAGAAAGTCGCGGTTCAGTGTTCACCCTGGAAATTCCCCTGGCCATTGACCAGCACAGCCTGCCCGCGCTCGCCTCCAACACGGACGGCAAAGCCGGCGCCGGCAATGGCCGCCACGTACTGCTGGTGGAGGACAACCCGGTCAACCGCACAGTGGTGGAAGCCATGCTGCGCAGCCTGGGTTTCGAAGTGAGCCTGGCCGTCGACGGTGCCGAGGCAATCCGCAGCGCCGAGAGCCTGATTTTCACGGCGATCCTGATGGACTGCCGGCTGCCGCTGGTTGACGGTTACGAGGCAACTCGGCAGATTCGCCAACTACCGGGCTGCGCCGATCTGCCGATCATCGCGCTGACCGCCAATGCGTTGCAGGGCGACCGCGAAGCCTGCCTGGCAGCAGGAATGAACGATTACCTGGCCAAGCCGTTCAAACGTACGGATTTGCAGCAAATACTGCAGCGTTGGGTGCAGTAGCGCCGCGCCATCAGCCAACTGCGACTGGCGTGAAAGGCGAAAGTGCGGCAGTCTTAGGCACCCGAACGGGCCTGCAAAGAGGCCCGGTTTAACATTTCAGTGAACAAGTGTACATTCAGTGCCTTGAAGCTGTGACTTTCACTACAACGCAATAGTCTATGTGTAGGCTGCCGACATGAGGCATGAACGCTTCATTCGGTTCGGGAAGATCTACCCTACCCTGCCGCATGGGATTATTGAGGAGCTCGCATGACCAAACAAAACGCCTTTACTCGGGAAGACCTGCTGCGCTGCAGTCGCGGTGAGCTGTTCGGCCCAGGTAACGCGCAACTGCCCGCCCCGAATATGCTGATGGTGGACCGCATCACCCATATCAGCGAAGAGGGTGGCAAGTACGGCAAAGGTGAATTGGTCGCCGAGCTGGATATCACCCCGGACCTGTGGTTCTTCGCCTGCCATTTCGAAGGCGATCCCGTGATGCCAGGTTGCCTGGGCCTTGACGCCATGTGGCAGCTGGTGGGTTTCTTCCTCGGCTGGCAAGGCCTGCCGGGCCGCGGTCGCGCCCTGGGTTCGGGCGAAGTGAAGTTCTTTGGCCAGGTCCTGCCGACCGCCAAGAAAGTCACCTACAACATTCAAATCAAGCGCGTCCTCAAGGGCAAGCTGAACCTGGCCATCGCCGATGGTTCGGTGAGCGTCGACGGTCGCGAGATCTATACTGCCGAAGGCCTTCGGGTCGGCGTATTCACTTCCACTGACAACTTTTAAGGGTTATCCGCATGCGCCGCGTCGTTATCACTGGTCTGGGCATCGTTTCTTGCCTGGGCAATGACAAAGAGACCGTCACCGCTAACCTGCGTGCAAGTCGCCCTGGCATCCGCTTCAACCCGGAATATGCCGAAATGGGTCTGCGTAGCCAGGTTTCCGGCTCCATCGACCTGCCCCTCGAAGAGCTGATCGATCGCAAGATCTATCGCTTCGTCGGCCACGCCGCCGCCTATGCCTACCTGGCGATGAAAGACGCGATCGCCGATTCCGGCCTGAGCGAAGACCAGGTATCGAACGTACGCACCGGCCTGATTGCCGGCTCGGGCGGCGCATCGACCCTGAACCAGATGGAAGCGCTGGACATCCTGCGCGAAAAAGGCGTGAAACGCGTCGGCCCGTACCGTGTCACGCGGACCATGGGCAGCACCGTTTCGGCCTGCCTGGCCACGCCGTTCAAGATCAAGGGCGTCAACTACTCGATCTCCTCCGCCTGCGCCACCAGTGCTCACTGCATCGGTACCGCGGTAGAGCAGATCCAGTTGGGCAAGCAGGACATCGTATTCGCCGGCGGCGGTGAAGAAGAGCATTGGAGCCAGTCGTTCCTGTTCGACGCCATGGGCGCACTGTCCACCGAATACAACGAGACCCCGGAAAAAGCCTCCCGCGCCTACGACGCCAAGCGTGACGGTTTCGTCATCGCCGGCGGTGGCGGCATGGTGGTGGTCGAGGAGCTGGAACACGCTCTGGCCCGTGGCGCCAAGATCTACGCGGAAATCGTCGGCTACGGCGCCACTTCCGATGGCTACGACATGGTTGCGCCAAGCGGTGAAGGCGCCATCCGCTGCATGCAGATGGCGATGTCCACTGTGGATACCCCAATCGACTACCTGAACACCCACGGCACTTCGACCCCGGTCGGCGATGCCAAGGAAATGGAAGGCGTGCGTGCGGTATTCGGCGACAAGGCTCCAGCCATCAGTTCCACCAAAAGCCTGTCCGGTCACTCCCTGGGCGCCGCCGGCGTTCACGAAGCGATCTACTGCCTGCTGATGATGGAAGGCAACTTCATGGCTGGCTCGGCCAACATCGACGAGATCGACCCGGTCGTCGCCGATATGCCGATCCTGACCAAGACTGTAGAAAACGCCAAAATCGACACCGTGATGAGCAACAGCTTCGGCTTCGGTGGCACTAACGCCACCCTCGTGCTGAAACGCTGGCAGGGCAAGTAAGACCTGTAGCTTGATCTTCTAGAAGGCCCCGACTGGTTCGGGGCTTTTTATTGGGTGGCTGAAAGCAAGGCCAGGATAGCCTCACACCGAACGCCGCGTCCGGCACCCTCGACAGCCCTCGGCACTTCAGCGCGTTTACGCAGGATCAACGCGCCGCCCCATCGGGAGTGACCTTAGGCAGGATCGCCAGGAAATTATCCCGTGCCACTTTCTGCGCAACGTCTTGCGGCAGTGCGTCGAGGAAAGGCTCAAAGCGGCGCATCTCCTTACCCAGTTTATTGAACCGCCCTACCACATCCGATCCCAGCATAAAGCGCTCTGGGAAGCGCTCTACCAGCTTTACCCACTCAGGCCGGGGCTTGCCGGCTTCATCCAGCAAATACGGCGTGAGCATGCTCCACGACAGGTCGATGTACAGATTGGGATAAGCCTGCAGCAGTCGGTCGAGGGTGGGCAACAAAAAGTCCATCTGCACCTGATGCCGGTGGATTTCCTTGCTGGTGCCGGCATGGGCCCAGATAAAACGGGTATGCGGGTGATTGCGCAGGGGCTCCTCGATTTCGGCCAGGTACAGCGGGTTGCGCTCGCGCTTGGAGGTGATGTTGGAATGCACCATCACCGGCAGGTCGTTTTCGGCGGCCAGATGATAAATGCGCGTCATGGCTTCGTTGTTGGCGCGCGGGGTGTCGCCGGAGGTCAGAGCGGTGAGGTCATCGTGACGGGTAAAGACTTCACCAATGCCCTGCCACAAGCCAGGATTGAGGTCGAGCATGCGCTGGATATGCGCAGCAGAGTTCTTATCGTTGGGGTTAAAGCCGGACAGGAACGGATGAAAGTGCCGACGCTGCTCAGGGGTGAGCTTATTCACGGCAGCGGCGACGATCACGTCGGTGGCGCTGTACCAATAGGCGTCGGCGTCGTCACCGGCGTAATAACGCGGACGCTTGGGTTCGTCTTCGTGCCATTTCTTCGCGACAGGAATGCCGGAGATCATCACGTGCTCAATGTGGTTGTCGGCCATCGCCTTGAGCAACTTGTCCATGCCGGCGGTTTCCTGGAAGAAATCCACGTAATGCAGGTGGGCATCGCTGTAGGCATAGTCGCGGGCCTGTACGGCCAGGCTGCTAGAGGCGAGCAACAGGGCAAGCGTGAGGCGAGTCCAGGGCACGGTAAAACCTCGATAAGGGCTGAGACAGGTAGACCTTGTGCGCCCTGCCGGGGTTCATCCAGCAAAAAACGCGGAACACCTAAGTGCCAGCATGCTCTATAACTTCATGACCTTCATCCTGCCATCCCGTGAGGTTTGCCATGCCTGTTACCGTGAATACGCTGAATGCTGAAAACTTCCGCCACAGCCTCAACATTGATAATCACGAACTGTTTACCGACTTACCCAAAAGCCTGGGCGGCGACGATTCGGCGCCCTCGCCCCACGATTACTTCGATGCCGCGCTGGCGTCCTGCAAGGCCTTGACCGTCAAGCTCTACGCACAAAAGAAGAATATCCCGCTTACCGGCGTCACCGTGGAAGTCACCCACGACGCGGCCGAAGAGCTAAAAGGCAAATACAAACTCAACGTCAAACTGACCCTCAAGGGCGTGCTCACCGACGAGCAACGCAATGAACTGCATCGCGTTGCGGACAAGTGCCCGGTGCACAAATTGATGACCACCGCCGAGATCAGCATTGACACCAAACTGTCGGAAGGCCCTTTCAGCCAATAGCGGCAAGCTCTCGTCAAGCGGGTTATGCTCAGCAGCATCCAACCCGCTCAGACTGGACGCACCATGACCACACCCACCGTGATCCGCCCTCGCCAGGAAGACGTTGAAGGCCAACCGATCCTGCGCCCTTTGCCGTCGCGAGAATGCCGCGCCGTCGGGCCCTTCGTGTTTTTCGACCATATGTTGAGCACCCGCTACGCGCCGGGCAGCGGCATGAATATCCGCCAACATCCGCACATCGGTCTCTCGACCCTGACGTATCTGTTCGAGGGCGCCTTGCAGCACAAGGACAGCCTGGGCTCCGATCAGGTGGTAGAGGCCGGCGATGTGAGCTGGATGACCGCTGGCGCCGCCATTGCACATGTCGAACGCACACCCGAGGCGCTCAAGGCACGCGGTTTCAACCTGCACGGTCTGCAAGTCTGGCTGGCGTCGCCCAGGGATCACGAGACGGGCCCGGGGCATTACAGCCACCACCCCGCGGCAAGCCTGCCGACCAGCGACAACCTGGGTGTGCGGATTTGTATGATTGCGGGCAGTGGCTTTTGTCTCAAGTCACCCGTGCCGGTGCTGTCGCCCACCTTATATGCCGACGTGCAGATGCAGACAGCCACTACGCTGCTGATCCCGGATGAGCATGAGGAACGGGCGGTGTATGTGCTGGACGGCAACGCACAGCTCGACGGCGAACCGCTGGAGGTGCATAGCCTGGTGGTACTGCCGAGCGGTCAGGAGATGACGTTGTTTGCCGACTCCGACTGCCATCTGGTGGTGTTTGGCGGCGCGCCGCTGGATGGACCGAGGCGGATCAATTGGAATTTTGTGGCGAGTGATCCGTTGAAAGTCGACGAGGCTCGGCGGCGTTGGGCCGCGGGGGAATGGCCGAAGGTGCCGGGTGAAACCGAGAGAATTGAGCTGCCTGTGAGATAGCTATCGCAGGCAAGCCTGCTTGCCCGCGATAACCTCGAGACAGGCGCTGAAAAAATCAGCCCTTGAACACTTCATCCAGCAGGTTATGCATCGACTGGAAGGCCCGTGCAGCGACCTTCGCGTTGTACATCATTTTGCCCGGCACATTCGCGTCGGGGTCGGTGAAGGAATGCACCGCGCCGCCGTAGCTGAGCAACTGCCAATCCACACCCGCCGCGTTCATTTCATCTTCAAACGCCGGCAGTTGCTCCTTGGACACCAGCGGGTCGGACGCGCCATGCAGCACCAGCACCGAGCCCTTGATGCGCTTGGCATCCGCAGGGTTCGGCGTGTCGAGGGTGCCGTGGAACGACACGGCGGCTTTCAACGGCGCGCCGGTACGGGCCAGTTCCAGGGCGCAGCAACCGCCGAAGCAGAAGCCGAAGGTGGCCAGCCTGGAGGTGTCGACAGCCGCTTCGGTCTGACCTTGCAACTGCTCAAAAGCAGCCTGCATACGCTTGTTCAGCATGGGGCGGTCATTCTTCAACGGCATCATCGCCGCACCGGCTTCATCGCCATTGGCGGGGCGCACGGTTTGGCCGTACAGGTCGGCGATCAGCACCACGTAGCCTTTGCCGGCAACGGTCTTGGCGATCTCTTCGGCACCCGCACTCACGCCCATCCAGTTCGGCGCCATCAGCAAGCCCGGCAAAGGCCCCTTGTGGCTCGCGTCGAACGCCAGGCGGCTCTCATAGGACTGGCCATCAATCTGATAGACCACGGAACGCACAGTGACTTGGCTCATCATTTTCTCCAGTTGAGGTGCAGTAAAACGAAAAAACCCGCCGAGGCGGGTTTTTCTACAACGGTGTTAAACCGACAGTTCAACCAACAGCTTGTTCAGTCGGCGCACATAGGCGGCCGGGTCCTTGAGGCTGTCACCGGCGGCCAGGGCCGCCTGGTCGAAAAGGATGTGCGACAAGTCGCCAAAACGCTCTTCGCTCTGCTCACCGTCGAGTTTTTCGATCAGTGGGTGAGCCGGGTTGAATTCGAAGATCGGCTTGGAATCCGGCACCTTCTGGCCGCTGGCTTCAAGGATCTGACGCATCTGCATGCCCAGGTCCTGTTCACCGATGGCCAGGATCGCCGGCGAGTCGGTCAGACGGTGGGAAACCCGCACTTCGCTGACAGCATCGCCCAAGGCAGTCTTGATCCGCTCAACCAGGCCCTCTTTGGCCTTGGCGGCCTCTTCGGCTTCTTTCTTCTCTTCTTCGGAGTCCAGGTTACCCAGGTCCAGGTCACCACGGGCCACGTCGACGAAGGTCTTGCCGTCGAACTCGCTGAGGTAGCTCATCAGCCACTCATCGATACGGTCAGTCAGCAGCAGCACTTCGATGCCTTTCTTGCGGAAGACTTCCAGGTGTGGGCTGTTCTTGACCTGGGCGTAGGTTTCGCCGGTCAGGTAGTAGATCTTGTCCTGACCTTCCTTGGCGCGGGCCAGGTACTCGGCCAGGGACACCACCTGCTCGCCTTCTTCGCCCTGAGTGGACGCAAAACGCAGCAGACCGGCGATTTTTTCCTTGTTGGCGAAATCTTCCGCCGGGCCTTCTTTCATGACCTGGCCAAAGTTTTTCCAGAAGCCTTTGTATTGCTCAGGCTCGTTCTTCGCCAGTTTTTCCAGCATGTCGAGTACGCGCTTGGTCAGCGCCGACTTCATGGAATCGATGATCGGATCTTTCTGCAGGATTTCCCGCGACACGTTCAGCGACAGGTCATTGGAGTCGACCACGCCCTTGATGAAACGCAGGTACAACGGCAGGAAGGATTCTGCCTGGTCCATCACGAACACGCGCTGTACGTAGAGTTTCAGGCCTTTAGGCGCTTCGCGCTGGTACAGGTCGAACGGAGCACGGGCCGGCACGTAGAGCAGCGAGCTGTATTCCAGCTTGCCTTCGACCTTGTTGTGGCTCCAGCTCAGCGGGTTTTCGTAGTCGTGACCGATGTGTTTGTAGAACTCCTGGTATTCCTCGTCCTTGATCTCGGTACGCGGACGGGTCCACAGAGCGCTGGCACGGTTGACCACTTCCCACGCCTGGGCAGGTGCTTCTTCACCTTCGGCCGCGGCCTGTTCTTTAGGCAGCTCGATCGGCAGTGCAATATGGTCGGAGTACTTCTTGATGATGTTGCGCAGGCGCCAGCCATCGGCGAATTCGTCTTCGCCGTCTTTAAGGTGCAGCACGATGCGGGTACCACGGTCAGCCTTGTCGAGGGTGGCGATTTCAAACTCGCCCTCACCTTTGGACGCCCAGTGCACGCCTTCGCTGGCGTCGAGGCCGGCGCGACGGCTAAAGACTTCAACCTTGTCGGCCACGATAAAGGCCGAGTAGAAACCCACGCCGAATTGGCCGATCAGGTGCGAGTCTTTCTTCTGGTCGCCCGACAGGTTCTTCATGAAGTCGGCGGTGCCGGATTTGGCGATGGTGCCCAAGTGGGTAATCGCGTCTTCGCGGCTCATGCCAATGCCGTTGTCTTCGAGGGTGACGGTCTTGGCGTCCTTGTCGAAGCTCACGCGGATCTTCAGTTCAGCGCCGCCTTCCAGCCATTCAGGCTTGGACAGGGCTTCGAAACGTAATTTGTCGACAGCGTCAGAGGCGTTCGAGATCAATTCACGAAGGAAAATTTCCTTGTTGGAATACAGCGAATGGATCATGAGGTGCAGCAGTTGCTTCACCTCGGTCTGGAAGCCCAGGGTTTCCTTTTGAGTTTCCACACTCATGGTCATCAAACTCCAATTGGATGGCAGTGGCCGCCCCCGAAAGGGTTGGCGGCGGGTTGTCATCAAAGTTGGGGGCTAAGACCAGGATTTCAAGGGCACACCGCTTCCTCGATTTTGAAATGCGCACGGGCGGTGGCAATCGGTTCCGCCGGGGTGCTTTGCCAGGCAGTGATCGCCACATTCGCCACCCGTCGACCCTGGCGCCATACCTGGCAGGTGGCGTAGGTGTCGCGAAACTGGCCGGCACGCAGGTAATCCAGGGAGAAGTCGATGATTTTCGGCAGGCCCGGCGTGCCGGTGAATACCAGCAGATGCAACGCCGCCGACAGCTCCATAAAGCTGGCAATCACCCCGCCATGCAGCGCCGGCAATATGGGGTTACCAATGTTGTCCTTGTTGGCAGGCAGACGAAACAGCAACTCATCGCCCACGCGGGTGCACTCGATGCCGATCAGCTTGGCGTAGGGGATCAGCTCCAGCAGCGCCCCGTAGTCGCCGCGTTCATGGGCCTGTTCGAGACGGCTCTTGAATCGATGCGTCATGCCTGCTCTCCCTTGATGACGCTGCCCAGGCCTTGGGTACCCTTGAGGCGCTTGCCCATGCGCATAAACGTGCCGACTACATGGGCAATAGGCTGTTGCGGGTCATCCTGGTAGGCGACACCACGGGTGAAGATCACGTCGGGCGTCACTCGATAGCACTGGGCGAAGCCGTAGACCGGTTTGTGGGGTTCGGCGGCATGCATGTAGTCGACGCGCAGATCGAGCGTCGGGCAGACCTCGAACTCCGGCAGCACACACAAAGTGGCCATGCCGCAGGCGGTGTCCATCAGCGAGGTCAGCGCCCCGCCGTGGATCACGCCGGACTGGGGATCGCCGACGATGGCCGGGCTGTAGGGCAACACCAGGGTCATGCCCTCCTCGCTCGCCTCATGAACACTGATACCCAGCACCTGGCAATGGCGCAGTGCCGATACAAAGCGAATGGCACGCTCTAACAGTGGGTTTTCGGTCATTGTATCCAGACTCTTTTAAGTGATGACTCGCGGAGTAGACCGTGCGAGTGAAAGTTCCTTGAAGCGCGCTGTTTATATATCTGCGTAATAAAAGGAACTAAAGCTTGGACCCCACGCTCGAAAGGCCAGTAGATATCTTCAATAAGGAGAAACACCCATGCGCAAGACTTTAGCTATTTCCATGATGCTGGCCGCTGCCCTCGGTCTGGCTGCCTGCGACAAAAAATCCGAAGACAAAGCCCAAGACGCTGCTGCACATTCCGAGCAAGCTCAGAAAGATATGGCGAAGGCTCAGGATAAAGTGAACGACGCTGCGAAAGAAAACGCCGATGCTGCCAAAGCTCAGGCTGAATCGAACGAAGCCGCCGCAAAAGAAGCAGCCCCAGCGACTCCTGCCACCGGTTCTTGATACCGGGGTTTGAAATAGCCTGGCTGCAAAAAGAAAGCCCGCTTACATAGCGGGCTTTACTTTGTCTGCTGTTTTTATTCAGCGCACTAATCCACCAAGGCGCACTAAGCGGCTTCTTTGGCGGTATCGGGCAGCGGCGTATCCGTCTGCGTATACACCATCACTTGCAGTACGTCGGAATGAAACTCGCGACGATACAGCACCAACACCACCCCCGCGCTCATCAACATGAACAACCAGGGACTCACAAACCACGCCAACATGGTCATGCCGAAGTAATAGGCGCGCAGACCGAAGTTGAACTGGTTGGCCGCCATGGAAATCACCCGTGCCGCGCGCAACGCAAACGCCTTGCGCTCCTGTTCCGACACATGCCGCTCCCCGATCATCGGCGCCGATCCCACCAGCACCGCTGCAAAGTTGTACTGACGCATGCACCAACTGAAGGTGAAGAAGGCGTAGACGAACACCAGCGCCAGGCATAGCAGCTTGATTTCCGACATGCCCTGGGAGGCCTGTTGCACCATGGGGATATCCGCCAACAACGACACGGCCCGCTCGGACGCGCCGAGTACGGTGAGAATACCGGCGAGGATGATCAGGGTACTGGAGGCGAAGAACGAGGCATTGCGCTCCAGGTTACCAATCACGCTGGCGTCGGCGATACGGTTGTCCCGCAGCAGCATGCGGCGCATCCAGTCTTCGCGGTACAGATGCAGCACACTGGCCAGACAGGCCGTATCCCGGGCTTTCCAGGTGGCATAACGGGTGTAACCGCCCCAACACAGGACGAACCAGAGGGCGGCAAGCAGGTGGATCTGATTGGTTTCGACGAACGACATGCGGGTCCTATGACAAAAGATGGTGTGTGGCCTACGCGGTCAACATGTGCTGGCGTGCCCACGAAGGCTGGGAGTCAGTTTACCAATCTGGCACTGATACAGCGCATTTGCGAGCCTGCCCGCTCCACACCTACCGAGTTTCAACTTTAGAAGCGTGTCATCTATTAAGCATAAAAAATGCCCCGTATCGATTGATACGAGGCATTTCTGTGCAACCTTGAGCACGTGTTAAGCGATTGCTTCGCTACGCTTGCCGAGCATACGGTCAATCACCAAGGCCACCACCAGGACCATCACCGAAGGCACCAGCCACGCCAGACCTTGTTCGCTCAACGGCAGGTGCGCCAACTGCGATGGCAGCCAGTCAGCCAGGCCCGCGCCCTTGAGCGCATCGATGCAGCCGAAGATGAACGACACCAGCATCACCGGACCAACGATACGACCCTGCTCCTGCCAGAAGTCTTTGCAGAAGCTCAGGGCCACCAGCACGATGCACGGCGGGTAGATCGCAGTCAGCACCGGGATCGAGAACGCGATCAGCTTGGTCAGGCCCAGGTTGGACACGAACAGCGAGAACAGCGCCAGAATCACCACCAGGCTCTTGTAGGACAACGGCAGGATGCGGCTGAAGTACTCCGCGCAGGCACACGTCAGGCCCACGGCGGTCACCAGGCACGCCAGGGAAATCAGCACCGCCAGGAAACCGCTGCCCAGGGAACCGAAGGTGTATTGCACGTACGCGTGCAGCACCGCAGCGCCGTTGCTCGCACCGGCGGCGACGGCATGGCTGCCCGCCCCCAGCCGGAACAGACTGATATACACCAGGGCCAGGCCCACACCGGCAATCAGACCGGCGATGATGGCGTAGCGCGTGATCAGCTTAGGAGATTCGACGCCGCGGGAACGGATCGCGTTGACGATCACGATACCGAAGACCAACGCGCCGAGGGTGTCCATGGTCAGGTAGCCATTGATAAACCCCTGGGAGAACGGCGCGGCGACGTATTCAGGCGTCGCGACACCCACTTCACCGGCCGGCAGAGCGAACGCCGCAATGCCGAGGATGGCCAGGGCAATAATCTTCAGCGGCGCCAGAAAGCGACCCACTGTATCCAGCAGGCGCCCCGGGTACAGCGACACAAAAAACACCACCAGGAAATACACCGAGCTGTAGAGGAACAGCGCCAGCGGGCTTTCGCCGGTCAGCGGGGCCAGGCCCACTTCGAAGGACACGGTCGCGGTACGCGGGGTAGCGAACAGCGGCCCTACCGCCAGATACGCCGCCGCCGCCAGCAAGCCACCGGCGATCTTGCCGATGGGGCTGCTCAACGCGTCCATACCGCCACCGACCTTGGCCAGCGCGATCACCGTGACCACCGGCAAGCCCACGGCGGTGATCAGGAAGCCCAGCGCTGCCATCCAGACATGAGGCCCGGACTGCAAACCCACGATAGGCGGAAAGATAATGTTGCCGGCGCCCACGAACAGGGCAAAGGTCATAAAGCCCAACGCCAGGATGTCCTGGCTTTTCAACACTTTCATTTAAGGAAATACCACACTACTGAATCGGAATTTAGAGAGGGATTCCCTATGGATGAGGGAAATACTGCCGGCCCTTGTGGGGACCGACCGGTCTGGCGCGCAGCGGCCTTTTGGGATGCGGGCGCATAAAGAGGCGGCTAGGGTACAGAATTGAGCTGACAAACGCACTGTTGCGGGGCGCACTGTCCGATAAGCGACATCTCTATGTCGCGTTTTTGTAAGAGCAGTGGCAAGCTTTAAGCGGCACGACTGGCCGCACTGTGTTGTCTTGCAGCTAAAGCTTGCCGCTTACAGCTGCCCTTAAACGCACAAAGGCCACCCGAAGGTGGCCTTTGTGTGTGAAGCGTCAGTTAAGCGCGAGGCTTACTTGACAGCCCAACCGGTCAGTTCGGCCAGGGCCTTGCCGATGTCTGCCAGCGAACGCACGGTTTTTACACCGGCGTCTTGCAGCGCAGCGAATTTCTCGTCTGCAGTGCCTTTGCCGCCGGAGATGATTGCGCCAGCATGGCCCATGCGCTTGCCCGCAGGGGCAGTCACACCAGCGATGTAGGAAACAACCGGCTTGGTCACGTGTGCCTTGATGTAGGCAGCCGCTTCTTCTTCAGCCGAACCGCCGATCTCACCGATCATAACGATCGCTTCGGTCTTCGGGTCTTCCTGGAACAGCTTCAGGATGTCGATGAAGTTGGAGCCCGGGATCGGGTCACCGCCGATGCCGACGCAAGTCGACTGACCGAAACCGGCATCAGTGGTCTGCTTCACAGCTTCGTAGGTCAGGGTGCCGGAACGGGAAACGATACCGACTTTGCCTGGCAAGTGAATGTGACCAGGCATGATGCCGATCTTGCATTCGCCTGGAGTGATCACGCCTGGGCAGTTAGGGCCGATCAGGGTAACACCCAGCTCGTCGCACTTAACTTTAGCGTCCAGCATGTCCAGGGTAGGAATGCCTTCGGTGATGCAAACGATCAGCTTGATGCCGCCGAATGCTGCTTCCAGGATCGAGTCCTTGCAGAAAGGAGCTGGAACGTAGATCACGCTGGCGGTAGCGCCAGTTTGAGCAACAGCATCTTTCACGGTGTTGAACACTGGCAGGCCCAGGTGCTCGGTACCGCCTTTGCCTGGTGTTACACCACCAACCATCTTGGTGCCGTATTCGATGGCTTGCTGGGTGTGGAAACTACCTTGCGAACCGGTAATACCCTGGCAGATAACTTTGGTGTCTTTATTGATCAGGACGCTCATTATTTGCCCTCCGCAGCTTTGACAACTTGTTGAGCAGCGTCGGTCAGGCTGGTAGCCGCGATGATGTTCAAACCGCTTTCTGCCAGTACTTTAGCGCCCAGTTCAGCGTTGTTACCTTCAAGGCGAACAACAACCGGGATTTTAACGCCGACTTCTTTCACTGCACCGATGATGCCTTCGGCAATCATGTCGCAACGAACGATGCCGCCGAAGATGTTGACCAGTACTGCAGCGACGTTGGAGTCGGACAGGATGATCTTGAACGCTTCGGTAACGCGTTCTTTGGTAGCACCGCCGCCCACGTCGAGGAAGTTGGCTGGCTTGCCGCCATGCAGGTTGACGATGTCCATGGTACCCATGGCCAGGCCAGCACCGTTGACCATGCAACCGATGTTACCTTCCAGTGCTACGTAGTTCAGTTCGAACTTGGCAGCATGCGCTTCGCGCGGATCGTCCTGCGACGGATCGTGGAAAGTCTTCAGCTTAGGCTGACGGTACATGGCGTTGGCGTCGATGTTGATCTTGGCGTCGAGGCAGTGCAGATCGCCGTCAGCCTTGATCACCAGCGGGTTCACTTCCAGCAGGGCCAGATCGTGATCCTGGAACAGTTTGGCCAGACCTACGAAGATCTTGGCGAACTGGGCAACTTGCTTGCCTTCCAGGCCCAGCTGGAAAGCCAGCTCGCGACCCTGGAATGGCTGAGCGCCAACCAGTGGATCGATGGTGGCTTTCAGAATTTTTTCTGGGGTTTCGTGAGCGATTTTCTCGATGTCCACGCCACCTTCGGTGGAAGCCATGAACACGATGCGACGGCTCGAACGGTCAACGACAGCGCCCAGGTACAGCTCTTTAGCGATATCAGTGCACGATTCAACCAGGATCTTGGTGACTGGCTGGCCATTGGCATCAGTCTGGTAAGTCACCAGACGCTTGCCCAGCCACTGCTGTGCGAAGGCCTTGGCGTCTTCTTTGCTGCGAACCAGCTTAACGCCGCCCGCTTTACCGCGACCACCCGCGTGGACCTGGGCTTTGACAACCCACTCGGTGCCACCGATTTTGTCGCAAGCTTCTGCTGCTGCTTCCGGGGTGTCTACTGCGTAGCCCTTGGAAACTGGCAGGCCGTATTCAGCGAACAGCTGCTTACCCTGATACTCGTGAAGATTCATGCTTTTTACCGTCTTCGTTAGGTACTGCGCATTCGGCGCTGCGCTCATTATGAGTGCCGCGCCACCTGTGACTGCTGCTTGCGCAACTTGCAGGGCTTATGGCCCATAAAGCTGCGCAAGGCTGCGTCCAGCGGATATTCCGCGGTGAGTCTTGCGCGCAAGGCTCACGACGGGCAACTCCGCCGTGGTTTCTTATTATCTCGCTTAGCGCTTCTTGCGGTTGGCGATGTGGATGGCGCCGCCATTCACTGCCAACGCTGCTTCGTGCAACGCTTCGGACAGGGTCGGATGGGAGAAGACCATCATGCCCAGGTCCTCGGCACTGGTGCCGAATTCCATACCGATTGCGCCTTGCTGAACCAGTTCTGCAGCGCTCGGGCCAATCACGTGGACGCCCAATACGCGGTCAGTCTTGGCATCAGCGATGACTTTGACAAAACCACCAGTGTCGTTGGCTGCCATGGCACGGCCAGAAGCGGCAAACGGGAAGGTGCCGACGTTAACTTCAACGCCTTCAGCTTTCAACTGCTGTTCGTTCTTGCCGACCCATGCAATTTCCGGGTGGGTGTAGATGACCGATGGGACCAGGTCGTAGTTCATCTGGGTTTTGTGGCCCTTGATGCGCTCGACAACCATGATGCCTTCTTCGGACGCCTTGTGCGCCAGCATCATGCCGCGAACCACGTCACCGATGGCGTAGACGCCAGGCACGGTGGTCGCGCAGTGATCATCAACGTGGATGAAACCACGCTCGTCGATGTTCACGCCGCTGTCAGCTGCCAGCAGATCGGTGGTCACTGGACGGCGACCAACGGCTACGATCAGCTTGTCGAAGGTGATGGTCTGTTCGCCATCCTTGTCGGTGTAGGTCACGACCACTTCTTCGCCGTTAACCTTCGAACCCGTCACGCGAGCGCCCAGCTTGATGTCCAGACCTTGTTTGGTCAGGGTCTTATAGGCTTCTTTGGACACGGCAGTGTCGGCAGCCAGCAGGAAGGTGTCCAGAGCTTCCAGTACGGTGACTTCCGAACCCAGGCGGGACCATACCGAACCCAGTTCCAGGCCGATCACGCCAGCGCCGATCACGCCCAGACGCTTAGGCACTGCCTGGAATTCCAGGGCGCCGGTCGAATCGACGATCACGTTCTGGTCAACAGGAGCTGGTGGAATGTCGATTGGGCGCGAACCTGGCGCCAGGATCACGTTCTCGGCTTCGATAACTTCGACCGAACCGTCTGGCTTGGTGATTTCGACTTTCTTGCCGGCCAGCAGTTTGCCGTGGCCTTGCAGGGAAGTTACGCCATTGGCCTTGAACAAGGTCGCAACGCCGGAGGTCAGGCCTTTAACGATGTTGGCTTTACGGCCAACCATTGCCGGCACGTCCATGGTCACGCCGGCGTGGTTGATGCCGTGGATGGCAAAGCCGTCCTGCGCTTCGTGGAATTTCCAGGAGCTGTCGAGCAGCGCCTTGGAAGGAATGCAACCAACGTTCAGGCAAGTACCGCCCAGTGCCAGTTTGCCTTCCTTGTCGGTGTATTTTTCGATGCAAGCAGTCGAGAGGCCCAGTTGTGCGGCCTTGATCGCGGCAACATAGCCGCCAGGGCCCGCACCAATCACTACAACGTCAAATTTCTGTGTCATAAAAAGGTTCCCTTTTTAGCTGCAAGCTAGAAGCTGCAAGCGACAAGTTGAAGCACCGATCGCTCGTTTTGAGCTTGGAGCTTGCAGCTTGAAACTTGCAGCTGCTTTTTAGATATCCAGAAGGAGACGAGCCGGGTCTTCCAGCAGGTTCTTGATGGTTACCAGGAAAGTCACGGCTTCTTTACCGTCGATCAGGCGGTGATCGTAAGACAGTGCCAGGTACATCATTGGGCGGATCACGACTTGACCATTGATGGCCATCGGACGCTGGATGATGTTGTGCATGCCCAGGATCGCGGCCTGTGGTGGGTTGACGATCGGGGTCGACATCATCGAACCGAAGGTACCACCGTTAGTGATGGTGAAGGTACCACCGGTCATCTCGTCGATAGTCAGCTTGCCGTCACGGGCTTTCTTACCGAAACCGGCAATGCCGCCTTCGATTTCAGCCAGGCTCATCAGCTCGGCGTTACGCAGAACCGGAACCACCAGGCCACGGTCGCTGGACACGGCAACACCGATGTCGGCGTAGCCATGGTAAACGATGTCGCCGCCGTCGATGGAAGCGTTGACTGCCGGGAAGCGTTTCAGCGCTTCGGTAGCGGCTTTGACGAAGAAGGACATGAAGCCCAGGCGCACGCCGTTATGGGACTTCTCGAACAGATCCTTGTACTTCGAACGCAGCGCCATGACTTCGGTCATGTCGACTTCGTTGAACGTGGTCAGCATCGCCATGTTCGACTGTGCTTCTACCAGGCGCTTGGCCACGGTGGCACGTACACGGGTCATCGGCACGCGCTTCTCGGTACGGTCGCCGGCGGCGAACACTGGCGCAGCGGCCGCTGGAGCGGCAGCCTTGGCAGGGGCAGCAGCAGGAGCGTTTTTCTTGGCTTCAACAGCGGCAACCACGTCTTCCTTGGTCACGCGGCCGTCTTTGCCAGTGCCTTTGATGGAAGCCAGGTTGATGCCGTTTTCTTCAGCCAACTGACGAGCAGCCGGTGCGGCGATTGGGTCTTCGCCGCCCGCAGCCGGAGCAGCGGCTGGAGCCGAAGCGGCGGCAGGTGCAGCCGCGGCAGGCGCTGCTGCAGCGCTGCCCTCTTCAATCGAACCCAATACCTGGTTCGACAGGACGGTAGCGCCTTCTTCGGCGACGATTGCGCCCAGCACGCCGTCAGCTTCAGCCAACACTTCCAGAACGACTTTGTCGGTCTCGATGTCGACGATCAGGTCGTCACGCTTGACGGCCTCACCTGGTTTCTTGTGCCAGGTGGCAACGGTGCCATCGGCAACCGATTCCGGGAATGACGGGGCTTTGATTTCGATAGCCATTATCTGTGGGTCCTTAAAATTCGGTTTCAGTCAGCGCGAAGGCGTTAAACAGTGAAAGCATCTTGCAGCAGTTTTTCCTGCTGCTCGGCGTGCATCGACGCATAACCACAAGCAGGTGCAGCAGAAGCATCACGACCGGCGTATTCCAGGCCCAGGGCCTTGTTGTGGTTGCCGATGCTGCGACGCAGGTGATGCTGGCTGCTGTACCACGCGCCCTGGTTCATCGGTTCTTCCTGACACCACACTACGTTAGTGAGGTTGGTGTAAGGCGCAATGATCTCCATGAGGTCATCTTCCGGGAACGGATAAAGCTGCTCGATACGCACGATGGCGATGTCGTCGCGGCCTTCGGCACGGCGTTTTTCCAGCAGATCGTAGTAGACCTTGCCGCTGCACAGGATCAGGCGAGTGACCTTGGCTGCGTCCAGTGTGTCGATTTCTGGAATAACGGTCTGGAACGAACCTTCGGCCAGATCTTCCAGGGTCGAGATGGCCAATTTGTGACGCAACAGCGATTTCGGGGTCAGCACTACCAGTGGCTTGCGCAGCGGGCGGATCACCTGGCGACGCAGCAAGTGGTAGATCTGGGCCGGGGTCGTCGGCACGCACACCTGGATATTGTGCTCGGCGCACAGTTGCAGGTAACGCTCCAGACGGGCCGAGGAGTGCTCAGGACCCTGACCTTCATAACCGTGTGGCAGCAACATGGTCAGACCGCACAGACGGCCCCACTTGTGCTCGCCGCTGGTGATGAACTGGTCGATAACCACTTGGGCACCGTTGGCGAAGTCGCCGAACTGGGCTTCCCAGATCACCAGTGCGTTAGGCGTGGTGGTGGAATAACCGTATTCGAACGCCAGTACGGCTTCTTCGGACAGGAACGAATCGTACAGATCGAAACGTGGCTGGCCTTCGTACAGGTTCTGCAACGGGATGTAGGTGCCCGCATCTTTCTGGTTGTGCAGCACGGCATGACGGTGCGAGAACGTACCACGGCCGATGTCCTGGCCGGTCATGCGGATCGGGTGACCTTCGAACGCCAGGGTCGCGTACGCCATGGTTTCGGCGTAACCCCAGTTGATCGGCAGGCCACCGGCTTGCATCTTCTGACGGTCTTCGTAGATCTTCGCAACCTGGCGCTGTACCACGAAGCCTTCCGGAATTTCCAGCAGCTTGGCGGACAGTTCCTGCAGGGTCTTGAGGTCGAACGAGGTGTCGTGACGCGCGGTCCAGGTATGACCCAGGTACGGGCGCCAGTCCACGAACAGCTCTTTGTTCGGCTCTTTGACCAGGCTTTTTACTACGTGCAGGCCATTGTCCAGCGCGTTGCGGTATTCATCGATTTTCGCCTGAACACGCGCGTCATCCAGGATACCGGCCTTGGTCAGGCTCTCGGCATACAGCTCACGGGTGGTGCGCTGCTTGGTGATCTGCTGGTACATCAACGGCTGGGTGCCACTTGGTTCGTCAGCTTCGTTGTGACCGCGACGGCGGTAGCAAACCAGGTCGATCACCACGTCACGCTTGAACTGCATGCGGTAGTCGACAGCCAATTGGGTCACGAACAACACAGCTTCCGGATCATCGCCATTCACATGGAGGATCGGCGCCTGGATCATCTTGGCAACGTCGGTGGCGTACTCGGTGGAGCGCGCATCCAGCGGGTTGCTGATGGTGAAGCCAACCTGGTTGTTGATGACGATGTGAACGGTACCGCCGGTCTTGAAGCCGCGGGTCTGCGACATCTGGAACGTTTCCAGGACCACGCCTTGACCGGCGAATGCCGCGTCACCGTGGATGGAAATCGGCAGAACTTTTTCACCGGAGGTGTCATTACGACGATCCTGGCGAGCACGGACCGAACCCTCGACCACTGGAGAAACGATTTCCAGGTGGGATGGGTTGAAGGCCATGGCCAGGTGAACTTCACCGCCTGTGGTCATGACGTTGGACGAGAAGCCCTGGTGATATTTAACGTCACCGGAACCCAGCTCGACCTTCTTCTTGCCTTCGAACTCGTCGAACAGCTCACGCGGGTTCTTGCCGAAGGTGTTGACCAACACGTTCAAGCGACCACGGTGAGCCATGCCGATCACGATTTCCTTGGTGCCGTAGGAACCGGAACGCTGGATCAGCTCGTCGAGCATCGGGATCAGGCTTTCGCCGCCTTCCAGACCGAAACGCTTGGTGCCCGGGTATTTGGTACCCAGGTATTTTTCCAGGCCCTCGGCTGCGGTGACGCGCTCAAGCAGATGGCTGCGTACGTCGGCCGACAGCACCGGACGGCCACGCACACCTTCCAGACGATGCTGGAACCAGTGGCGTTGCTCGGAATCGGTGATGTGCGTGAATTCAGCGCCGATGGTGCGGCAATATGTCTGCTGCAACGCTTCGTGAATTTCGCGTAGGCTCGCTTCCTCTTTGCCGATGAACAGGTCGCCGGCACGGAAGGTCGTATCAAGATCGGCATTGGTCAAGCCGTAATGATTGATCGACAGGTCAGCCGGTGCAGGACGCTTCCAGAGCCCCAGCGGGTCAAGCTGGGCAGCCTGGTGGCCACGCATACGGTAAGCCTGGATCAGTCGCAGTACTTCAACTTGCTTCTTCTCGTGCTCACTGCTCACGCTGCCGGCGGAAACCGGTTGGGCGCGGCGCTGGTTCTTTGCCAGCAGCACAAACTGATCGCGAATTGTTGCATGCGATACATCGGTGGCAGCGTTGCCGTCTGAAGACAACGTCTGAAATTTGGTGCGCCATTCTTCTGGCACAGCGTTAGGGTCGTGCAGGTAGAGCTCATAAAGCTCTTCCACATAGGCAGCGTTACCACCTGAAAGATAGCCGCTGTTCCACATGCGCTGCATCACGCTTTCTTGCATGCTTGGTCACCCTCGATTTGGGGACACCACCGGCGAAAACACCGAGTTTGCTTGCAAAAGGCCAAGTGCAGCGACCAAAACAAGCCACTTAGGATCACGCTGATAGTTCGGGTACCAACCCGAATGCCCCTGCTTGTCTCATTTCTTCAAAATAAGAGCCGCGGCTTTGTAAGTCGCTGCTCAAGTTAAAACTACGGCGCCGGTTGAAGCCTGCGCCGCAGCATTTACGGGCACAACGGTCCTGCTTTTACTGCAACGTCAGTTACACGCCGCTTTGCAGCAACATGTTACGGATGTGACCAATGGCCTTAGTCGGGTTCAGGCCTTTGGGACAAACGTTGACGCAGTTCATGATCCCGCGGCAGCGGAATACGCTGAACGGGTCATCCAGCGAAGCCAGACGCTCGGACGTCTTGGTGTCGCGGCTGTCTGCCAGGAAGCGGTACGCTTGCAGCAGTGCAGCTGGACCCAGGAATTTGTCCGGGTTCCACCAGAAGGACGGGCACGAGGTCGAGCAGCAAGCGCACAGGATGCACTCGTACAGACCGTCGAGCTTCTCGCGCTCTTCCGGGGACTGCAGACGCTCGATGGCCGGAGCCGGCGTGTCGTTCTGCAGGAACGGCTTAACTTTCTCGTATTGCTTGTAGAAGATGCTCATATCGACGACCAGGTCACGGATAACCGGCAAACCTGGCAGAGGACGAACGATCAGCTTGTTGCCTTTAACCACGGCCGACAGCGGCGTGATGCACGCCAGGCCGTTTTTACCGTTGATGTTCATGCCGTCGGAACCGCACACACCTTCACGGCAAGAGCGACGATAGGAGAAACCTTCGTCCTGCTCTTTGATCAGTGCCAATACATCGAGCACCATCAGGTCTTTACCGCCGGTATCAACCTGGAATTCCTGCATGAACGGCGCAGCGTCCTGATCAGGGTTGTAGCGATAAACACTGACTTTCAACATGGCAGTCACCCTTAGTAAGTCCGAATTTTCGGTTCAAACGTCGGAACCGTCTTCGGCGAGAAGTTCACAGCACGCTTGGTTACGCGCTTGTCACCCGGGAAGTACAGGGTGTGGCACAACCAGTTTTCGTCATCGCGATCTTCAAAGTCTTCACGGGCGTGGGCACCACGGGATTCTTTACGAACCTCGGCAGCGATCGCAGTCGCTTCAGCCACTTCCAGCAGGTTTTGCAGTTCAAGGGCTTCGATACGAGCGGTGTTGAACGCCTGGCTCTTATCGTTGATCTTGACGTTGGCGATGCGCGTGCGCAGGTCAGCCAGTTGGGCGATGCCCTTCTGCATGTACTCACCGGTACGGAACACACCAAAGTAGTTCTGCATGCAGCTTTGCAGCTCGCGACGCAGGGTAGCCACGTCTTCGCCATCGGTTCGCTCGTTCAGAGCGTTCAGACGCGCCAGGGCAGCTTCAATGTTGGCGTCGGTAGCGTCGTCGTATTCGATGCCGTCGGTCAGCGCCTTTTCCAGGTGCAGGCCGGCCGCACGACCGAATACCACCAGGTCGAGCAGCGAGTTGCCGCCCAGGCGGTTCGCGCCGTGTACCGATACGCAAGCCACTTCGCCTACCGCGAACAGGCCGTGGATGATCTCGTCCACGCCTTCGGCATTCTGGGTGATCGCCTGGCCATGAATGTTGGTCGGCACGCCGCCCATCATATAGTGGCAGGTCGGAACAACCGGAACCGGAGCCAGTACCGGGTCAACGTGAGCAAAGGTCTTGGACAGCTCACAGATACCTGGCAGGCGGCTGTGCAGCACTTCCTCGCCCAAGTGATCGAGCTTGAGCATCACGTGGTCACCGTTCGGGCCACAGCCGTTGCCGGCGATAATCTCTTTAACCATGGAACGGGCAACAACGTCACGACCGGCCAAGTCTTTGGCGTTCGGCGCATAACGTTCCATGAAACGCTCGCCGTGCTTGTTGATCAGGTAACCACCTTCACCACGGCAACCTTCGGTCACCAGTACACCGGCGCCGGCGATGCCGGTTGGGTGGAACTGCCACATTTCGATGTCTTGCACCGGTACGCCGGCACGCAGTGCCATGCCGACGCCGTCACCGGTGTTGATCAGGGCATTGGTGGTCGATGCGTAGATACGGCCTGCACCGCCCGTCGCCAGCACGGTAGCCTTGGCGCGGATGTAGGTGGTTTCACCGGTTTCGATGCAGATGGCAATCACACCGACGAATGCGCCGTCAGCGTTCTTCACCAGGTCCACCGCGTAGTACTCGTTCAGGAACGTGGTACCGGCTTTCAGGTTGCCCTGATAAAGGGTGTGCAGCAGCGCGTGACCGGTACGGTCGGAAGCAGCGCAGGTACGGGCAGCCTGGCCACCTTTGCCGTAATCCTTGGACTGACCGCCAAATGGACGCTGGTAGATACGACCTTGTTCGGTACGGGAGAACGGCAGACCCATGTGGTCCAGCTCGAACACCGCCGCCGGGCCTTCCTGACACATGTATTCGATAGCGTCCTGGTCACCGATGTAGTCGGAACCCTTGACGGTATCGTACATGTGCCAGCGCCAGTCATCGTTCGGGTCGGCGGACGCGATGGCGCAGGTGATGCCACCCTGGGCCGACACGGTGTGGGAACGCGTCGGGAATACCTTGGTGATCACGGCAGTCTTGTGACCGCCCTGGGCCAGTTGCAGCGCAGCGCGCATGCCGGCACCGCCGCCACCAATAATAATGGCGTCGAAGGAAATAGTTGGAATGTTAGCCATGGATCAGATACCCCAAAGAATCTGCACACCCCAGACGAAGTAAGCGAACATCGCGACGCCGCATACTGCCTGGAAGAGAAAACGCACTGCGGTCGCGGACTTGCCCAGCGCCATTGGCGTGAGGTAGTCGGTCGCGATGGTCCACATGCCGACCCAGGCGTGAGCGCCCAGGGCTACAAGGGCCAGCAGACTGAAGATGCGCATGGCATTGTGGGAAAACAGGGCATGCCATTGCTCATAGCCGATGCCCGGATTGGCCACGAGGTATCCGATCAGGAAAATGAAATAAGCCGCGAGAACGACCGCAGACACACGCTGTGCCATCCAGTCATAGAGGCCCGAACGCGACAGATTCGTTACGCTGGTTACCATATCCAAACTCCTGCCAGAACGATCAGCACCACGGAAATGGCGATGATGATTTTCGAGCCCAGGCGGCCGCCTTCCAGCGTCTCGCCAATGCCCATGTCCATGATCAAGTGGCGCACGCCGGCTACCAGGTGATACAGCAGAGCGGACAAGAGACCCCATGCTACGAACTTGGCCAGCGGACTGGTCAAGCATGCCTTCACCTCGGCGTAACCTTCCTCGGAACCCAGGGATTTGCTCAATGCATAAAGCATGATGCCCAAGCCCAGGAACAGGATGATGCCGGAAACACGGTGCAGGAACGACGTAACGCCGGTGATGGGGAGTTTGATGGTCCTTAGGTCTAGGTTTACAGGTCGTTGGCTATTCACGGCTTTTTTTCACACTGAAGAGCCCCTAACAATCAGGGCAAAGTTGTTGGGGAGTGCGACTGGTCAGGTAAGCACCACCCAGGGAGTGCGACCCCCAATGAAAGCAAGCCCAAAAGCCCTTGGCGGTCGGTGGCCGAGTATAGACAGTTAGGTTACTAATGACAACGCGCGCACCTCACCCTAATAGCGGATTGCGCTGGCGGGATAAAAGGCGTAAATGGCAGGCAATTTCGAGGAAAAAGTACGGTTAAAGCCTTCTGGGGCAAGACTTTAGGCAAATTGACATCTGAATTTATCTCACTATAGTGGTGCGGGCCCTGCGTGGGGGGTCTGTCTGATGATTTGAAGCATAAATAGGAGGCCACATGGCTGACAAAAAAGCGCAGTTGATCATCGAGGGCGCAGCCCCCGTCGAGCTGCCCATTTTAACCGGCACCGTTGGTCCCGATGTTATCGACGTACGGGGCCTGACGGCCACGGGCCGTTTCACTTTCGACCCAGGCTTCATGTCGACCGCCTCTTGCGAGTCGAAGATCACCTATATCGACGGCGACAATGGCATCCTGCTGCATCGGGGCTACCCGATCGAGCAACTGGCTGAAAAGTCGGACTATCTGGAAACCTGCTACCTGCTGCTAAATGGCGAACTGCCAACAGCCGAGCAAAAAGCCCAGTTCGTCAGCACTGTGAAGAACCACACCATGGTTCACGAGCAGTTGAAGACGTTCTTCAACGGCTTCCGTCGCGACGCCCACCCAATGGCCGTCATGTGCGGCGTGGTCGGCGCCCTGTCGGCCTTCTATCACGACTCCCTCGACATCAATAACCCGCAGCATCGCGAAATTTCCGCGATCCGCCTGGTTGCCAAGATGCCGACCCTGGCCGCAATGGTTTACAAGTACTCCATGGGCCAGCCCATGATGTACCCGCGCAACGACTTGACGTACGCGGAAAACTTCCTGCACATGATGTTCAACACCCCGTGTGAGATCAAACCGATCAGCCCGGTGCTCGCCAAGGCCATGGACCGGATCTTCATCCTCCACGCCGACCACGAACAGAACGCCTCGACCTCCACCGTGCGCCTGGCAGGCTCTTCGGGTGCCAACCCGTTCGCCTGTATCGCCGCCGGCATCGCTGCACTGTGGGGCCCTGCCCACGGCGGTGCGAACGAAGCCGTATTGACCATGCTCGATGAAATCGGCGATGTCTCGAACATCGACACCTTCATCGCCAAGGCCAAGGACAAGAACGATCCGTTCAAGTTGATGGGCTTCGGTCACCGGGTCTACAAGAACCGCGACCCACGCGCCACCGTCATGAAACAGACCTGCGACGAAGTGTTGAAGGAACTGGGCATCAAAAACGATCCGCAACTCGAACTGGCCATGCGCCTGGAAGAGATCGCCCTGACCGACCCGTACTTCATCGAACGCTCGCTGTACCCGAACGTCGACTTCTACTCGGGGATCATCCTCAAGGCGATCGGCATTCCAACCAGCATGTTCACCGTGATCTTCGCCCTGGCGCGGACCGTGGGCTGGATCTCCCACTGGAAAGAAATGCTCTCCAGCCCGTACAAGATTGGCCGCCCGCGCCAGCTGTACACTGGCTACGAGTCGCGTGACATTACCAAGCTGGAAGATCGGCACTAAAACGCAGCCAAATAAAACGGCCTCTTGATGAGGCCGTTTTTTTGGGCTGCGTTTTAGTGAACTGAAAGCGCCAAGCCACAAGCCGCAAGCAAAAAAATATCCCTGCATCTCTACAGGGATATCTCTCTACACAACACCACTTCTAACTTGCAGCTTGTAGCCAGTCGCTTGCAACTGCCTCAATCAATGACTCACCGCCCCACTCGCCCCCAGGCCAGTCTGCGAACGCACAAACTGCGGGAAGTACAGCGCACGCTCTTTCTCTGCCGCCGCCGACTTGTCGGTGATGGAGAAGAACCAGATGCCGACGAATGCAATGATCATCGAGAACAGCGCCGGGTACTCGTACGGGAAGATGGCTTTTTCGTGGTGCAAGATCGACACCCAGATGGTCGGGCCCAGCACCATCAAGCCCACGGCACTGATCAGGCCCAGCCAGCCGCCGATCATGGCGCCACGGGTGGTGAGGTTTTTCCAGTACATGGAAAGCAGCAACACCGGGAAGTTACAGCTGGCGGCAATGGAGAACGCCAGGCCCACCATGAACGCGATGTTCTGGCTCTCGAACAGGATGCCAAGACCAATCGCCAGTACTGCCAAGGCGATGGTGGTGATCTTCGACACGCGAATCTCGTCCTTATCGTTGGCCTTGCCTT
Organism: Pseudomonas sp. EYE_354; assembly: GCF_023148575.1. Taxonomy (NCBI): domain Bacteria; kingdom Pseudomonadati; phylum Pseudomonadota; class Gammaproteobacteria; order Pseudomonadales; family Pseudomonadaceae; genus Pseudomonas; species Pseudomonas sp. EYE_354. The sequence continues at coordinate 49,925 of NZ_JAHXNQ010000002.1, forward strand.
TCTTGATCACACTGGCATAGAGGTCATGGGACACCGCCGACGCACCGGCCAGGGTCAAACCGGCAACCACCGCCAGGATGGTGGCAAACGCCACGGCCGAGATGAAGCCCAGGAAGATACTGCCACCCACCGCGTTGGCCAGGTGCACCGCTGCCATGTTGTTACCGCCCAGCAAAGCGCCTGCAGCATCCTTGAAGGCCGGATTGGTGCTGACCAGCAGGATCGCGCCGAAGCCGATGATAAAGGTCAGGATATAGAAGTAGCCGATGAAGCCAGTTGCATACAGCACGCTCTTACGCGCTTCCTTGGCGTCGCTTACAGTGAAGAAGCGCATCAGGATGTGCGGCAGGCCCGCGGTACCGAACATCAGTGCCAGGCCCAGGGAGAACGCGGAGACGGGGTCTTTCACCAGGCCGCCGGGGCTCATGATCGCTTCACCTTTAGGGTGAACCTTGATCGCCTCGGAGAACAGCATGTTGAAGTCGAAGTTGACGTGTTTCATGACCATCAGGGCCATGAACGACGCGCCGGACAACAGCAGCACCGCCTTGATGATCTGCACCCAGGTGGTCGCCAGCATGCCGCCGAACAACACGTACATGCACATCAAGATGCCGACCAGGATCACCGCTACGTGGTAGTCCAGACCGAACAGCAGTTGGATCAGCTTACCGGCGCCGACCATCTGCGCGATCAGGTAGAACGCCACCACCACCAGGGAGCCACAGGCCGACAGGCTGCGGATCTGGGTTTGCCCGAGGCGGTAGGACGCCACGTCGGCAAAGGTGTATTTACCCAGGTTACGCAGGCGCTCAGCGATCAGGAACAGAATGATCGGCCAGCCCACCAGAAAGCCGATCGAGTAGATCAGACCATCATAGCCAGAGGTGTACACCAGCGCGGAAATCCCCAGGAAGGACGCCGCCGACATGTAGTCACCGGCAATGGCCAGACCGTTCTGGAAACCGGTGATCTTGCCGCCGGCTGCGTAGTAATCGGCCGCCGACTTGTTACGCTTGGAAGCCCAGTAAGTGATGCACAGGGTGGCACCGACGAATGCGATAAACATCAGGATGGCCGAGATGTTCAGCGGTTGCTTATGCACTTCACCGGTCAATGCGTCCGCCGCCCAAACGGCAGGAGCAAAAAGCGAAGCGCCGAATACTGCCAGTAGACGACGGATCATTGCGCAGCCTCCTTGAGAATCGCATTGTTCAGATCGTCAAACTCGCCATTGGCCCGACGCACGTAAATGCCGGTCAGAATGAAAGCGGACACAATCAACCCGACGCCCAAGGGAATGCCCCAGGTAATCGACGAACCGGGGCTGATTTTGGCCCCCAGTACTTGTGGCCCGTAGGCGATCAACAGGATGAAAGCGGAGTAAAGCCCTAGCATGATTGCCGAGAGAATCCAGGCGAATCGTTCCCTTTTTCTCACCAGCTCCTTGAAACGCGGGCTGTTTTGAATCGAGAGGTAAATGCTGTCGTTCATTGTTTTTATCCTCGCAGCACAGCTTTTTTATTATTGGAACATAGCCACTGTATGCGGCTGCGGAACTGGTTCCAGACGACCTTAGTAGTAGAACCACATGACGGTTGCCGCCAACATTGAACTGATTAAATTGACGGCCCCTTGCCCTGAAACGACAAAACCCGCCTGGCGCGAACGCCAGACGGGCTTGTAAGGTGCTGTTTAGAGCGTTGTACGTTATTTAGCGGTCCACTCAGCCACACGCTCAGGGTGCTTGGCAACCCAGTCCTTGGCCGCCGCGTCAGGCTTGGCGCCCTCCTGGATAGCGAGCATGACTTCGCCGATTTCGTCCTTGGAGGCCCACTGGAACTTCTTCAGGAAGGCCGCGACTTCCGGCGCTTTCTTCTCCAGGCCCTTGCTGCCGATGCTGTTGACGGTTTCAGCAGCGCCGTAAATCCCTTTTGGGTCTTCCAGGAAACGCAGTTTCCACTTGGCGAACATCCAGTGCGGCACCCAACCGGTGACGGCGATGGATTCCTGCTTGTCTTCTGCGCGGGTCAGCTCGGCGATCATTGCGGCGCCCGAACTGGCTTGCAGCTTGTAATCGAGGCCGTACTGCTTGATGGCTTCGTCGGTCTTGAGCATCACGCCTGAACCGGCGTCGATGCCGACGATTTTATTCTTGAAGGTGGTGTCGGTTTTGAGGTCTTCGATGGACTTGGCCTTGACGTACTCCGGCACGATCAAGCCGATCTTGGCATCCTTGAAGTTGGGGCCGTAGTCGACCACCTTGTCCTTGTTCTTGGTCCAGTACTCGCCGTGGGTCACGGGCAGCCAGGCCGAGAGCATGGCATCGAGCTTGCCGGTGGCCACGCCCTGCCACATGATCCCGGTGGCGACCGCTTGCAGTTTCACGTCATAACCGAGCTTTTGCTTGATCACTTCCGCCGCCACGTGAGTGGTGGCAACGCTGTCCGACCAGCCATCCACGTAGCCGATGCTCAGGGTTTTGCTGTCGGCACTGGCCAGTGTGGAGCTCATCGCAACTACCAGAGTGGCAGCTGCGCCCAAGAGTCGTCGCATCTTCATCGTACTTCCCCGAAAGTGCTGCGCCCGACGGATGTCGAGCGACGTCAACCTGTTGTTATGTGGTGCACCGCGCCCCCCTCACGCGCATCGATCCGGTGGCTGCGACATCAGTGGAATGCTGACACTTCGATCATCAACCTCACGAGGCCAACGTCCTGCTCTGGCAGCGACCTTATACAAGCAAGAAACGACATCACATCGCCAGCAGCGCATTTCTGCGAACATGGCGTCAAAATTCCGCCCGAACTTTGCATGTCAAAATCATGCAGCCCCACTGGCAAGGGGCAAATCCGGGTAAGATGCGCGCCTTTGCTCCCCAGATAAGCCGACCATGCCCGCGAATGCCCGCTTCCCTGCCCTGCCCTATTTCTTCGCTCTGATCCTTGGCCTGCTGGCCCTTGTCGGCTACTGGTATGGCCTCGGCCGGCCGGTGGTGCTGCCGGACGTCGCCAGCGCCAGCCACAAGCTGCAATGTGCCTCCTACACCCCGTTCGACAAGGACCAATCCCCCTTCGACCAACCGTTCACCCTGCGCCCCGCACGCATGGACGCTGACCTGGCCCTGCTGGCCACCCGCTTTGAATGCATTCGCACGTACTCCATGACCGGCCTGGAAGCCCTGCCGGCGCTGGCGCGCAAGCACGGGTTGAAATTGATGATCGGTGCCTGGGTCAGCAGCGACCCGGTCGCAACGGAAAAAGAGGTCGACCTGCTGATCACTTCGGCCAACGCCAACCCCGATGTGGTCACTTCGGTGATCGTCGGCAACGAGGCCCTGCTGCGCAAAGAAGTCACCGCCTCGCAATTGGTGCGGCTGATCCAAAAAGTCAAAAGCCAGATCAAGCAGCCGGTGACCTATGCCGATGTGTGGGAGTTCTGGCTGCAACACCCCGAAATCGCCCCGGCGGTGGATTTCCTGACCATTCACCTGCTGCCGTACTGGGAGGATGACCCGTCCGGCATCGACCAGGCCCTCAAGCATGTGGGCGATGTGCGCCAGACCTTCGGTAACAAATTCGCGCCCAAGGATGTGCTGATCGGAGAGACCGGCTGGCCGAGCGAAGGCCGTCAGCGGGAAACCGCGGTGCCGAGCCGGGTCAACGAAGCCAAGTTCATGCGCGGCTTCGTGGCCATGGCCGAGGCCAATGGCTGGCACTACAACCTGATCGAAGCCTTCGACCAGCCATGGAAACGCGCCAGTGAAGGCGCGGTCGGCGGTTACTGGGGGCTGTTCGATGCCGATCGCCAGGATAAGGGCATCCTCGCCGGGCCGGTGACCAACGTGCCGTACTGGCCGCTGTGGCTGGGCGTCGGGGGCATCATTGTGTTGGCTACGTTGACGCTGGGGGGGCGCGTGCGCAGTGCGCGCAACGCTATTGCGCTACCCCTGCTCGGTGCCGTCGCCGCCTGTTCCATCGGAACCTGGGCGGAACTCACCCGCGTCACCGCCCGCTTTAATGACGAATGGGCGTGGGCTGGCGTGCTGGTGGCGTTGAATCTGCTGGTGCTGGCTCATGCCGCGTTGGCATTGAGCGCCCGGGAAGGTTGGCGCGAGCGGGCCTTCAACTGGCTGGAGCAACGTGCGGGTTGGCTGGTGGCGATCGCCGGTTTTGCCGGTGCGGTGATGATGCTGGCGTTGGTGTTCGACCCACGATATCGCAGCTTCCCAAGTGCGGCGCTGGTGCTGCCAGGCTTGGTATATCTGCTTCGCCCTGTGAGCGGGCCGCGACGGGAGATCGCGCTGCTGACCTTCATCATTGGCGCCGGCATTGCGCCGCAGCTGTATCGCGAAGGGTTATTGAACCAGCAGGCTTGGGCTTGGGCGCTGGTCAGTGTGTTGATGGTCGCAGCCTTGTGGCGATGCTTGCGGATGCACAAGGCTTAAGACCCCATCAGCGCATGCCCCCTCCCACACTGGCAATGCGCTCTCATGTGGCGGGGGGCTTGCGCACCAACCGTAACCCCGCAATCACCACCGCAAACACCGCAAACGTGGTGTTGTACAACGCCAGCGCGGGCAAACCAAAGACCATCGCCAACACCGCCAGCCCCCATCCCGCCCGCCCCGGCACGAAAAACCCGAGCACCGCGGTGATCAACGCCGCCCAGCCCAGCACCTTGAAGTGAATCATCAACCCAAGGTTCCCACGCAGTTGGCATTCCCAGCGGCTGGCCTCGTCCACGCAAATGCCCACCCAGCGGCCATCCTCCATAAAGCCGTAGCGCGCGCCATAACTGGCGGCGAGCCATAACGGCAAGGCAATAAGCAGCAAAATCAGCGGCAAACGACGGGACATGGAGGTACTCCGATAGGCAAAAACGGCGCCCAGCTTAATGCTCCGACGGCCGTTAGCAAGGGACATACACACAATTAGTGTTCATAGATGCGTGGCAAAGTGTATCGTCTGGCTACTATTACCCCGATTCCGACGTTATTTTCCGACTTTTCGTGCCGTGTACTGGCACTTCGGACGTTACGCGGTGGTCATAGCCTGCGAACTTCATCAAGCACGTTTCCTCTTAGGGATTAAGTCATGCTCCGTTCCTTGCGCTGTGCTGCCTTACTGGGCAGCCTTTTTTTGAGTGCGTCAGCACTGGCGGTCGACATCGACCAAGCCAGCTATGGCTACCCTTTGACCAACCCGTTCGAAGCGACCATCGCGACCACCCCGCCTGACCTTCGGCCAAAATTGCCAACCGACGACGAGATCAACCAGTCCGACTACACCCTCAACATGCGCCCCGAGCGCGAGTTCAGCCTGCCGGACAACTTCTGGGCGGTGAAAAAGCTCACCTACCGCATCGCCAAGCAGGATCGCGCCGCGCCGCTGATCTTTCTGATCGCGGGCACCGGTGCGCGGTTTGACAGCAGCATCAACGAATACCTGAAAAAACTGTACTACCAGGCCGGCTACCACGTGGTGCAACTGTCGTCGCCCACCAGCTTTGACTTCATCGCCTCCGCATCGCGCTTCGCCACCCCCGGCATCAGCCAGGAAGACGCCGAAGACATGTACCGCGTGATGCAAGCGGTGCGCGCGCAGAACGCTTCGCTGCCGGTGACCGACTTCTACCTCACCGGCTACAGCCTGGGTGCGCTGGATGCGGCCTTCGTCAGCAAACTGGACGAGACCCGTCGCAGCTTCAACTTCAAGAAAGTGCTGCTGCTCAACCCGCCGGTCAACCTCTACACCTCGATCAGCAACCTCGACAAACTGGTCCAAACCGAGGTCAAGGGCATCAACAACACCACCACCTTCTATGAACTGGTGCTGAACAAGCTGACCCGCTACTTCCAGCAAAAGGGCTACATCGACCTCAATGACGCCCTGCTCTACGACTTCCAGCAATCCAAGCAGCACCTGACCAACGAACAGATGGCCATGCTGATCGGCACCTCGTTCCGCTTCTCGGCAGCCGACATCGCCTTTACCTCGGACTTGATCAACCGCCGCGGCCTGATCATTCCGCCCAAGTATCCGATCACCGAAGGCACCAGCCTCACGCCGTTCCTCAAGCGTGCGCTGCAATGCGACTTCGACTGCTACCTCACCGAGCAAGTGATCCCGATGTGGCGCGCGCGCTCCGACGGTGGCAGCCTGCTGCAGCTGGTCGATCAGGTCAGCCTGTACGCCCTCAAGGACTACCTGCACGCCAGCCCGAAAATCGCCGTCATGCACAACGCCGACGACGTGATCCTGGGCCCGGGCGATCTCGGCTTTTTGCGTAAAACCTTCGGCGATCGCCTGACCGTCTACCCGCTGGGCGGCCACTGCGGCAACCTTAATTACCGCGTCAACGCCGACGCCATGCTGGAGTTCTTCCGTGGCTAAATATCTTTTGCTGCTCGCCGCGCTGATGTGCGCAGGCGTCGCCAATGCCGACAACAGCAAGGCTCACGAACCGGTCACGGTCGGCGCCGATGGCTTCAAGGAGCCGCTGACCAAGCTCAAGTTCAACCCAGGCCTGGACCAGCGTGAATTCGAGCGTTCGACACTCACCGCGCTTAACGTGTATGACCCGCTGGAAGCGTGGAACCGTCGTGTGTACCACTTCAACTACCGCTTCGACCAATGGGTGTTCCTGCCCGTGGTCAACGGCTACACCTACGTTACGCCAAGTTTCCTGCGGACCGGCGTGAGCAACTTCTTCAACAACCTGGGCGATGTGCCCAACCTGTTGAACAGCCTGCTGCAACTCAAGGGCCACCGTTCACTGGAAACCACCGGGCGCCTGCTGCTCAACACCACCGTCGGCATCGCCGGCCTGTGGGACCCGGCCACCGCCATGGGCCTGCCACGCCAGAGCGAAGACTTCGGCCAGACCCTGGGCTTCTATGGCGTACCCGGCGGCGCGTACCTGGTGCTGCCGATCTTCGGCCCATCAAACCTGCGCGACACCGGCGGCCTGCTGGTGGACTACACCGCCGAATCCCAGATCAACTTCCTGAACGTCTCCGAAGTCAGCTCCAACCACCCGGAAATCTGGGCCCTGCGCGCGGTGGACAAGCGCTACCAGACCAGCTTCCGCTACGGCCAGATGAACTCGCCGTTCGAGTATGAAAAGGTCCGGTATATCTACACCGAATCGCGCAAGTTGCAGATTGCCGAGTAAACAACGCGCACAAAAAAGGCCATTCGAATGAATGGCCTTTTTTATACCTGCCATTTAAGCCCTGAGGGTCTTCCAAACCTTGCCGAGGCCACTGACCACCGCCAGCACCACCGCTCCGGCAATGATCCCCGCCACAGCATTGAGCACCGTCGGCATCAACCACGCCACCGCACCCGCGCTCTGGCTCACCGTCTCGATCCAGTGATGCACCACCGGCACGCCGTGGGTGAGGATGCCGCCGCCGACCATGAACATCGCCGCCGTGCCGATCACCGACAGGCTCTTCATCATGTACGGCGCCGCGCGCAGGATGCCGCCGCCGATGCTGCGCGCCACCTGGCCAGGCTTCTGCGTGAGCCACAGGCCCAGGTCATCGAGCTTGACGATGCCGGCCACCAGCCCGTAAACGCCGGCCGTCATCACGATGGCGATCCCCGACAGCACGATCACCTGCTGCATCAGGGGCGCATCGGCCACAATACCGAGGGTGATGGCGATGATTTCGGCCGAGAGGATGAAATCGGTGCGGATCGCGCCTTTGATCTTGTCCTTTTCGAAGGCCACCAGATCGACCGCTGGGTCGGCCACCGCTTCGACCAAGTGCGCATGTTCGGCCTGGTCTTCGGACTTGCTGTGGAGAAATTTATGCGCGAGCTTTTCGAAACCTTCGAAACACAGGTAGGCGCCGCCGAGCATCAACAGCGGCGTTACCGCCCAAGGGGCAAATGCGCTGATCAACAGGGCCGTCGGCACCAGAATCAGTTTATTGACGAACGAGCCCTTGGCCACCGCCCACACCACAGGGATTTCCCGATCGGCGCGTACGCCTGACACCTGCTGGGCATTAAGCGCCAGGTCATCGCCCAGCACGCCGGACGTTTTCTTCGCGGCCACTTTTGTCATCAGGGCGACGTCATCGAGTACTGCGGCGATATCGTCAATCAACACCAACAAGCTGCTTCCTGCCATGAATCGGGCATCCGTATAAAGAAAGATGGCGCGAGCATAACGCGGCGCAAAGCTTTGCGGGCACATTGTTGAGGCTCGCGGATAGCCGGTGCTACCATGCGCAACCGCCGGTCTTGGCAAGGAAGTTCCTGGTTTATGAGCAGCATTCGCGAGCGCAACAAAGAAAAAATCCTGCGGGCGGCCAGCGAGGAGTTTGCCGACAAGGGCTTCGCCGCGACCAAAACCAGCGACATTGCCGCCAAGGCCGGGCTGCCTAAGCCCAACGTTTACTACTACTTCAAGTCCAAGGACAACCTCTACCGCGAGGTGCTCGAAAGCATCATCGAGCCGATCCTGGCCGCGTCCACGCCCTTCAACCCCGAGGGCGAGCCCAATGAAGTGCTGAGCAACTACATCCGCTCGAAAATCCGCATCTCCCGTGACCTGCCGTTCGCCTCCAAGGTCTTCGCCAGCGAAATCATGCACGGCGCCCCGCACCTGAGCGCCGATCAGATCGAACAGCTCAACGTCCAGGCCAAGCACAATATCCAATGCATCCAGAGCTGGGTGGACCGCGGCCTGATCGCAACGATCGACCCCAATCACCTGATGTTCAGCATCTGGGCCGCGACCCAGACATACGCCGATTTCGACTGGCAGATTTCGGCCGTGACCGGCAAGCCCAAGCTGGACGAAGCGGATTATGAAGCGGCCGCGCAGACGATCATTCGTTTGGTGTTAAAGGGGTGTGCGCCGGACTGATAGTCGGCACGGTCAACACGGTGGGCGGGCGCTTGCCGCCGATGCCGCCCTCACCGTCACCCAATGCTCAAGCCGACACCCCAGCATCCGCCAACAACCCCACCCCCTCGATCGCCGTAATCGCGCACTGCTCGTCAATGTCCGAGGTATCGCCGCTGATTCCGATCGCCCCCAGCACCACGCCGTCCTGATTGCGGATCAACACGCCACCCGGTGCGGGCACCACGCTGCCCTGCCCCAGGCTGTTCAACGCGGCGATAAATGCCGGGCGCTGATGGGCGTCCAGCGCCAGCAAACGTGAGCCTTTACCCAACGCAATCGCACCCCAGGCCTTGCCGATGGCGATTTGCGGGCGCAGCAGGCTGGCGCCGTCTTCCCGTTGCAGGGCGATCAAGTGGCCGCCGCCGTCCAGCACCGCGATGGTCAGCGGCGCGGCAGCCATGGTGCGCCCTGCGGCGAGGGCCTGGTTGGCCAGTTGGGTGGCGAGTTTCAAGGTTAACGCGCTCATGGTGCCGTCCTTCTTTTGTTATTGGGAATGCGATGGAGGTCTGTCTGATCAGATGCCCGATCAAACAAATAGAACACAATCAAACTATATTTTGTATACAATATTTTCACACAAATGCTCCATACGTCGAAAAAGCCTGGCAAAAATGCCCTCCGACGAACGTCAATGCACAAGAATAAAATCCATTGACCTGCGACGCTCGCCGTGAATACACTTTGCCAGGACACCACTTGTATACAATTACAAAACGCAAGAGGCACCAAAAACATGAGCAAAATGAGAGCAATCGAAGCCGCCGTCCTGGTTATGCGCCGTGAAGGCGTGGACACCGCCTTCGGCATCCCAGGCGCCGCGATCAACCCGCTGTACTCGGCCTTGCAGAAGGTGGGTGGCATCGATCACGTCCTTGCTCGCCACGTTGAAGGCGCCTCGCACATGGCCGAGGGTTACACCCGCACCAAGGCCGGCAACATCGGCGTGTGCATCGGCACCTCGGGCCCGGCGGGCACCGACATGGTCACCGGCCTGTACAGCGCGTCGGCCGACTCGATCCCCATCCTGTGCATCACCGGGCAAGCCCCCCGTGCGCGCATGCACAAGGAAGACTTCCAGGCCGTGGACATCACCAGCATCGTCAAGCCGGTGACCAAGTGGGCGACCACCGTGCTCGAACCCGGCCAGGTGCCCTACGCCTTCCAGAAAGCCTTTTATGAAATGCGCTCCGGCCGCCCCGGCCCGGTGCTGATCGACTTGCCGTTCGACGTGCAGATGGCCGAGATCGAATTCGACATCGACGCCTACCAGCCACTGCCCCTGGCCAAACCGCTGGCAACCCGCATCCAGGTGGAAAAAGCCCTGGCCCTGCTTGACGCCGCCGAGCGCCCGCTGCTGGTCAGCGGCGGCGGCGTGATCAACGCCGACGCCAGCGAACTGCTGGTTGAATTCGCTGAACTGACCGGTATCCCCGTGATTCCGACCCTGATGGGCTGGGGCACCATCCCCGACGATCACCCGCTGATGGTGGGCATGGTCGGCCTGCAAACCTCCCACCGTTATGGCAACGCGACGCTGCTCAAGTCGGACGTGGTGCTGGGGATCGGCAACCGTTGGGCCAACCGCCACACCGGTTCGGTGGAGGTCTACACCGAGGGGCGTACCTTCATTCACGTCGACATCGAACCCACGCAGATCGGCCGCGTGTTCACCCCGGACCTGGGTATCGTGTCCGATGCCGGGGCCGCGCTGACGATGTTCATTGAAGTGGCCCGCGAGTGGAAAGCCGCCGGCAGGCTCAAGGATCGCAGCGCCTGGCTGCACGACTGCCAGCAGCGTAAAGCCACCCTGCACCGCAAGACGCACTTCGACAACGTCCCGGTCAAACCCCAGCGTGTGTACGAAGAGATGAACCAGGTGTTCGGCAAAGACACCTGCTACGTGAGCACCATCGGCCTGTCGCAGATTGCCGGCGCGCAATTCCTGCACGTGTATAAGCCGCGTCACTGGATCAACTGCGGCCAGGCGGGCCCCTTGGGTTGGACCATCCCCGCCGCGCTCGGCGTGGTCAAGGCCGACCCGAGCCGCAAAGTGGTGGCGCTGTCCGGCGACTATGACTTCCAGTTCATGATCGAAGAACTGGCCGTGGGCGCGCAGTTCAAGCTGCCCTACATCCACGTGGTGGTGAACAATTCCTACCTGGGCCTGATCCGCCAGGCCCAGCGCGGTTTCGAAATGGACTACTGCGTGCAGCTGTCTTTCGACAACCTCAATGCCCCGGAACTCAACGGGTATGGCGTTGACCATGTTGCCGTCGCCGAAGGCCTGGGTTGCAAGGCCCTGCGCGTGTTCGAGCCAGGCCAGATCCAGCCGGCGTTGCGCAAAGCCCAGGCCATGATCGAAGAATTCAAGGTGCCGGTGATCGTTGAGATTATTCTGGAGCGCGTGACCAATATTTCCATGGGCACCGAGATCAACGCCGTCAACGAATTCGAAGATCTGGCCCTGGTCGGCAACGATGCGCCGACCGCCATTTCCCTGCTCGATTAAGGAGAACCCTATGCCGCGCTTTGCCGCCAACCTGTCCATGCTGTTTACCGAACAGCACTTCCTTGCCCGCTTCAAAGCGGCCGCCGATGCGGGTTTCCAAGGGGTCGAGTACCTGTTCCCCTACGAATTCAGCTCCGCCGAAATCAAGGCACAACTGGATGCCAACGGTCTGACTCAGGTGCTGTTCAACCTGCCGGCCGGGGACTGGGCCAAGGGCGAGCGCGGTCTGGCGTGTCACCCGGATCGGGTCGAGGAGTTCCGCGCCGGGGTCAAGCTGGCCATCGCCTACGCCCAGGTACTGGGCAACACCCAGATCAACTGCCTGGCGGGGATTCGTCCGGCCGGGGTGGACGACGCCACCCTGGAAAAGACCTTTGTCGCCAACCTCAAATACGCCGCCGACAAGCTGCAAGCGGTGGGCATCAAGCTGGTGATGGAAGCGATCAACACCCGAGACATTCCGGGCTTTTACCTGAACAACACCGCACAAGCCCTGTCGATTCGCGAGCAAGTGGGCAGTGACAACCTGTTCCTGCAATACGACATCTATCACATGCAAATCATGGAGGGCGACCTGGCCCGCACCATGGCCGCGCACCTGGGTGAGATCAACCACATCCAACTGGCGGACAACCCGGGGCGCAATGAGCCAGGCACCGGTGAGATCAACTACCGCTTCCTGTTCAAGCATCTGGACCGTATCGGCTATGCGGGTTGGGTCGGCTGCGAGTACAAGCCGTTGACCACTACCGAGGCCGGACTTGGATGGCTCAAGACCCACAACGCCATCTGACAAACACCACACAAAACCACCCGGTGGGAAGCGGCTTGCCGTGGTGAGGGGCTTGTCCCCCGACGGGTTCACCGCCGACCTGATGGTGCTGCCCCGCAGCCCTGCGCAGGCGGTGCGACAAGCCCGCCCACCGCAGCAAGCCCAGCGCTCACAGAGAATAAAAAGAGGATTTTCATCATGGCTAAAATCGGCTTTATCGGCACCGGCATCATGGGCCAACCCATGGCCGCGAACCTGCAGAAAGCAGGTCACCAACTGTTCCTCTCCGAACATCACGGCAAGGCCCCGGCTGAATTGATCAGCGCCGGCGCCGTGGCCCTGGCCAGCCCGCAGCAGGTGGCCCAGGAAGCCGAGTTCATCATCGTCATGGTGCCCGACACCCCGCAGGTCGACGACGTGCTGTTTCGCACCGACGGGGTGGCCGCCGGCCTGTCGCCGAACAAGGTGGTGATCGACATGAGCTCGATCTCCCCCACCGCCACCAAAGCGTTTGCAGCCAAGATCAACGAGCGCGGCGCGCACTACCTCGATGCACCGGTGTCCGGCGGTGAAGTCGGCGCCAAGGCCGGCACCTTGAGCATCATGGTCGGTGGCGAAGCGCAGACCTTCGAGCGCGCCCTGCCGCTGTTCCAGAGCATGGGCAAGAACATCACCCTGGTCGGCGGTAATGGCGATGGCCAGACCGCCAAGGTCGCCAACCAGATCATCGTCGCGCTGAACATCCAGGCGGTGGCCGAAGCCCTGCTGTTCGCCGCCAAGAACGGCGCCGACCCGGCCAAGGTGCGTGAAGCGCTGATGGGTGGTTTTGCTTCGTCGAAGATTCTGGAAGTGCATGGCGAACGCATGATCAAGGGCACCTTCGATCCGGGCTTTCGCATCAACCTGCACCAGAAAGACCTCAACCTGGCCCTGGCCGGCGCCAAGGAGCTGGGGATCAACCTGCCGAACACCGCGGGCACCCAGCAAGTGTTCAGCACCTGCGCCGCAATTGGCGGTGGTAACTGGGACCACTCGGCGCTGATCAAGGGCCTGGAGCATATGGCGAACTTCTCGATTCGCGATAACTAACCCCCTGATGTGACACGCGGCGCCTGTGGGAGGGACGTGCCCCCTGCCACAGGCTGGTCGCCTTTCACTGCCAAACGTGATGCACCTCTAATAACAAAAATTCACGGGAGCCCGCTTATGTCGGTCGATCCGCAGCACCTGCTTCGCGAGCTGTTTGCCACCGCCATCGATGCCGCCCACCCCCGGCAAGTCCTTGAACCTTTTCTGCCCGCCGACCGCAGCGGCCGCGTCATCGTGATCGGTGCCGGCAAAGCTGCAGCAGCCATGGCGCTCGTGGTCGAAAACGCCTGGCAGGGCGAGGTTGCGGGGCTGGTGGTCACCCGCTACGGCCACGGCGCGCCGTGCAAAAAAATTGAAGTGGTCGAAGCCGCGCACCCGGTGCCCGATGCCGCCGGCCTGGCCGTGGCCACCCGCGTATTGGCGTTGATCAGTAACCTCAGCGAAAACGACCGCGTGATTTTCCTGCTTTCCGGCGGCGGTTCGGCCTTACTGGCCCTGCCGGCCGAAGGCATCACCCTGGCCGACAAACAGACCGTCAACAAAGCCCTGCTCAAATCCGGTGCAACCATCGGCGAGATGAACTGCGTGCGCAAGCACCTCTCGGCAATCAAAGGCGGCCGGCTGGCCAAAGCGGCCTGGCCGGCGACGGTGTACACCTATGCGATCTCCGATGTTCCAGGCGACCAGGCCTCGGTGATCGCCTCCGGTCCGACCGTTGGCGACCCGAGCACCTCACAACAGGCGCTGGCGATCCTCAAGCGCTACGGCATCGACGCCCCGGCATCCGTGCGCAGTTGGCTGCAAAACCCTGCCTCGGAAACGGTCAAACCGGGCGACCCGGTGCTCGCGCGCAGCCACTTCCAGTTGATCGCCCGCCCCCAGCAATCCCTGGAAGCGGTGGCCGTCAAAGTGCGCCAGGCCGGGTTCAGCCCGCTGATCCTCGGCGACCTGGAAGGCGAAGCGCGGGACGTGGCCAAAGTGCACGCCGGGATCGCCCGACAAATCGTGCAGCACGGCCAGCCGTTGGCGGCGCCGTGCGTGATTCTCTCCGGCGGTGAAACCACCGTCACCGTGCGCGGCAATGGGCGTGGCGGGCGCAACGCCGAGTTCCTGCTGAGCCTCACCGACAGCCTCAAGGGCCTGCCCGGCGTCTATGCCCTGGCCGCTGACACCGATGGCATCGACGGCTCGGAAGACAACGCCGGCGCGATCATGACCCCGTGCAGCTACACGCGTGCCGAAGCCCTGGGCCTGAACGCCAGCGATGAGCTGGACAACAACAACGGCTACGGCTATTTCGCCACGCTCGACGGTTTGATCGTCACCGAACCGACGCGCACCAACGTCAACGATTTCCGCGCCATCCTGATCCTTGAGACTGCCAACCATGACGCCTGACAAGAAGGTCAAAATCCTCGCCACCCTGGGCCCGGCCACCGACGGCATCGATGACATTCTCGATCTGGTGCAAGCCGGGGTGAATATCTTCCGCCTCAACTTCAGCCACGGCGAGCACGCCGATCACGCCCAGCGTTATCACTGGATCCGTCAGGTGGAGCGCCAGCTCAATTACCCGCTGGGCATTCTGATGGACCTGCAAGGGCCGAAACTGCGGGTCGGGCGTTTCGCCGGGGGCAAGGTGCAACTGGTACGCGGTCAGGCGTTGCGCCTGGACCTGGACGACACCCCCGGCGACCCGCGCCGGGTCAACCTGCCTCACCCGGAGATCATCGCCGCCCTGGAGCCGGGCATGGACCTGCTGCTTGACGATGGCAAATTGCGCCTACGGGTGGTCACCAAGCACGCCGATGCCATCGACACCACGGTGCTCAACGGCGGCGAATTGTCTGATCGCAAAGGCGTGAACGTCCCACAAGCGTTGTTGAAAATGAGCCCACTGACTGCCAAGGACCGACGAGACCTGAGCTTCGGCCTGGACTTGGGTGTGGATTGGGTGGCGCTGTCGTTCGTGCAACGCCCCGAGGATATCCGCGAAGCCCGCGAGTTGATCGGCGACAAAGCGTTTCTGATGGCCAAGATCGAAAAACCTTCGGCCGTGCAACACCTGCGGGAAATCGCCGAATTGAGCGACGCGATCATGGTGGCCAGAGGCGACCTGGGCGTGGAAGTACCGGCCGAGAGCGTGCCGCAGATCCAGAAAGACATCATCCGCACCTGCCGCCAATTGGGTAAGCCGGTGGTGGTAGCCACGCAGATGCTCGAATCCATGCGCTTCTCGCCTGCGCCGACCCGTGCCGAGGTGACTGATGTGGCCAACGCGGTGGCCGAAGGTGCGGATGCTGTGATGCTCTCGGCCGAAACCGCCTCGGGCGAGTACCCGCTGGAAGCCGTGCAGATGATGAGCAAGATCATCCGCCAGGTGGAGCGCGGGCCGGATTACCAGGCGCAGTTGGATGTCAGTCGGCCCAAAGCGGACGCCACCGTATCCGACGCCATCAGCTGTGCGATCCGCCGCATCAGCAGCATCCTACCGGTGGCGGTGCTGGTGAATTACAGCGAATCCGGCAGCTCCAGCCTGCGTGCCGCGCGGGAACGGCCGGTGGCGCCGATCCTCAACCTCACGCCGAACCTGTCCACGGCACGGCGCTTAAGCGTGGCGTGGGGCGTGCATTCGGTGGTCAATGATCGGCTGCGCCAGGTGGACGAGGTGTGTTCCACCGCACTGGAAATCGCCCAGGCCCAGGGCATGGCACAGCGCGGGGATACGTTGGTGATTACCGCCGGAGTGCCGTTCGGGCAGCCGGGGTCGACCAATTCGCTGCGTATCGAGACGTTGATTTAGCGCCTGTAGAGCCCCCACGGGGGCCAACTCGGCCTCACTGAATAGCCACCATGCACAACCCGACCTGCCCCGACTGGGCCGAAGCGCTGCTCAACGGCTTCAGCCAGATTTTCCTCCAGCGCCACCCGCTGTGCGGCCTGCTGTGCCTGCTGGCCATTCTGATCAGCGCCCCGGCCTTGCTTGGCGGGGCGCTGCTGGGCGGTATGGCGGGCTTGCTCACGGCCCAACGTCGGGGCTACCCCAAAGGCGAGCGCCAGGCCGGTTTATATAGCTACAACGGTGTGTTGCTGGGTTTATTGATTGGCCAGCACTTTGCTTGGTCGGCCTTGCTGCCGCCGCTGATCCTGGCGTGCGGCGGCTTGAGTGCGATCCTGACGCGGCACTGGCTCAAACACGCGGCACAGCCCGATGACCTGCCCGCCTACACCGCGCCATTTGTCGGCCTGGGCTGGTTGCTGCTGAGCAATGCCGCGCCCCAGACCTTGGCGCCCAGCGCGCCCGACACCCTGGCGTGGCTCGGCGCGCCCTTTATGGGCCTGGCGCAAATCATCCTGCTGGACCAGCCACTGGCGGGCGCGCTGATCGCCCTGGGCCTGTGGCTGGCCAACCGTCGCGCCGCCGTGTGGGCCCTGATCGGCGCCGCCTGCGGCGTGCTGCCCGGCCTGTGGCTGGATGACAGCAACGGCGCGCTGCTTGGCCTGCACAGCTACAACCCGGCCCTTGCGGCCGTGGCCCTGAGCCAGACGCGTCGCCAACCCTGGCTGCCGCTGCTGGGCATTCTGCTGGCCATCGGGCTTACACCAGGTTTTGCCGCCCTGCACCTGCCGGCGCTGACCGCGCCGTTTGTCCTCGCCTGCTGGCTGGTGCGCGCCGGCCGCCGAGTGCTTCAGAAACCGCGCATGGACAGCCCCTTCGAATCCCCCTAGGCTTGCTCGATCTTCGATTCGAGCGGGCTTTATGGACAGCAACAACGACTGGCGTCAGCGACTCTACGTCATGGTTTTTCAGAGCGACACCGTCGCCGGGCGACGCTTTGACGGCATCCTGCTGTTGATCATCCTCGCCAGCCTGGTGATCGTGATGCTCGACAGCATCGACCAGATCCACCAGAACTACGCCGATGTGCTGGCCTACATTGAATGGGGCTTTACGCTGATCTTCCTGATCGAGTACGGGCTGCGCCTGTATTGCTCGCCCAAGCCGCTGCGCTACGCCTTCAGTTTCTACGGGCTGGTGGATTTACTGGCCATCGTGCCCGGTATCCTTGCCCTGTATTACAGCGACGCGCAGTACCTGTTGATCATCCGGATCATCCGCATGCTGCGCATCTTTCGCGTGCTCAAACTCAGCCCGTACCTCAAGCAAGCCAACTACCTGATGGCGGCGCTGCGCGGCAGCAAGCAGAAGATCGTGGTGTTCCTGGTGAGCGTATGCACCCTGGTAACCGTGTTCGGCACCTTGATGTACGTGATCGAAGGCCCGCAGCACGGGTTTACCAGCATTCCCAAGGGCATCTACTGGGCGATCGTGACGCTCACTACCGTGGGCTTTGGCGATATCGTGCCGAAGACGCCGCTGGGCCAGGTTATTTCGTCACTGGTGATGATCACCGGTTACTCGATCATCGCCGTGCCCACCGGAATTTTCACCGCCGAACTGGCCAGCGCCATGCGCGGTGAGCAGCTGCAAGTCGACTGCCCGGTATGCAAGAAAAACAGCCATGAACCCAGCGCGGCATTCTGTTCGCGCTGTGGCAGCAACCTTTTTAAGAAAGTGGAATAAGCAAAGTTCTTTTTAATCTTTAAGCGACTATGGCACCCCGGCTATAGTCGCTGGCAAAAGGCCTTACCCTTCTCTGAAACAACAAGGAATGAGCAGTGAAAAAACTCGTTAGCGCCACTCTCCTGGCCGCCGGCCTTGCCCTGGCGGGCGCCGCGCACGCCGCACCGGTCACCCTGCTCAATGTCTCCTACGACGTGATGCGCGATTTCTACAAAGACTACAACGCCGCCTTCCAGAAGCACTGGCAAGCCGAGCACCCGAACGACAAGCTGACCTTGCAGATGTCGTTCGGCGGTTCCAGCAAACAAGCGCGTTCGGTGATCGACGGCCTGCCGGCCGACGTGATCACCATGAACATGGCCACCGACATCAATGCCCTGGCCGACAACGGCAAACTGGTTCCGGACGACTGGGTCACCCGCCTGCCGAACAACAGTGCACCGTTTACCTCCGCCACCGTGTTTATCGTGCGCAAAGGCAACCCAAAGGCACTGAAAGACTGGCCCGACCTGCTCAAGGATGGCGTACAGGTGATCGTGCCCAACCCGAAAACCTCGGGTAACGGCCGCTACACCTACCTGTCGGCCTGGGGCTATGTGCTCAAGAACGGTGGTGACGAAGAGAAGGCCAAGACCTTTGTCGGCAAACTGTTCAAACAGGCACCGGTGCTCGACACGGGCGGTCGTGCGGCCACCACCACGTTCATGACCAACCAGATCGGCGACGTGCTGGTGACCTTCGAAAACG
The DNA here is from genome assembly GCF_023148575.1 of Pseudomonas sp. EYE_354. Classification (NCBI taxonomy): domain Bacteria; kingdom Pseudomonadati; phylum Pseudomonadota; class Gammaproteobacteria; order Pseudomonadales; family Pseudomonadaceae; genus Pseudomonas; species Pseudomonas sp. EYE_354. The sequence goes on from NZ_JAHXNQ010000002.1 coordinate 68,555, forward strand.
AAGCCGAAATGATCGCCCGTGAATTCGGCCGTGACCAATTCGAAGTGATCTACCCAAGCGTCTCCGCCGAAGCCGAGCCGCCCGTGGCGGTGGTCGACAAAGTGGTCGACAAAAAAGGCACCCGCGTAGCTGCTGAAGACTACCTGAAGTACCTGTGGTCGCCAGAGGGCCAGGAAATCGCCGCCAGCAACTATCTGCGCCCACGTGACCCGAACGTGCTGGCCAAGTACACCGACCGCTTCCCGAAAGTCGACTTCCTGTCGGTGGAGAAGACCTTTGGTGACTGGCGCACCGTGCAGAAGACCCACTTCAATGACGGCGGCGTGTTCGACCAGATCTACTCCGGCCAATAACCGAACCAGCCCGCTCACTGGCGTGAGCGGGCCCATTTGCCCCAGGCTTTTCCCTCCCACACCTGTGGCGCCCCCCCCTTTCCCCGCAGAAAAACAGCCCGAGCCATAATCCGCGGGTTTGCTGTCTCAATAGTTGTATCTGAATGTATCATCACCCGGCATAAGTGATATCACCACAAACGGCCTACTCGCCGCCGGGCCTTGTCTTTACTCTCGCCGCATCTTCCTTCGCTTTATGAGAACACCATGAACGCCACTTCCCACGCCACAACCACCATGACTCGAGGCATGGTGATGCTGTTTGCGTTTTGCTGCGGCGCGATCGTCGCCAATATCTACTACGCCCAGCCGATCATCGAGCTGATCGCCCCGGACATCGGCCTCACACCGGCGATGGCCAGCCTGATCGTGTCGTTGACGCAGATCGGCTATGCCTTGGGCCTGTTCTTCCTGGTGCCACTGGGTGACCTGCTGGAAAACCGCAAGCTGATGATCCTCACCACCGTCGTGGCGATTGCCAGCCTGTTGGGCGCGGCATTTACCGCGCAGCCGAACCTGTTTTTGCTGGTGTCGCTGCTGATCGGCTTCAGCTCGGTGTCGGTACAGATCCTGATCCCGCTGGCCGCGCACCTGGCGCCCGCCGAAACGCGCGGCCGGGTGGTGGGCAGCATCATGGGTGGGCTGCTGCTCGGTATTTTGCTGGCACGGCCGGTGTCCAGCGTGGTGGCGGATCACTTCGGCTGGCGTGCAATGTTCATCGCCGCCGCTGCATTGATGGCGTTTATCAGCGTGGTGCTGATGCTCACCATACCCAAGCGCCAACCGGATCACAGCGCCAGCTATGGCCAATTGCTGCGCTCCCTGGGCACCCTGCTGCGTGAACAACCACTGCTGCGCCAACGCGCGTTTTACCAGGGCTGCCTGTTCGCCACCTTCAGCCTGTTCTGGACCGCCGCCCCGCTGGAGTTGGTGCGCAACCACGGCCTGAGCCAGACCCAGATCGCCCTCTTCGCCCTGGTGGGTGCCATTGGCGCCATCGCCGCGCCCATCGCCGGGCGCCTGGCCGACGCGGGCCATACCCATCGCGCCTCGCTTTTGGCGATGCTGTTCGCGGCGCTGAGCTTCCTGCCGGCCTTCATACACCCGCTGTACAGCGTGATCGGCCTGGCGGTGACCGGCGTGGTCCTGGACTTCTGCGTGCAGATGAACATGGTGCTTGGCCAACGCGCCATCTACGCCCTCGACGCCAACAGCCGCAGCCGCCTCAACGCGCTGTACATGACCAGCATTTTCATCGGTGGCGCCTTCGGCTCGGCGATTGCCAGCAGTGTGTATGAACACGGCGGCTGGCTGGGGGTGATGGTGGTGGGCAGTGCGTTGCCGCTGGTGGCATTGCTGCGGTTCCTCAGTGTGTCGCGGCGCACCGCGGCGGCAGTGGCCTGACTCACCGCCCCAGAGCGCTCCTCACGAACGAACCAACTTCTCCAAAGCCGCGTCCGCCAGAAATGACGAGCGGCTTTTGACCTTGTGCTCCCGCACGTATCGGTCGATGCGCTGAATGACATAACCGGGCAAGGTCACGTTGACCTTCTCGGTCCTGCCCAGATAGGGCGAAATGTCCAACTCCAGCATGCCCCAGCCCATCCCGGCGTAGTCTTCGTGCGCATGATGCCTGGCGACCGAGGTTGGCATCGGAATCACCCCGCCCTCTGCGGCGATCTCTTGCAGCAGGATGTGCGCAATTTCCACGGCGGCGTTGTACGCCTCTTCAAAACTGTCCCCGGCCGTGGCTGCGCCCGGGGATGGGTCAACCCGCCGTGTCCAAGAGCATCGCGCACCTGGAGACGCGCCTGGCGGTACGGTCAGTCATGCGCTCCACGCGGGGCCTGACCCCGACCGAAGCGGGCCTGGCATTTTTCGACAAAGCCAGGGGCGCCATCGATCAAGCCAACGAGGCCGATGAGGCTGCACGCGGTGCCGGTGGTGGGTTGTCGGTGTGACGATCATCCATCGTCTGTTCACGCGCAGGCCGAGTGCCCCTGGTCCAGACAGCACAGCAAACGCTCGACCGTGTGTTGCAGCGGCCCGGAGTTATCCAGCACGAACAACCCGCCGCCATTGGCCGCGATCAGTTGCTCGGTGAACCGCGCATTGCGCGCCAGGCGTTCCTCGATATCCGCCAGCGACTCACGCCCGCGTGCGATCAGGCGCTGGCGTAACACGGCTTGATCCACCGTCAGCAACAGCACCAGACACGTTGGGTAACGCTCGCGGGTTTGCGCCAGGTGCCCACGGGAACCGTTGACCAGCACGTCTTCCCCGGCGGCGAGCCAATCGTCAACCGCCTTGGGAATGCCGTAGCACAGTCCGTTGGCCTGCCAGCTCAGGGCAAATGCACCCTCGGCCTCCATCACGGCAAACTGCGCCGGGCTCACGCCCTGGGCGGCTTCACCTACCGCCTCGGCCGAACGGGTAATCACCCGGCGCACAATGCGACAGCCGCGCTCGGCCAAACGCGGGCGCGCGGCGTCCAACAGGCTGTCCTTGCCCGAACCCGAGGGCCCGATGAGATAGATCAACCTGCCTGACATCGACACACTCTCTTTGCTTGTTTGCACACGTTTTCGCCCACTATGCCGGTTTGCTCGACACCGCTGAGTATATCCGGCAACCCCTCTGCAGCCAGACTGGCGGTGGCCACCTTACCGGGAACGCGTGAGCCATGACAGCTGTGGGCTGTTAGGACCTGCCCTACACAGCTTTCGGCTTGCGTCCGATCAAGCTCACCGCTAACCTTCGCGGGTCGCTGCAAAATCAGCGAACGGGTGTGGTAGCCCGGTTCCTTCATAGATCCCCAAAACGCTCGAGGGCGTTTTTTTGTGCGGGCTGCTTTGTGGCGGCTGTGCATGGGAGGCTTCGGCCTGCCGGGTTTCTATGACCGGTCTACCACCCCGTGTGCAGTCGCCTCCTTATATCGTGTGGTAGCGAGATGGAGGTGCTCATTCATAGGAGCTTCGCCATGAAAAAAGTTACTCCAAATCCCCCACCATCCGCCTCGGATGACACCCCACTAACCCCATCCAACATCATCTTTACCCTCCGCCCCGGTCTCAGCACCGAATCTGCCCTGAGCAATGCCAGCGAAATGCTGGAATCGGCCACTGCCTGTGCGTACGACTGTGCCGAGCACTTGGAAGGCGTAAGCCGCAAGCGGGTGCTGGCGGTGGTGCAGATGGTGGAAATTGCACAGTTGTTGGTGGATGAGGCGCTGGAGCGAGCGTGTCCGGTAGCCTGATACCCCGGTGAACCCGGTGGGAAGCCGGCTTGCTGGCAATGACCGTCGGTCTCTGCACAATTCCCGGTGAACGAAAACCCCATGGGCAACCGGCCTGTTGTGGTGAGCGGGCTTGCCCCGCGCTGGGCTGCGAAGCAGCCCTGAAAACCATGCCCCCGGTTAGAAATATAAACATTAAAAAAGGCGACCCTCAGGTCGCCTTTTGTCATTGCGCGTACTGCTTGCTCAACCCCGGGGGTACGCCCTGCACGTCGGTGTCTTCCCATGGGCCGTTCGGGCTGATGGAGCGGCTCCAGCCGTTGCTCCAGCGGTAATAGGTGCGCTGGCGGTAGAAGGTGTCCGGCTGGTCGTCGAGCACGTAGACCTGCATCTTGCCATCCCAATGGCTGGCGGCGCCGGGCGGCGGGGCGAAGGTCGGCGATTTGGTCGGTAGCGGTTTTGGCGCCGGAGTGACCGGGCCGGAAGGTTGTTTGCTCGGCTGGGTCGACGGGCCCGACGGCGGGATGGTCGGACCGGTAGGGCCAGGCGGTGGCCGATGGACCGCACAGGCACTCAGGCCTAATACGAGGCTGAGCAGGGTGATACGTGCGAATGCGGTCATGGGCGTTTCCTCGAATTACGGGTCCGGACTGTCGATGGTCAGTTGCTGCTGCGCGGTGGTGCTGCTGGCCAGGGGTTGGCTGCGGCCGATCCATTCGCCCTTGGTCGGCTGACCGGCCCGGGAGATGCGCGCAACGAGTTGGACTTCGGGGAAGTTGGACAGTTTCAACTGCGGCATCATTGCGTCGGCATCGCCCAATTCGACGGTGATCGGCAGCTCGGCAACGGTGACACGTTTGACCGCCAACGGAGCCGGCGGGCCGCTGACGGCGCGGGCGAAGATGAACACGCTGTCGCTCGGCAGGGCTTTGGCCTTCACGTCGGCGGCCAGGTCCACGCGAACCTTCATCACCGCTTTGGGTGCGACAGTGCCACCGCTCTCTTTGAGCTTTTGCGTCGCGCGGTCGATGCCGCCCTGCAGGGCGGCGCGGGAGTTGTCTTGCGGCGGCAACTGCGCCAGCAGACGGCCCCAGTAATCAATCGCGTCCTGATAGCGCTGGCCTTCAAACGCGGCAATCCCCAGCAACCCCAAGCTGGTGACTTCGTTCGGGTCGAGCTTCAAGGCTTCATCGGTCAGCGCCTGGACTTTTGGCGACCACTGTTTGTTGTCGGCAAAGTACTGCGCCTGGGCCCATTGGCCGAGCAGTTCCGGCTGGCGACCCGCCAGGGCGACGGCGCGTTCGAAAACCTTGGCCGCATCAGCCGAGCGGTCCTGGGCCATGTAGGCACGGCCGAGGAAGTACAGGCCTTCGGCCGAGTCCGGCTGGGCCGCAGCGGCGCGCTCCAGACGCTGGGTCATGTCTTGCAGGGACACCGGTGGCTGGGAGAATTCGCGGGTCAGTTCGACCTTGTCGCTGGCGCCGAAGTGCAGGTACATACCGAGGCCGAGCACCGGCACCAACACCGCGGCGAGCAATGGCAGCGGCTTGCCCAGGCGTGATTCGCGGGGTTTTTCCAGCCCTTCGGTATCGGCGAGCAATTCGCGGGCGGCTTCGGCGCGACCGGTGTCCAGTTGCGCGGCATTCAGGACGCCTTCGTCCTGCTGCACTTGCAGTTCGGCGACGCGTTCTTGATACAGCGCCACGTTCAGCGCGGTGCGATCCTCTTCACGCTGGGCACGACGGCCGCGCAACACGGGGATCAACAGGAAACTCAGGGCAATCAGAAGCAGCAAGCCGGCTGCGAGCCAGAAATCAATCATCAGTCTTGGTGTCCAGCAAATGGTCGAGGCGTTTACGCTCTTCAGGGGACAGCGCGTCGCTGCCGTCGGCCGGCGCGGCGCGACGGCGGCGCACGATCACCGCCATCACCCCCACACCGGCCAGCAGCAGTCCGGCGGGGCCGAACCAGAGCAGCGCGGTCTTGCCGGTGAGCGCCGGTTTGTAGCGCACGAAATCACCGTAGCGATCGACCATGAAGTCGATGATCTGCTGGTTGTCCTTGCCCTCCCCCAGCATGCGAAAGATCTCTTTGCGCAGGTCGGCGGCGATGGGTGCGTTGGAGTCGGCAATGTCCTGGTTCTGGCACTTGGGGCAGCGCAGCTCCTTGGTCAACTCGCGAAAGCGCTCGCGCTCGGCGTCATTGGCAAACTCGTAGGTGTCGATGGCCGCCTGGGCGACGCCGGCCAACCCCACTGCCAGCACGGCAGCCACTAACAAACGCTTCATGGCTTGGCCTCATCGACCAGCGCCTGGTACTTGGCCGCCAGTTGTTCACGCCAGACCACCTCGTCGATCACGCCGACGTACTTGTCGCGGATCACGCCCTTGGCATCGATAAAGAAGGTTTCCGGGGCGCCATACACGCCCAGGTTCAAGCCCAGGTTGCCGTCTTCGTCGCGGATGTCCAACTGGTACGGGTTGTGAAACTCCGCCAGCCACTTCAAGGCCGCGGCGTTGTCGTCCTTGTAGTTGATGCCGTAGATCACCACGCCTTTTTCGGCCAGCTTGTTCAGCACCGGGTGCTCGACACGGCAGGAGATGCACCAGGTGCCCCACACGTTGACCAGTGCCGGTTTACCCAGCAGGTCGGCGCGGGTCAGGCGCTTGTCGCCCTGCACGTTGGGCAACGCAAACTCGGGGAATGGCTTGCCGATCATGGCCGAGGGCAGCTCGGCCGGGTCCAGGTACAGGCCGCGATACAGAAACACCGCGACCACCAGGAACAGGGCCAGCGGCAAGACCATCAACCAACGTTTCATACCGATGCTCCTTGCAAACCGAGGGCTTCACGCACCCGGCTCTTGACCTTGACCCGATAACGCCGATCCAACGCGGCCAGCAGCCCGCCGAAGCCGGTGAGCAAGCCGCCGAACCAGATCCAGCGCACAAACGGTTTGACATGCACGCGCACCGCCCAGGCGCCCTCGCCCAACGGTTCACCCAAGGCCACGTAGAGGTCACGGGTGAAGCCGGCGTCGATGCCGGCTTCGGTCATCATTGAGCTCTGCACGGTGTACAGGCGTTTTTCCGGGTGCAGCACGGCGATTTCCTGACCGTTGCGCACCACGCGCACGGTGCCTTTGTCTGAAGTGAAGTTCGGCCCTTCATAGTGCTTGGCGCCTTCGAAGATGAACTGGTAACCGGCCAGGTCCATGGACTCGCCCGGTGCCAGGCGCAGGTCGCGCTCGGCGCTGTTCTGGCTCGACAGCACCACGCCCAGGGCGCACACGGCGATGCCGATGTGGGCGATCTGCATGCCCCAGTAGCTGCGGGTCAGGGTCGGCAGGCCTTTGATCAGGCCTTTGTGGCGGGTTTTGTCAGCGATATCGCGCACACCGGCCAGCAGCACCCAGGCGGCGAGCAGGAAGGTGGCGAGCACCGCCCAGTTGAAATCGCCATAGGCCACGCCGGCGATCACCGCCAGGGTCACGCTGCCCAGCAGCACCGGCATCAACATGCCGGCCAGCCATTTCACCGGGGTGTCTTTCCAGCGCACCAGCACTCCGACCGCCATCACCCCCATCAACAGGCCCATCAACGGGATAAACAACGCGTTGAAGTACGGCGGGCCGACGGACAGTTTGGCGCCGCTCAAGGCATCCAGCACCAGCGGGTACAGCGTGCCGAGCAGGATCATCGAAGCCGCCACCACCAGCACCAGGTTATTGCCCAGCAACAGGGTTTCCCGCGACCACAGGTTGAAGCCCACCTGACTCTTGACCACCGGCGCGCGCAGGGCGAACAGGGTCAGCGAACCGCCCACCACAAACAGCAGGAAAATCAGGATGAACACGCCGCGCTCAGGGTCGGAGGCAAACGCGTGAACCGAGGTCAGCACGCCCGAACGCACGAGGAAGGTGCCGAGCAGGCTGAGGGAAAACGCCGCGATGGCGAGCAACACGGTCCAGCTTTTGAACACGCCGCGTTTTTCGGTGACGGCCAGCGAGTGAATCAGCGCCGTGCCCACCAGCCACGGCATGAACGAGGCGTTTTCCACCGGGTCCCAGAACCACCAGCCACCCCAGCCGAGTTCGTAGTAGGCCCACCACGAGCCGAGGGTGATGCCGATGCCGAGGAAGGCCCACGCCACGATGGTCCACGGCCGCGACCAGCGCGCCCATGCTGCGTCAAGACGCCCGCCCAGCAAGGCGGCGATGGCGAAAGCGAACGCCACGGAGAAACCGACATAGCCCATGTACAGCATCGGCGGGTGCACGATCAGGCCGATGTCTTGCAGCAAGGGGTTGAGGTCATGCCCGTTTGCCGGGATCTGCGGCAGGATGCGGGTGAACGGGTTGGAGGTCATGATCAGGAACAGCAGGAAGCCGATGCTGATCATGCCCATCACCGCCAGCACCCGCGCCAGCATCACTTGCGGCAGCTGACGCGAGAACACCGACACGGCAAAGGTCCAGCCGCCGAGAATCAGCGCCCAGAGCAGCAACGAGCCTTCGTGGGCGCCCCACACGGCGCTGAACTTGTAGTACCACGGCAGCGCGCTGTTGGAGTTATTGGCGACGTAGGCGACGGAAAAGTCGTCGGTCATAAAGGCGTAGGTCAGGCAGCCAAACGCGAACAGCAGGAACGCGAACTGGCCCCAGGCGGCCGGCTGCGCCAGGCTCATCCACAGGCGGTCACCGCGCCAGGCACCGAGCAGCGGCACCACGGCCTGCACAATGGCAAAGCACAGGGCGAGGATCATCGCCAGCTGGCCCAGTTCGGGAATGAACAATGCGGACATCATCACTTAGCCCTCCTTCGCGGGGGTTGGCGCGGATTGACCGCTGTCTTTGAGGGCCTTGGTGACTTCCGGCGGCATGTATTTCTCATCGTGCTTGGCCAGTACTTCATCGGCCACCACCACGCCGTCGGCGTTGAGCTTGCCCAGGGCGACGATGCCCTGGCCTTCGCGGAACAGGTCCGGCAGGATGCCGCGGTACGTAATGGTCACCGCCTTGTTGAAGTCGGTGACTACGAAGGTCACGTCCAGGGAGTCGCCGGAGCGCTTGAGCGAGCCCTTCTCCACCATGCCGCCGGCGCGGATGCGCGTGTCCAGCGGGGCTTCGCCGTTGGCGATCTGGGTCGGGGTGTAGAACAGGTTGATGTTCTGCTGCAAGGCGCTCAAGGCCAGGGCCACGGCAATGCCGACGCCGGCCATGATGGCGAGGATGATCAACAGACGCTTTCTACGCAGCGGATTCACTTTTCGGTCTCCCGGCGCAGACGACGCGCCTCTTGTTGCAGGTAACGCTTGCGGGCCAGGATCGGCGCGGCGACGTTGAGGGCCAGCACCGCCAGGCAGATGCCATAGGCCGTCCAGACATACAGACCATGGTGGCCCATGGCGAGAAAATCGCTGAAAGAAGAGAAGCTCATCCACGCGCTCCCAGGCAGGTTTGCACTTCGGCCTTGACCCAACTGGCGCGCGCTTCACGCTTGAGCACTTCAAGGCGCATGCGCATCAGCAATACCGCCCCGAAGAAGCAGTAGAACCCCAGCACCATCAACAGCAGCGGCGCCCACATTTCCACGGGCATCGCCGGTTTTTCGGTGAGGGTGAAGGTGGCGCCCTGGTGCAGGGTGTTCCACCACTCCACCGAGTATTTGATGATCGGGATGTTGATCACGCCGACAATCGCCAGCACCGCGCAGGCCTTGGCGGCGCTGTCACGATTGCTGATCGCGTTGCCCAGGGCAATCAGACCGAAGTACAGAAACAGCAGAATCAGCATGGACGTTAGTCGTGCATCCCACACCCACCACGAGCCCCAGGTGGGTTTGCCCCAGATCGCACCGGTGACCAGCGCCACGGCGGTCATCCACGCGCCGATGGGCGCCGCGCATTGCAGGGCCACGTCGGCCAGTTTCATTTTCCACACCAGACCGACGATGCCGCACACCGCCAGCATCACGTAGCAGGACTGGGCCAGCATCGCGGCAGGCACGTGGATATAGATGATGCGAAAGCTGTTGCCTTGTTGATAATCCGGCGGCGCGAAGGCCAGGCCCCAGACCAGGCCGATGCCGATCAGCAGCACGGCGAAGAGGCTCAGCCACGGCAGCAGTCTGCCACTGATGCCGTAAAACCATTTGGGTGAGCCGAGCTTGTGAAACCAGGTCCAGTTCATTGCTGTTTCTCACGGTTGCTTCTCGTCATTGCGAGAAGCGTAGGGTCTTTACTGACAAAACGTATAACGCTCGGTCAGACCTCATTATTCGCCGACGCTGATCTTCAGGCCGGCCGCTATAGCAAAGGGTGTCAGGGTTACCGCCAGGGCGGTCAGGCTGCCAAGCCACAGGAGGTAACCGGTCGCCGGCATACCCATAAGCGCGGCCTGCAAGGCACCGCTGCCCAGGATCAATACCGGGATGTACAACGGCAGAATCAGCAGGGCCAGCAACAGGCCCCCGCGCTTCAACCCCACGGTCAACGCTGCGCCCACCGCCCCCAACAGGCTGAGCACTGGCGTGCCGAGTAACAGACTCAGCAGCAGGATCGGCAGGCATTCAACGGGCAGGCCCAGCATCATCGCCAACAGTGGCGAGAGCAACACCAGCGCCAGGCCGGAAAACGCCCAGTGTGCCAGCACCTTGGCCAGCACCAGAAGTGGCAGGGGGTGCGACGAAAGGACCCACTGTTCCAGGGAGCCGTCTTCGAAATCACTGCGAAACAGCCCGTCCAGCGAGAGCAGAACCGATAAAAGCGCCGCCACCCACACCAGTCCCGGGGACAAGGTTTGCAACAGTTTAGTCTCGGGGCCGACCGCCAGCGGGAACAGCGCAATCACGATAGCGAAGAACACCAGCGGGTTGGCCAGTTCAGCCGGGCGACGGCACAACAGCCGCGCTTCGCGGGCGAGCAACAGGGCGAACACACTCATGCCGCCCACCGCCCCAGGTCCAGCTCACGGTAACCGGCAGGCAGGCGAACCAGGGTGTGGTGGGTGGTGAGCAGGACCGTGCCGCCCTGCTCGCAGTGCCGTGCCAGGTGCTCTTCCAACTGCGCAACGCCCTGTTTGTCCAGGGCGGTGAACGGTTCGTCGAGGATCCACAGCGACGGCCCCGGCAAGTACAGGCGCGCCAGGGCCACGCGGCGCTGTTGGCCGGCGGACAGGGTGTGACAGGGGACGTCTTCAAACCCCTTGAGGCCCACGGCGGCCAGCGCCTGCCAGATGGCGTCGCGCGGGGCGGGGTGATGCAGGGCGCTGAGCCAGCTGAGGTTTTCTTCGGCGGTGAGCACGTCTTTGATGCCAGCGGCGTGGCCGATCCAGATCAGGTTGCGCGCAAGCTCAGTGCGTTGTTCGGTGAGCGGTTTGCCGTTGAGGCGCACCACGCCGGCCGTGGGTTGCATCAACCCGGCCAGCAAGCGCAGCAGACTGGTCTTGCCGCTGCCATTGGGCCCGCTGACCTGCACCATGTCGCCGCCCGCCAGCCGCAGTTCGAGGTGTTCGAACAGCAGGCGCAGGTCGCGTTCACAGGAAAGCGCTATGGCTTCAAGAAGAGGGCTGGTCAAGAGATCGCGGGCCTTTACGGTTCAAGTCGGCGGTGCAGCGGCCGTTAAAGAAAGATGCACAATAACGGCTTTGGCGACCGATTTTAGAGAGCTGGATCAAATAGTTGTGAGGTTTTTACCGCTCTCTTTGCAGACGGGCGGCATTATACATGCGATGCCCTACGCTAAAGAGGGCAATTTCCCAGAGACGATGCGCACGATGACCGGCGAGATCAACCTTCCCACACTTGCTCCCACACCGACGGCCGGGCAAAGCCCTGCGCCTGCCACGGGAGCCTTGCTGAAACTGCTGGAGCCGCAGATCGGGCTGATCGAGCCGGGGAAAACCGCGAACGCCGAAGTCATCGCCCTCAAACAAGGCGGTGAAGCTTTTCAGTTACTGCTCAAGTTGACCCTCGACGGCGGCCGCCAGACCCTGGTGCAGGCCAGCAGTGCCCAGCCATTGCCGCTGGGGAGCAATGTGGCGGTGAGCCAGACCCCGGCGGGTAACCTGACCCTCAGCTTGCAGCAGGCCCTGAGTGCCAATGTGGCGGCCCTGACCCGTATCGACACAGAACGGATGCCGGTGGGCACGTTGTTGCAGGCCAAGGTGCTGACCACCCAGATGCTGCCCCAGGGCACCACGCAACCGGCGATCTACCGCTCGCTGGTGACCGTGCTCAACAATGCGCAGGCGGGGGCGACGCTGACCGTGGAAAGCCCCCAGCCGTTGCGCGTGGGCAGCCTGCTCAGTGCCGTGGTGCAGAACGCGCAAACCCTGAGCTTTGTGCCGTTGAGCGGGCTTAAGGATCAATTGGCCGTGACGCAACAACTGGCCACCCAGCAAAGCCGCCAAGGCTCGCTGGATGCGGTCTTCACGGCGTTGCAGAACCTGCCCCGCGGCGACAGCACCTCGGCCGACCTGCGCGCCGCAGCGGATCGCTTGCTCGCCGCCCTGCCCGACCTGGACCAAGTGAGCAACCCCAAGGTGCTGGCCCAAGTGATCCAGAACAGCGGTGCGTTTCTGGAAGCCAAATTACTTGCCGGACAAAACCCGCAGGTACCACCGTTGGACATGAAAGGCGCGCTGCTGCGCCTGGTCGCTGATTTGCTGCCGGCCCTGCCCACCACCACCAACCTGAATGCGATCCTGGCCGCCAATACCCTGGCCCAGGTGATGCCGAACTTCGTGCGCAGCCCGCTCAATACCCTCGGCCAGGTCAGCGCACGGCAAGCGCCGGTGAGCTTCCCGCTGCCCGAGCGGCTGATGGCGAAACTGGAAGGCGAAGGCGATCTGGAAAACCTGCTGCGCCTGGCCGCCGGGGCGATTTCGCGCTTGCAGAGCCACCAACTGTCGAGCCTGGAGCAGACCGGCACCACCGCCGATGGTCGCCTGCAAAGCACCTGGCAATTGGAAATCCCCCTGCGTACCCTGCAGGACATCGTGCCGCTGCAGGTCAAGTTCCAGCGCGAAGAACCGGCGCAGGACAAGGACCAGCCTGAACGCAAAACCAACAAAGACCCCAAGCACATGCTCTGGCGCGTCGAACTCGCGTTCGATATGGAGCCGCTGGGGCCATTACAGGTCCAGGCGCAACTGACCCAGGGCAAACTGTCCAGCCAGTTGTGGGCTACGCGTCCCTTCACTGCCAGCTTGATCGAAAGCCACCTGGGCAACCTGCGCGAGCGCCTGGTCACATCGGGCCTCAACGTCGGCGACCTGGACTGCCACCTGGGCACCCCGCCACGCGGGCCGAAAACCGGACTGGAGCAACGTTGGGTGGATGAGACCGCATGAAAAACACCGAATCGTCACGCCAGGCCATTGCCCTCAAATACGACGGACAACAGGCCCCGACCCTGACCGCCAAGGGCGACGATGCCCTGGCCGAAGCGATCCTCAAGCTGGCACGGGAAAACGAAGTGCCGATCTATGAAAACGCCGAGCTGGTAAAGCTGCTGGCGCGCATGGAACTGGGGGACAGCATCCCGGAGGAGTTGTACCGCACCATCGCCGAGATCATTGCGTTTGCCTGGACGTTAAAGGGCAAGTTCCCGGTGGGCTATGACCCGGATGCCGCGCCGGTGGAACGCGATGTGACCGAGCGCGGCGACGACTACTGACTGTCTGTCATCAGTTCAAGACTTCGCTGAGGGGAATGAAGTTGACGCGATCACCGACCGTGAGCGTGGTCCCTTCCACCACCTCCACCAACCCCTCGGCCCAGGCCGCGCTGCGCAGCACCCCGGAGCTCTGGTTGCGGTAGATGATCGCCTGGCCCCGCTCGATGCGCCCACGCAAGTACTCGCGACGGTTGCCCGGTTTGGGCCAGTCGAAGCCCACCGGCACCTCGAAACGCAGCGGCTCGACCTCTGCCACGCCCTGACGGCGCAGGATGTACGGCCGCGCCAACAGCGCAAAAGTGACCAGGGTCGAGGCTGGATTGCCTGGCAGGCCGATCACCGGCACGCCGCGAAAATGGCCGACGGTCAGCGGTTTGCCGGGTTTGATGGCGAGCTTCCACAGGGCCAGTTCGCCCTCTTCGCGCAGGGCGATACCGAGGAAATCCGCTTCGCCCACCGACACACCGCCCGTGGACAGGATCAGGTCCACGCTGCCCAGGCTCGCCAGGCGCGCGCGGGTCTGCTCCAGGTCGTCCGGGAGAATCCCGGCATCGATCACTTCACATCCCAGACGCGCGAGCCATGAGCACAGCAGGCGGCGGTTGCTGTTGTAGATCTGGCCCGGCCCCAGGGGCAAGCCAGGCTCAACCAGCTCATCGCCGGTGGACAACACCGCCACGCGCACACGGCGCACCACGTCCAACTTGTCGCGGCCCAAGGAGGCGGCAAGGCCGAGTTCGATCGGGCCCAGGCGCGTGCCGGCCGACAGCACAGATTCACCGACGGTGGTTTCCTGGCCCTGGGGGCGGATGTTCTGGTGGGCGTGCAACGGCTGGGTAAAGCTCACACGCTCATCGGCGTGAACCGCCGCGTTTTCCTGCATCTCTACGCAATCGGCGCCCTCCGGCACCGGCGCGCCAGTGAAGATACGCGCACAGGTCCCCGCCGCCAGAGGCTGGGGGGCGTTACCGGCGAAGATGCGCTGGCTCACCACCAGCGGCTCGCCGGTCCAGTCCGCCAGACGCAGGGCGTAACCGTCCATGGCACTGTTGGGCCAGGGCGGCAGGTCGAGGGTGGAGACCAGGTCCTGCGCCAAGACCCGGCCGTCACACTCGGCCAGGGGCAAGGCGTGCCGCTCTTGGATCGGCGCGGTTTCGGCCATCGCCAGCAGCTGCTGCAGCGCTTGTTCTACCGGCATAAGGGCGCCGGTCTTGCCGGGCTTACCCACGGGATTCACACGGTGCGGCCTGTTTCAGGTGCGGTACGAAATTGCACGGGCGGTGACGGTTGTCCAACTGCTCGGCCAGGATGCCGTCCCAGCCGGTGCGCACGGCATTGGTGGAGCCCGGCAGGCAGCAGACCAGGGTGCCGTTGGCCAGGCCGGCCAGGGCGCGCGATTGCACAGTGGAGGTGCCGATATCGGCCACGGAGATCTGGCGGAACAGCTCGCCAAAACCGTCGACCTGCTTGTCCAGCAGGCAACTGACCGCTTCAGGAGTGCTGTCACGGCCGGTGAAGCCGGTACCACCGGTGATCAGCACCACCTGCACCACGTCTTCGGCGATCCAGTGGGCCACTTGGGCGCGGATTTTGTAGAGGTCGTCCTTGAGCAGCACGCGCTCGGCCAGGGTGTGGCCGGCGGCGCTCAGGCGGTCGACGAAGACCTGGCCCGAGGTGTCGGTGTCCAGGGTGCGGGTGTCGCTGACGGTCAATACAGCGATGTTCAGGGGTACGAAGGGCGCATCTGCCTTGGCTTTCATGGCACGGTCCGGTTGTCGAAGGATCAGCCCGGTGTTATATCACAGGCCCCTATTTACCTGCCGCAGCGGAACCGCCATGTCTCTGGATTCTTCGTCCTTGCCCTGCTCGATCTTGCTCTTGGCCGGTGGGCGCGGCCAGCGCATGGGCGGCCAGGACAAAGGCCTGCTCGCGTGGCGCGGCCAGCCGCTGATTGCCCATCTGCAGCGGCTGGTGCGACCGCTGACGGACGACCTGATCATCTCGTGCAATCGCAACCAGGCGCTGTATGCGCCCTATGCCGACCAACTGGTGGGCGACGACAACCTCGACTTCCCCGGCCCGCTTGCCGGCATCCGCGCCGGATTGGCCGCTGCGCGCCATGACCATCTGCTGATACTGCCGTGCGATGTGCCGTATATCGACGCTCAACTCTTGGCCGACCTGCGCGAAATCGCGCAGCGCCATCCACGGCTGCCGGTGATGGTGCGCCATGGTGAGTTCTGGGAACCCTTGATCTGCATCATCCCCACCCTACTGCGAAACGCGGTAGAGCAGGCGTGGCACGCCGGCGAACGCAGCCCGCGCAAGATCTTCCTGCAACTGGGCGGCATGGGCCTGGAGTGCCCGGCCGATGATCCGCGCCTGGCCAACCTTAATACGCCTGAGCTGTTGCACCCAAAGTCTGACGTGTCAGAATGAACCTTCGCACAAGGAACTTTGGCGACGTCTTACACGTCTCAAGGTCAGCACTCAAAAGTATTCTCTCGGAGACAACACCCATGACTCAACGGACCATCGCCGCTCTCATGCTTGCACTGGGCCTCGCCACCCTCGCCGGTTGCGCCTCGCCTACAGTGATCACCCTGAATGACGGTCGCGAAATCCAGGCTGTCGACACCCCGAAATACAATGAAGATTCGGGTTTCTACGAATTCGAACAACTTGACGGCAAGCGCACCCGCATCAACAAAGATCAGGTTCGCACCGTTAAAGACCTGTAAGTCTTAGCGTTTACCCTCAAGGCCCGCCTCGCGCGGGCCTTGTCGTTTGTGGGGTTTACCAATCGAGGGTGATTGCGCTGCGAAAGCTGCGTTGCTGCCCGGTGACCGGGTCGATAAACCGCACGCCTTGGGCCAGCAGCTTGAGGGGGTTGGCGTAATCGTCCACCGCGTCCTTGATCACATCCGGGTAGAACGGGTCATTGCAGATGCTCGCGCCGAGGGCGGTCATGTGCACACGCAGTTGGTGCTTTTTGCCGGTCACGGGGGACAGGCCGTAGCGCCACAGCTCGCCGTTTTTTTCGCGCACCTGCACCGCCGTTTCGGTGTTGGCCACGCCCTCGCCTTCGCGCATGCGGAAAAAGGGTTCGCCCTCCACCAGACGGCTTTTGTGCACCAGGGGGAACGTCAACCCTGGCAGGGCCGGGGCGATGGCTTCGTAGAATTTGTCGATGCGGCGTGTGGGAAACAACTGCTGATACGCGGCGCGGCTGGCCGGGTTGGCCGAAAACAGCACGAGCCCGGCAGTGTGCCGGTCGATGCGGTGCAACGGCACCAGTGAAGGGTTGTCCAGGCGGCGAATAAGGCGACGCAGCAGGGTTTGCTCGACGTACTCGCCAGCCGGGGTCACGGGCAGGAAGTGCGGTTTATCCGCCACCACCAAGTGGTCATCGGCGTACAGGATGGTCTCCTTCACCGGGATCACTTTTTCGTTCGGCACTTCGCGAAAGTAATAGATGCACAGGCCTTCCTTGTAAGCCAAGTCCTGGCGGATCGGCTGGCCGTTGATATCCAGCACCCGGCCACGGGCGATGCGGTCCAGCCAGTGTTCGCGACTGATCGCCGGGAAGTGTTCGCACAGGCAATCAAGTACCGTCGCCCAAAGACCGGGGGGCAGGTACAGGGTGCTGGCCTGATGCTGTGACGCGGAAAAACCGGAAGTGGACATGCCGATGCTCGAAGCCTTGAAAAACCGGCGGGCATTATCCCGCATGAAGCGGGATTCGGCCTAGGGCGGATATCAGGCCTTGGCCAGTTCCGCCCGCAGGATTGGCGAAGCACTCGCGGCCTCGGTGAATTCCTTGAGCCAGCGCAACACGTCCACCGCTTCCCAGCGGCCCGGATCGTACAAGGCGTAGAGCAAGCCCTGGTAACCCACCACATCCAGTTGCTTGTGGTAACCGGCGCGCTGGAACAGGGCTTCGATCTCGGCAAAGCAGGTATTGAAGTGCACTTTGTTAAATGGCGTCTTGCCTTCCGTGACCAGACCATCGAGGCGCAGCTCGTTCACCGCGTCGCGCACGACGTCGGCGGACATGCGATTGACGCTGCTTTTCAGTTGTTCAACATTCACCACGGGCGTTCCCTCTATTCAATCGCTGTACAAACATACAGTAACGTAATATTTGGAAACCCGCCATCGCCTAAACCTCAGAGAAGGAAGGCGACAACCTGCTCCGTGTCGAACGGCCAATCCAGTTCGGCACCGGTGTCTACCCGGCGCAGCACCGGAATCCTTAGGCCGTAGGCTTCAAACAAGGCTTGGGAATCTGCGATATCCACCAACTCCACCAGCAACCCGTGTTCGACGAGCGGCATGATTTCAGCTTCTGCAAGCTCACACAGATGGCAGCCCAAGGTGGTGAACAACTGGCATTCTGGAGGCATGGCGAAACACCTGGTCAGGAATAGGCGTCCATTTTAGGCCGACTCATTATCCCTGGCGAGCCGATAAACCCTGATCCAGGTCAGCATGGCCTATAACTGATTCAGCGATTCTCGCGGCTTTTTACCTGCCGCCTGCAACGGAGATGCGTGTGTTTGCCAACCTGCTGATCATTCTGGCCTCATCCCTGGTGGTGATTGCGCTGTTTCGCCGGCTGCAACTGCCCCCCGTGCTGGGCTACCTGTGTGTGGGCCTGGCTGTGGGGCCCACCGCGCTGGATTGGGTGAATGACAGCGAAGCGTTACCCGACCTCGCTGAACTGGGTGTGGTGTTCCTGCTGTTCTCCCTGGGCCTGGAGTTCTCCCTGACCAAGATGCTGGCCCTGCGCCGCGTGGTCTTTGGCCTGGGCAGTTTGCAAGTGCTGGGGTGTGCGGCGCTGCTGGGGGGCTTGTTGATGGCCCTGGGGGTGGCACCGGGCATAGCGTTGCTGCTCGGTGCGGGGTTGGCGCTGTCGTCCACGGCGATCGTCAGCAAGGAGCTGACCAGCCTCGGGGAAATTTTCAGCAGCCATGGGCAGAATGCGATTGGCGTACTGCTGTTTCAGGACGTAGTCGCCGTGTTGCTGCTGACATTGGTCCCGGTGTTTGCCGGCCACAGCGACCAGGTCTGGTACCTGGCCTTGCCGCTGACCCTGGGCAAAACCGTGGTGCTGTTCGTTGGCCTGCTGCTGGCCAGTCGCTGGTTATTGCCGCGTCTGTTTAAGGAAGTGGCCGCGTCCCGTTCCGCAGAGCTGTTTGTGCTGTTGGCACTGGTGATCGTCTTGCTCACCGCCTGGTTGACCCACCTGCTCGGCCTGTCGCCGGCCCTTGGCGCGTTTCTGGCCGGCATGCTGCTGGGGGAAAGCCATTATCGCCACCAGATCGAAGCGGACATCCGACCCTTTCGCGACATTCTGCTGGGCCTGTTTTTTGTCAGCATCGGTATGCTCATCGACCTGCAGCTATTCCTCAGCCACGGCCTGTTGATTCTCGGCCTGACCCTCACGCTGATGCTGGTCAAGGGTGGCGTGGTCGCCCTACTGGTCAAGCTGCGCGGCAGCGACAGTGAAACCGCCTGGCGCAGCGGCCTGGCCCTGTCCCAGGGCGGTGAGTTCTGTTTTGCGCTGATGGCGCAGATGCAGCAAAGCCGGCTGATCCCGGACCAGTTCAATGGCTTGCTGCTGGCCGCCACCTTCTGCTCGATGTTGCTGACCCCGCTGCTGTTGCGCGCCGCGCCGGCCATCGCCCTGCGCCTGCACCGCAAACCCAACCAGCAAGTGCAATTGGAGCAAATCACTGCGCTCAACGCTCAGCTACACGGCCATGCGGTGATCTGTGGCTACGGCCGTGTCGGCCAATCCATCGGGCGTTTTCTGCGCCACGAGGGGCAAGCGTTCATCGCCCTGGATGACGACCCCGAACGTGTACAGGAGGCCGCGACCGAGGACAGCAGCGTGCATTACGGCGACTGTCGTCGAGGCGCCCTGCTCAGCGCGGTGGGCCTGGAACGCGCGCGCCTGGTGGTGATTGCGGTGGACAACAGCGATGTGGCCCTGGTGGTGCTCAAGGAAGCGCGTCGCATCAACGCCCAGGTACCGATCCTGGTGCGCACGCGCGACGACAGCCAGTTGGCCGAACTGAAAGCCGCGGGCGCCAGCGAAGTGGTGCCCGAGTTGCTGGAGTCGAGCCTGATGCTTGCCTCCCACGCCTTGATTCTGCTGGGCCTGCCGGACCAGCAGGTACAGGCGCGGGTCGATCAAGTGCGGCACTCGCGCTATCGCCTGCTGCACGGCTTCTACACACACACGGATCACGATGAAGAAACGCCGATCAATCCTGACTGACCGCGCCGATCTTATGGATCGACAGATCCGCGCCGTAATACTCCTGCTCCTGGCTCAGGCGCAGCCCGTGCACGCGCTTGATCACGCCGTACACCAGCAGTCCACCGCCAAACGCCACCGCCACGCCCAGGCCGGTGCCAATCAACTGGCTGATCAGGCTCACACCGCCCAAGCCGCCGAGCGCCGTCTGGCCAAAGATGCCGCAGGCAATCCCGCCCCACACGCCGCACAGGCCATGCAGTGGCCATACCCCCAGCACATCGTCGATCTTCCAGCGATCCTGGGCCGCGATGAAACACCACACGAACAGCCCGCCGGCGACCACACCGGTGACCAGCGCGCCCACCGGGTGCATCAGATCGGAACCGGCGCATATCGCCACCAGCCCTGCCAGCGGGCCGTTGTGCAGGAAGCCGGGGTCATTGCGCCCGATCACCAGCGCGGCGACGGTGCCACCGACCATGGCCATCAGCGAATTGACCGCCACCAGGCCGCTGACACCACTCAGGGTCTGCGCACTCATCACGTTAAAACCGAACCAGCCGACGATGAGGATCCACGACCCAAGCGCCAGGAACGGAATACTCGACGGCGCAAAGGCCACCAGCCGCCCTTCGCGGTAGCGCCCGTTGCGCGGGCCCAGCAGCAACACCGCCGCCAGCGCCAGCCAGCCACCCATGGCGTGCACCACCACCGAACCGGCGAAGTCATGGAAACTGGCGCCGAAGGTGGCAAGCAGCCAGGCTTGCACGCCGAAATTGCCGTTCCACACCATGCCTTCGAAAAACGGGTAGATAAACGCCACGATCAACGCCGTGGCGCACAACTGCGGAGCGAACTTTGCACGCTCGGCGATACCCCCGGAAATAATCGCCGGGATCGCTGCGGCAAACGTCAGCAAGAAGAAGAATTTCACCAGGCCATAACCGTGGTCGGCACTGATCACGGCCGCCGGTTGCATGAAGCTCACGCCGTAAGAGATCCAGTAGCCTATAAAGAAATAAGCCAGCGTGGAGATGGCGAAGTCGCTGAGGATCTTGGACAGGGCATTGACCTGGTTTTTCTGGCGCACGGTGCCGACTTCAAGAAACGCGAAACCGGCGTGCATGGCCAGCACCATGACCGCACCGATCAGAATAAACAGGGTGTTGGAGCTATGGACGAGGGTGTCCACCGCACTTTGCAAATTTTCCATGGAGGTTGGCAGGCCTGCATTAAAGGCAAAAAGCACCAAAGCGGTTCAAGCCAGGGTTGCGCGCACTAAATTGGCACTTGCGGCACCATCCCTCTTTAGAGGATGTGAACCGCTTTAGGGCAGCGATCAACACAACAGGCCGCGGCCGACAGGGTTTTTCCGCGAGTTTGAGTTATTTAAGGTAAGGTTTTTGAGGGCTTGTGGCCTTACCGCCCGGATTCAGCGCAGACCTCGGGGCCTGCGCACCAAGGCAAAGCAAAAGCTGTACCAGACAATTGCACTGAACCTTCACCGATGCCGGTGACTCGAAACCACACGTACAGATCAGCCCATCACGGAGATAACCATGGCCAGAAAAACAGCACAGACCGCCCAAGAAATACTGATGGCGGATTTTCAAACCCTGGTCAGTGACACCGAAAAGTTGCTCGATGACACCGCGATTCTGGCCGGTGACCAGGCCGACGAGCTGCGCAGCAAGATTCATGAGAGCCTGCTCAAGGCCCGTGAAACCCTGCAACTGACCGAAGACTCGCTGCGCGAACGCAGCCAGGCAGCGATCACTGCCACTGAAGATTATGTGCAGGCCAACCCTTGGCAGTCGGTGGGTATTGCCGCCGGCGTGGGCTTTCTGATCGGCCTGCTGGCCACAAGGCGCTAACACTATGGCTATCGGCGAAAACGGCTCGTCCACGGGCACAAGCTCCACTTCACGACGCCTGGGCGCAGCCGTTCTTGGCTTGCTGCACAGCCACGTCGAACTGTTCGGCATCGAATTGCAGGAGCAGAAGGCACGCACTGTGAGCCTGCTGTTGTTCGCAGGCCTGGCACTGGTATTCGCCCTGCTGTTGCTGGTGGGGTTGTCGACGCTGGTGATGATCCTGGTATGGGACACCGGCTACCGCCTGACCGGGATCATCTGCCTGTGCGTGTTCTACAGCCTGGCCGCCGCGTTTTGCGGGGTGCGGCTCAAGGCCGCGGTGTTCGATGAATCCACGCCTTTCCATGCCACCCTCGAAGAGCTGGCCAATGACCGGGAGCGCCTGCTGCCATGAGCCTGACTGAGATCCCGCAAAACACTTCGCGGCGAGAAATGCGCAAGGCCTTGATCCGCCTGCGCATGGAAATGCACCGCCAGGAAATCCGTCACGAGTCCCAGCAGTTGATGGCGCCGCTGCACAAAGTGCGCGACATGCGCCACAACTGGCAAGACAGCCTGGGCATCAAGCACGCGCCGCTGTGGGGCGTGGCGGCGGTAACGCTGATGGGCTTCTTTACCGGCAAGGGCGCCAAGGGCGGCAGTATCAGCAGCCTGACGCGTCTGGTGCGCCTGGGCGCGGGTTTGATCCCACTGATCAAACTGGCGATGGCCGGCAGTTCGCGCAAAGGTTAAGCACTGCTGGCTGCATTCTTGCAGACAGAATCGGCCCGGCCCTCGTCAGCGAGGGCCGGGCCTTTTTTCGCTATGTCTCTTAAGGAGGTTCCGTGATCGACGGGCAACCGCTCGCCTGTTTCCAGCCGTTCATCGATACCGCCACCGGCCGTATTGCCGGCGTTGAGGCCCTGGGCCGGCTGCGCCAGGCTGACGGCCGTTTGCAGTCCGTGGGCCCGCTGTTCGCCGACCCGCGTACACCGGGCGTGGCCTTGCGCCGCCTTGACCGGCAGATCCGCGACAATGCCTTGAGCCGCCTGCATGAAGCGCCCGAAGACTGGTTCCTGAGCCTGAACATTTCGCCGCGCTGGATCACCCGTCTGCGCCCGGGCCAGGCACTGCCGAGCTTGCAGCAGGTGCAGGCCAACGGTGTCGACCCGCAACGCATCGTGTTCGAGATCACTGAACTGGGCGGCGACATCCAGCGCCTGGCCGAGGTGGTAGCGCGCTATCGCGAGGCCGGTGCGCGCATCGCCATCGACGACTTCGGTGCCGGTTACTCCCAGCTTGACCGGGTGCTCGCGTTGCAACCGGACATTCTCAAACTGGATATGCGCCTGTTCCAGGCCGCCGCCCGAGGCGGGCCAAGCAGCGACGTGGTGCGGGCGCTGGCGCAGATGGCGGAAAAGACCGGTTGCTGGATCATTGCCGAAGGCGTGGAAACCGAAGCGCAACTGAGCTTTGCCCTGGAATGCGGTTCACGCTATGTGCAGGGCTATTTATTTGCCCAGGCGCAACTGGACCTGTTCGCCACCGATACGTTCGTAGCGCAGTTCGCCCACCTGCGCACGATGTACGTCCAACAGAAGCTGGCCGAACGCGGACGCATCATGCACCTGCGCGAGCAACTGACCGAACTGATGAAAATCCTGCAAACCTGGGCCCAGGGCCATGCGCCACTCTCCTTGTTGCCGCAACTGCCGGATTTCCCCTGGCTGCTGCGCTTTTACCAGTGCGACCGGCATGGCACGCAACTGACGCCCAACTTCGAATGGCGCCAGGACGCCTGGCAAACCGACAGCCGCTACCTGGGCCATAACTGGTCGTGGCGCCCGTACTTCTACCACCTGCTGGCCGAAGGCTGGGACGAGCGGCGCCTGACCCTGTCCTCCACGTATCGCGATGCCACCACCAACCAGTACTGCCTCACCGCCGGACAATTCTTCGATAACGGTCAGCGCTTGCTGTTAATCGATATCGACGCGGCTGGTCTGTAGATTTTTGCTTGCCCCGCCCAGTCTTAACCGGGAAGCTGGGAGGGTCATTCACCGCACGGAGAGTACCCGCCTTGGATTGGCCCACCCTGCTGAACCGCGAACGTCTTGGAAAACCCCTGCATAGCCCGGAAGAATTGGGCCGCAGCCCGTTTCACAAAGACCACGACCGCATTATTTTCTCCGGCGCGTTCCGCCGCCTGGGCCGCAAGACCCAAGTGCATCCGGTGTCGAGTAACGACCACATCCACACACGCTTGACCCACTCCCTGGAAGTCAGCTGCGTGGGCCGCTCCCTCGGCATGCGTGTGGGCGAAACCCTGCGCAGCGCCCTGCCCGACTGGTGCGATCCCAGCGATTTGGGCATGGTGGTGCAATCGGCCTGCCTGGCCCATGACATCGGCAACCCACCTTTCGGCCACTCTGGCGAAGACGCTATCCGGCACTGGTTCCAACAGGCGGCCGGGCGTGGCTGGCTGGATGATATGAGCAGCGCCGAGCGCAATGACTTCCTCAATTTCGAAGGCAATGCACAAGGTTTTCGGGTGCTGACCCAGCTGGAATACCACCAGTTCGACGGCGGTACGCGGCTGACTTACGCCACGTTGGGCACCTACCTGAAATATCCCTGGAGCGCCCGCCACGCCGACTCCCTGGGCTACAAAAAACACAAGTTCGGTTGCTACCAGAGCGAACTGCCGATCCTCGAACAGATCGCCCACAAACTGGGCCTGCCGCAACTCGAGGAGCAACGCTGGGCCCGTCACCCCCTGGTCTATCTGATGGAGGCCGCCGACGACATCTGTTATGCCCTGATCGATCTGGAAGATGGCCTGGAGATGGACCTGCTGGAATACGCAGAGGTCGAGTCTCTCCTGCTTGACCTGGTGGGCGACGACCTGCCACAGACCTATCGGCAGCTGGGGGCGTCGGACTCGCGCCGGCGCAAGCTGGCGATCCTGCGCGGCAAAGCCATTGAGCACCTGACCAACGCCGCGGCACGCGCGTTTGTCGAGCAGCAGGACGCCTTGCTGGCGGGCACACTGCCCGGCGATCTGGTGGAGCACATGCACGGTCCAGCCAAACGCTGCGTGCTGGATGCAAAAGACATGGCGCGTAAGAAAATCTTCCAGGACAAACGCAAGACCCTGCATGAGATCGGGGCCTACACCACGCTGGAGATTCTGCTGAACGCCTTCTGTGGTGCGGCACTGGAACAGCATGGCGGGCGCACGCCGTCGTTCAAGAACCGGCGCATTCTCGACCTGCTTGGGAACAATGCGCCCAACCCCGAATGGCCATTGCACACATCGTTCCTACGCATGATCGATTTTATCGCAGGCATGACCGACAGCTATGCCACCGAGATGGCGCGGGAAATGACCGGGCGTTCAAGCCCTCAATAACGGTCCTGATCAAGCCCTCTGCGCCCTGAAGCGAATAGCCCTACAAAGGGAACAGAGCGGCCTGATCGAATTCGCACAGATCCCCGGAGAATAATCGCGCACGCTCCGGGCCCCCTGGCGAACCGCTTCACGCCCTCTCCATCGACGCTTGACTCACCGTGTGCTTTCTATGCCCAACTATCCCCTTCGTATCCTGTTGGTGGAGGACCATCCCTTCCAATTGCTGGCCACCCAGTGCCTGCTTAGAAGCTTTGGCTTCGAGCGGCTGACCCCTGCGGAAAACGCCGAACAAGCGATCCATTTGATGACGCTGGCAGACACCCCCTTTGACGTCCTTCTATGCGACCAATGCCTGCCCGACCTGCCCGGGCTTGAGCTGATAGAGATCGCCAGCCGCCGAGGTTTTATCACCACCGCGATCCTGCTCAGCGGGCTGCCCTCGGCAGAACTTTCAAACTTACTGACTCAGGCATTGACGCGCGACCTGCCGCTGCTGGGTTACTTGCCAAAACCTTTGAACAAAGATGAGCTTTTATATTTGATTCGCCCACTAAGTTCGTTATCGACGTAGGACTTTAAACCTACTAGCCCGTCGAAAAACTCCCGCCCTTCCCACATATAGTCTTTAGCACCGAAATTTAGCTATCCCTGCGCACATCACGCACACATCGCCTCAGAAAGCCTTATAGACGGGTAAGCCGTTACCTTTTTTTTCGTAGGACCTTTCCTGTTTTATATCTGCCCCCCTCGTACTCATGCTCCACTACCCGCTTCTGAGCTAATGTGCCCGCTTTATTTGCACCTGCATGGAATGTGACTATGAACACCGTTTTTATTATCGACGATCACCCGGTTATAAGGCTTGCCATCCGCATGCTACTGGAACACGAAGGTTACAAAGTAGTCGGAGAGACAGATAACGGATGCGACGCCATTCAAATGGTGCGCGAGTGCCTGCCGGACTTGATTATTCTGGATATCAGCATTCCGAAACTGGATGGGCTCGAAGTGCTCTGCCGATTCAACGCAATGAACACCTCAATGAAAACCCTGGTGCTGACAGCTCAGTCCCCCACGCTATTCGCCACGCGCTGCATGCGCTCCGGCGCCGACGGTTATGTGTGCAAGGAAGGCGACCTGAGCGAGCTGCTGAGCGCAATCCGCGCCGTACTATCCGGTTATAACTATTTCCCGAGCCAGGCGTTGACTACCGCCGGTGTCGATTGCCGGGAACTCGAACTGTTCAAGGCGGTTAACGACCGCGAACTGATGGTATTGCAACTTTTTGCCCAAGGCCGCACCAATAAGGAAATTGCCAAAGGCATGTTTCTGAGCAATAAAACAGTCAGCACTTATAAAAAGAGGCTCATGCAAAAACTTCAAGCCAAGTCCTTGGTAGAACTTATCGAGCTGGCAAAACGAAACGCGCTAGTGTGAGAAAGCGGATGCCCAGGTGTATAAAGGACTATCTGATTATATTGAGCACCGGCTTGTGCTTCAGTGCCGCTGTGCCCGCGCAATTGCAATCGGACGCGGAGCATTTCAACTTACTGAGTCGTGCAGGCTCGGTGCAACTGGAAACCCACCTGAACAAGGCCCAGCGCCAGTGGCTGCAAAACAAGCGCGAACTGGTATTAGGCACGGCGTCACCCGACTACCCTCCTTTTGACTTCACCTCCAGCAGGCGCGACTACGAAGGGCTCACCGCCGACTATGCTGGCCTGTTGACCAAGGCGTTGGCCGTGCCGGTAACGGTAGTGCGCTATCCCTCTCGAGAGGCTGCGATCCGCGCCCTTGAAAACGGCGATATCGATTTGCTCGGCTCCTCCAATGGCTTCGAGGCGGCCAACCCCAACCTGGCATTGTCGGAGCCGTATGCTGTAGACCAGCCGGTGTTGGTCACCCGTGAAGGCGAAACCCGCAGCCTCAGTGATGGCCTGGCCGGTATGCGCCTGGCGCTGGTCTATCACTACCTGCCGTTGGACGAGGTGGAAAAGCTCTACCCCGACGCGACCATCCGCGCCTACCCCTCTTATCAAAACGCCCTGAATGCGGTGGCATTCGACCAGGCCGACGTGTTTCTGGGCGATACCATTTCCACCCATTACATGATCAACAAGGGCTACCTGAAAAACGTTCGCATGGCCACCTTCGGCAAGCATGAGGCCTATGGATTCAGTTTTGCCATATCCCAGCGTCAGCGCACGTTGTTGAGTATCGTCAATACCGTATTGATGGCCGTGCCCATCAATGAACGGGAAGCGATCGCCAAACGCTGGAGCGCCGGCAGCGCTATCTTGCTGACCGACCAGAAGCTGCAACTGACCCCACGCGAAGAGCGCTGGCTCAAAGACAATCCGGTGCTCAAGGTGACCGTCAACGAAACCTATGCACCGCTGACGTTCTTCGATGCCGATGGTAACTTTCGCGGCATCACCGCTGACCTGCTGGAGCTGATTCGCCTGCGTACCGGGTTGCGCTTCGACGTCCAGCGCGGCCGCAACGTGGAGACCATGATCGAGCAAATCGAGGCGGGCAAGACCGATATCATTGGCGCGATCGTCCCCAGCGTCGAGCGGGAAGCGCAACTGAACTTCAGTCGTCCCTACCTGGAAAACTCCTACGTGATGTTGACGCGCAAGGAAAACCAGGCGCCCACCGACCTGGAAGAGATGGAAGGCAAGCGCCTGGCGATCACCCAAGGCAGCCCGTTGAAAAAGTTCCTGCGTGACAATTTCCCAAAAATTGAACTGGTGGAAACCGGCGATACCTTCAAGTCGACCGAGCTACTGGTAAAAGGCGATGTGGACGGCGCCGTCAACACCCTGGTGGTCGCCAACTACTTCCTCTCGGCGCAGATGTTCCAGGACAAGCTTCAAATCAGCTTCAGCATCGGTACGATGCCGGCCACCTTTGCCCTGGCCACATCACGCAGCGCGACCGAGCTCAGCTCGATACTCGACAAGGCCCTGCTCAGCATCGCGCCGGACGAACTGGGGGTCATCAACAGTCGCTGGCGGGGCTACCGCGCCGACTCCGAGAGCTATTGGCGCGACTACCACCAACTGATCGCCCGCATCATCATGGGCACCGGGCTGCTGCTGCTGATTTCCCTGACCTGGAATGCCTACATGCGCCGCCAGATCAAGCACCGGAAGATGGCCGAACGCGCCCTCAACGACCAGTTCGAATTCATGCGCGCCCTGGTCAATGAAACCCCGCACCCGATTTACGTACGAGACCGCAACGGCCTGCTGCAGACCTGCAACGACAGCTACCTGCAGGTGTTCGGGGTCAGGCGTGAGGACGTGATCGGCAAAACCGCGATGCAAGTCAGCACCGCCCTTGCCGAAGAAGCGGCGCAATACCATACCGACTATCAACGCGTAGTGGCCGAAGGCGCCCCGCTGATCCTGGACCGAACCCTGCATATTCGCGAAAAAAAACTCACGATCTACCACTGGATCCTGCCGTACCGCGACTCCGACGGCGAGGTGCAAGGCATTATCGGGGGCTGGATCGACATCAGCGAGCGCCGCCAACTGTTCGACGAACTGCGCGCCGCCAAGGAGCGTGCCGACGAGGCAAATCGGGCCAAGAGTACCTTTCTGGCCACCATGAGCCACGAAATACGCACACCAATGAACGCCGTGATCGGCATGCTGGAGCTGACGCTCAAGCGCGCGGACCAGGGTCACCTCGACCGTCCGGCCATCGAAGTGGCCTACAACTCAGCCAGGGACCTGCTGGAACTGATCGGCGATATCCTCGATATCGCGCGTATTGAATCCGGCCGCCTGAGCCTGGCGCCGGAACGCGTGAACCTGCGGGAGGTGATCGAGTCCGTGGTGCGGGTGTTCGACGGCCTTGCACGCCAGAAAACCCTGAGCCTGCTGCTGGAATTCAAGCCCGAGCTGGATAACACCGAGGTACTGATAGACCCGCTGCGTTTCAAGCAAGTGCTGTCAAACCTGGTCAGCAACGCCATCAAGTTCACCGAACGCGGCCAGGTGAAAATCAAGGTAGCGGTGTTACCCACCCAAACGCCGCAACAGGTCGAAATGAAACTGGTGGTGGAGGACACCGGCATCGGTATCAGTCGCAATGACCAGGTACGCCTGTTCGAACCCTTTGCCCAGGCCGACAATGCCGGACAGTTGGCCAGGAGTGGCGCGGGCCTGGGGCTGGTGATCTGCCGCAGCCTGTGCAGCATGATGGGCGGACAACTGAGCCTGAGCAGCGTGCCGATGGTGGGCACGCAAGTGCATGTCAGCCTGAAGATGACTCGTCTGCAACCGTTGCTCGTCACCGATGAAATCAAGCCCGAGACAGCCGCGACCACCCCTGTGCTCAATGTGCTGGTCGTGGACGATCACCCGGCAAACCGCCTGCTGATGTGCCAGCAGCTCGGTTACCTCGGTCACCAGTTTACGGCCGCGCAAAACGGCGCGGCAGGCTTCCAGGCCTGGCGCCAGGCGCACTTCGATCTGGTGATCGCCGACTGCAACATGCCAATCATGAACGGCTACGAATTGAGCCGTTCGATACGCGAATACGAGCAGCGCGAACACCTTACGCCATGTGTGGTGCTGGGCTTTACCGCCAATGCCCAGCCCGAAGAGAAGCAGCGCTGCGCCCAGGCAGGTATGGACGACTGCCTGTTCAAGCCGATCAGCCTGACGGCGCTGGAACGGCAATTGGCGCAAATCAGCCCTCAAACGGCTGGCCCGATGCTTGACCTCGGCAAGTTCGAGGCCATGACCGGTGGCGATCCCCAGATGAACCGGCGCCTGCTGGAGGAGCTGCTGAGCAGCAGCCGACACGACCGGCAGGAACTCCTCGCACTGATGGCGACGCAGGCGACGCCCGAAGCGATTATCGAGCAAGCCCACAAGATCAAGGGCGCCGCCCGCATCGTCAGAGCCCACTCAGTGGCTTCGCAATGCGAAGCCGTTGAACAGGTATGTGCCCGCGGCGATGCCCCTGCCTTGATCGAAGCCGCTGTGAGGTCTCTGGAAAAACTGATGCTGGAACTGGAACGGGTGCTGCACCAGCAACTGCGGGAAATGGACGCCAGATAGGGGCGGACGCAGCGCCGCCCCTGTTTGGATCAGCAGTCGGTCAAGCGCAGAAAAATCGCCGCCAGTTGTTCGATGCCCGCCTGGTCCTGCGCAGTAAAGCGGGCCAGCGAAGGGCTATCGAGGTCAAGGACGCCAATCAGTTGGCCATTCTTGACCAGCGGCACGACCAGCTCACTGTTGGATGCGCTGTCACAGGCGATATGCCCGGGAAATTCATGCACATCTTCCACCCGCTGGGTTTGTCGCGAGGCCGCAGCCGCACCGCACACGCCTCGCCCAAACGGGATACGCACACAGGCGATCTGGCCCTGGAACGGGCCGAGCACCAGCTCTTCATTGCGATTGAGGTAAAAACCTGCCCAGTTCAAGTCGTCCAATTGGTTGAACAGGAAGGCGGAAAACTGTGCACTGTTGGCGATGAAATCTCGCTCATCGGCCAACAGCGACTCCAGTTGCGCACAGAGCATGGCGTAGCCATCCAGGCCGGCGCCTGTTTGTTGTAAATCGATCACGGTTGACGCTCCAGCAGTTTGAGGCCCACCCAGTAACGGGCGAATTGATACGCGCAGCGGCCATTGCGGTTGCCGCGCCCGGTGGCCCAGCGCACGGCGAGAATATCGAGCGTTTCATCACGCTGCCATTGCAGACCGGCCTTGGCGGCCAACTCGCCGATCCAATGCGCCACCACCTCCAGGAAGTGCTCCTGGGTAAACGGGTAGAACGACAACCACAAACCAAAGCGGTCCGACAGGGCAATTTTGTCTTCCACCGCCTCGCTTGGGTGCAATTCGCCGTCCACGCGCTTCCAGTTGTCGTTGTCGCTCTGGTTTTCCGGAACCAGATGGCGGCGGTTGGACGTGGCATACAGCAGCACGTTTTCCGGTGCCTGTTCCAGGGAGCCGTCCAGCACACTCTTGAGCACGCGGTAGTCGCCTTCACCGGCCTCGAACGACAGGTCGTCACAGAACAAAATGAAACGCTGCGGCAGCTTGAGCAGTTGCTCGACCACACGCGGCAGATCGGCCAGGTGGTCACGCTCGATTTCGATCAGACGCAAACCCGCCTGGGCATGCTGGGCCAGCAAGGCACGGACCATGGAGGATTTACCGGTGCCACGCGAGCCCCACAGCAACGCATGGTTGGCGGGCAGTCCATCGAGAAATTGCTGGGTATTGCGTGCCAGTGTTTCACGTTGCTTGTCCACGCCGATCAGGTCGGACAGGCGCATATCCAGGCTGACGTCCAGCGGCAACAGGAAACCGCTGCGGCCCTCACGTTGCCAGCGGGCGGCCAGGCACTGATGCCAGTCGATGGCCTGGCGTGGCGCCGGCAGCAAGGGCTCCAGGCGAGCGAGCACTGCATCAGCGCGCTCCAGAAAGGCATTCAATCGAGAATCCACACTTATTCCTCTGGCAAGTTCCTGCAAAAGATGGCGTATTGGCAACCCTGCGACAGGCCGCATGGGCCGCGTAAACAACGATTCATGCCGGGCAAGCGAGAGCGTGCGGATGTTCAGCTATGCTTGCCGGGCGAAGGGAAACGTAAAGTGGTTCAACACTCGATGGATATCAAGTTCGCCCACCGCTTGTCTTATAAACAAGCCCGATTGACTGTGCTGGTCGGTTTCGTCTTGGGAACCCTGCTCAGCCTGATCCAAATCGGCATTGATTATGCCAGCGAAGACGCATCCATCAACCGTGAAATTCGCTCGCTGATCGAAATCAGCCATAACCCCGCGTCACGTATCGCCTACAACATCGACGCCGAACTGGCCCAGGAACTGACCCTCGGGCTGTTGTCCTCCCCCGCCATCACCCACGCACAGTTGATCGATAACAACGGCGTGGTACTGGCCGACGTAGACAGACCGCGCAAAGAAAGCCCCTATCGGCCGATCAGCGACTTCTTGTTCGGCGCCACCCGCCAGTTTGAAGACCCGTTGTTTCTGAGCCACATGCCCAATGAGTCCCTTGGGGTGCTGCGTCTTGACGTCGACACCTACGCCTTTGGTAGTCGCTTCCTGCGCCGCGCCGAGATCACGCTGCTCAACGGCTTTGTGCGCAGCCTGTTGCTGACCGGCATCTTGCTTGGCCTGTTTTACGTAATGCTGACCCAACCGCTGGTGCGCATTATCGGCGAGCTGAGCACACGCAGGCAGACGCGCCTGGACTGCCCACCGGGGCATGAACACGATGAAATCGGGGTGTTGGTCAACGTCGCCAACCAGCAATTCGACACCCTGGAGACGGAAATCCAGCAGCGTCGCCACGCCGAAGACCGACTTACGGAATACCTCGGGCAATTGGAAAATATCGTCTCCGCGCGCACCCTGGAGCTTAAGGCCAGCAACCAACGCTTGAGCCAGTCCAACGATGAACTGGAAGCCGCCAGAATGAATGCGCTGGGCATGGCCCAGGCCCGGGCGGCGTTCCTGGCCAACATGAGTCACGAAATTCGCACCCCGCTCAACGGGCTGCTGGGCATGATCGCGCTGTCGCTGGACAGCCCATTGAACGCCGAGCAGCGCCAGCAACTGTCCATCGCCCATGACTCGGGCAAAGTGCTGGTGGAGTTGCTCAACGATATCCTCGACCTGTCCAAATTCGACGCCGGCCAGTTGGAGCTGGAGCACATCCCGTTCGACCTGGGCGCGCTGGTGGAAGACACCGCCAACCTGTTGTCGCAGAACGCCGCGCCCAGCGTCGAGCTGACGTGCCTGATCGACCCGCAGTTCCCGGCGCAAGTGCTGGGTGACCCGACCCGCGTGCGGCAGATCGTCAGCAACTTGCTGTCCAACGCGCTGAAGTTCACGCGCTTTGGCCGGGTGGATGTGCGCCTGCGTACCCACGACGGCGGGGTGCGCATTGAGGTCTGCGATACCGGGATCGGCATTGCTCAGGACGCCCAGGTAAAAATCTTCCAACCGTTCACCCAGGCCGGCGCCGGTATCACTCGCCAGTTTGGCGGCACCGGCCTGGGCCTGGCGCTCACGCATAACCTGTGTGAAGCGATGAAGGGGCGCTTGAGCATCAGCTCGGAGGTGGGCTTTGGCAGCCAGTTCTGCGCGGACTTGCCATTGCCGACCCATTCGCCTGCGGTTGCGCCCCCACCGCTCACCGGTACGGTCATGATCATCGCCAATGCCGGCGGCGGCCTGACGGAGCTGCTCACGGCCCTGTTGCCCAGTTGGGGGCTGACGCCGCATTGCTTCACCATGGATGACGACCTGAGCGGGCAAACACCTGACCTGTTGATGACCGATTGCCCGGAATGCCTGTTCCGCATTCGGCCGGGCATTACCGCGCCCATCTTGTTGGTGACGGCCTACGGCAATTTCATGCCCAGCGAAGAAGTGGCGGCCCTGGCACCGCTGCAGCAACAAGCGCGCCCTTTGAGCCGCAATGCGCTGTACCAGATCCTGCAGCGCAACTTGCGCACCGAGGCTCACCCGGTGCTTGACCCGATCCAGCTGGACGCCGCGCCGCTTGCGCATCGGGCGCGCATCCTGCTGGTGGAGGACAACCCGGTCAACCAGTTGGTGGCCAAGGGCATGCTCAGCAAGCTGGGCTGCGAAGTGATCGTGGCCGCCCACGGTGGCGAAGCACTCAAGCTCCTCGAAGAACAACGCTTCGACATGGTCTTGATGGACTGCAACATGCCGGTGATGGACGGCTACGAGGCCAGCCGGCAGATTCGCCGCAGCGGGCGCTGGCCGGACCTGCCGATTGTCGCGGTGACGGCCAACGCCTTGTCCGAGGAGCGCGAGCGTTGCCGGGCGGCGGGGATGAACGATTACCTGGCCAAACCGTTTCGCCGGGAAGAACTCAACGCGCTGCTGGACCTGTGGGTGCCGACGACGACAGCGCTCTGACCTGCGCCAGCAATTGATCCAGGCCGTCGCGCAGAGCATCGGCCTGGTTCAGGTCGACGCCGCTGTCGCACAGCAGGCGGGTCTTCAGGGCGTAGGCCTGATCGCGCAATAGCACGCCGGCTTTACTCAACCCAAGGTGCACTTCGCGCTCATCCTGGGTGCTGCGTCGGCGCGCCACCCAGCCCATCTGCTCCAGCCGCTTGAGCAATGGGGTCAACGTGCCCGAGTCGAGCATCAAGCGCTCACCCAAGGCCTTGACCGTCGGTTGCGCCGGGGGCAGGTGGTGCCATTCCCACAGCACCAGCATCACCAGGTATTGCGGATACGTGAGGCCCAATTGATCAAGCATCGGCTTGTAGGCGCGGGTCACCGCGCGTGACGCCGCGTAGAGCTTGAAGCACAGCTGGTTGTCCAGGGCCAGGTCGGTCATTTGAGCAGGGCTTCAATCTCTTGGGTCAGGTCCTGAGGCTTGGTGGTCGGACCAAACCGCTTGACCACCTGACCATCGCGGCCGACGAGGAACTTGGTGAAGTTCCATTTGATGCCCTGGGTGCCCAGCACGCCCGGTGCTTGTTTTTTCAGCTGCACAAACAGCGGGTGCGCCCCACTGCCGTTGACGTCGATCTTCTTGAACAGCGGGAAAGTGACACCGAAGTTCAGCTCGCAGAACTCAGAAATAGCCCCTTCGTCACCGGGTTCCTGCTTGCCGAATTGGTTGCAGGGAAAGCCCAGCACCACCAGGCCCTGATCCTTGTATTGCTGCCAGAGTTGCTCAAGGCCCTTGTATTGCGGGGTGAAGCCACACTTGCTGGCGGTGTTGACGACCAACACGGCCTTGCCGGCAAAATCGGCCAAGGTCTTTTGCTCACCCTTGATGGTGGTGCAGGGGATGCTCAGCAGGTTGTCGCTCATGGCGGTGCCTCGATGAAGGGGAAGGAGCAAAACCATAGCGGGCAATTCAATTGTGTGCAATTTAATTACCTGGAGTGATACCCCGCTATAGATCACCCCCGCACAGTTGCACAGGGGCAGCCCTGGGCTAGCGCGGCACCAGGTCCAGGCACACCGAGTTGATGCAATAACGCAGGCCGGTCGGCGGTGGGCCGTCGGGGAACACATGGCCCAGGTGCGCATCGCATTTGGCGCAGGTGACTTCGGTGCGGATCATGCCGTGGCTGACGTCACGGATCTCGATCATCGCGCTGTCGGCAATCGGCTCGTAGAAGCTCGGCCAGCCACAGCCCGAGTCAAATTTCGCCTTGGAATCGAACAGCGGCTCGTTACAGCAAATACAGTGGTACACGCCATCGGTCTTGGTACCGTTGTACTTGCCGCTGAACGGCCGCTCGGTGCCTTTGAGGCGGCACACGTTGTACTGCTCCGGATCGAGCATAGCCTTCCACTCATCAACGGTTTTCTGCAACTTGTCCATCGCTACACCTCGGCAACTTAAAAAGCCTGATCTGTGTCTTTTCCATGGATCAGGCGGCACGTATGATTGCGCCTCTTCAAAACGCCAGTCTGGCACCCGCGCTATCGGCATTCAAACGTATTTATGGGTGCGGGCCTCGCAGGACTCACAGTACGGTAGTGTCCACGCCGTCTGGATCGTTCATTTTCAGGATCACATCGCCATGCAGGTCAGCAAATCGAACAAGCTCGCCAACGTCTGCTACGACATTCGCGGCCCAGTGCTCAAGCACGCCAAGCGCCTGGAAGAGGAAGGTCACCGCATCCTCAAGCTGAACATTGGCAACCCGGCGCCCTTTGGTTTCGAAGCGCCGGACGAAATCCTCCAGGATGTGATCCGCAATCTGCCCACCGCCCAGGGCTACAGCGACTCCAAAGGCCTGTTCAGTGCGCGCAAGGCGGTGATGCAGTACTACCAGCAGAAACAGGTGGAAGGTGTCGGCATCGAAGACATCTACCTGGGCAATGGCGTGTCCGAGCTGATCGTGATGTCCATGCAGGCCCTGCTCAACAACGGCGACGAAGTCCTGGTGCCGGCACCGGACTACCCGCTGTGGACCGCAGCCGTGACCCTGGCCGGCGGCCACCCGGTGCATTACCTGTGTGACGAAGGCGCCGACTGGTTCCCGGACCTGGCCGATATCAAGGCCAAGATCACCCCGAACACCAAGGCCCTGGTGATCATCAACCCGAACAACCCGACCGGCGCGGTGTATTCCAAAGAAGTGCTGCTGGGCATGCTCGAACTGGCACGCCAGCACAACCTGGTGGTGTTCTCCGACGAGATCTACGACAAGATCCTCTACGATGACGCCGTGCACATCTGCACCGGCTCCCTGGCGCCGGACCTGCTGTGCCTGACCTTCAACGGGCTGTCCAAATCGTACCGCGTGGCGGGTTTCCGCTCCGGCTGGATCGCCATTTCCGGTCCCAAGCACAATGCGCAAAGCTACATCGAAGGTATCGACATGCTGGCCAATATGCGCCTGTGTGCCAACGTGCCGAGCCAGCACGCGATCCAGACGGCCCTGGGCGGCTACCAGAGCATCAACGACCTGATCCTGCCCCAAGGCCGCCTGCTGGAACAGCGTAACCGTACCTGGGAACTGCTCAACGCGATTCCGGGCGTCAGCTGCGTAAAACCCATGGGCGCGCTGTACGCCTTTCCACGGATCGACCCAAAAGTCTGCCCGATCCTCAACGACGAAAAGTTCGTGCTGGACTTGTTGCTGTCGGAAAAACTGCTGGTGGTCCAAGGCACGGCGTTCAACTGGCCGTGGCCGGATCACTTCCGCGTGGTGACTTTGCCGCGCGTGGATGACCTGGACATGGCCATTGGTCGTATCGGCAATTTCCTCAAGTCCTATCGCCAGTAGTGGAAATCGCGCTGTACGACCGAGATTCGGTCGTACAGCGATTATCTGGCAACACTTCTCTGCTCATCGCCCACCGCCGCAGCCCGCTTACCCTCAATTGCCTGCGCGCCCCAGTAGTTACGGGGCCTAAAGGCAACTGGAGGTTGATCACGGGCGGCATTGCGTGTAAGAAAATCCCTTCAAGACTGTACATTAAGGCTGTAGGACACAGTTTGAAATAGTCGCCCGGTTGAATCACCCAAGGCCGCACCTTATATACCCCGCAGTAAGCGACATATTAAGCATGAGGAGAACTCTACAACCATGATGCGCATTCTGCTGTTCTTGGCCACTAACCTGGCGGTCGTGCTGATTGCCAGCGTCACCCTGAGCCTTTTCGGTTTCGACGGGTTCATGGCGGCCAATGGGGTTGATCTGAACCTCAATCAGCTGCTGATTTTCTGTGCGGTCTTTGGTTTTGCCGGCTCGCTGTTCTCGCTGTTCATCTCCAAGTGGATGGCGAAAATGAGCACCAGTACCCAGATCATCACTCAACCGCGCACCCGCCACGAACAATGGCTGATGCAAACCGTGGAGCAGTTGTCCCAGGAAGCAGGCATCAAAATGCCCGAAGTGGGGATTTTCCCTGCCTATGAGGCAAACGCCTTCGCCACGGGCTGGAACAAGAACGACGCCCTGGTGGCCGTGAGCCAAGGCCTTCTGGAGCGTTTTTCGCCCGACGAAGTAAAAGCGGTACTGGCGCACGAAATCGGCCACGTCGCCAATGGCGACATGGTCACCCTGGCACTGGTGCAGGGCGTGGTGAACACCTTCGTGATGTTCTTTGCGCGGATCATCGGCAACTTTGTCGACAAGGTGATCTTCAAGAACGAAGACGGCCGTGGTATCGCCTACTTCGTGGCGACCATCTTCGCCGAAGTGGTGCTGGGCTTCCTGGCCAGTGCGATCGTGATGTGGTTCTCGCGCAAACGTGAGTTCCGCGCAGACGAAGCCGGTGCACGCCTGGCAGGCACCAACGCAATGATCGGCGCGCTGCAACGCCTGCGCTCCGAACAAGGCCTGCCGGTGCATATGCCCGACAGCCTGACCGCCTTCGGTATCAACGGCGGCATCAAACAGGGCCTGGCTCGCATGTTCATGAGCCACCCGCCGCTGGAAG
This sequence comes from Pseudomonas sp. EYE_354, assembly GCF_023148575.1. NCBI lineage: Bacteria > Pseudomonadati > Pseudomonadota > Gammaproteobacteria > Pseudomonadales > Pseudomonadaceae > Pseudomonas > Pseudomonas sp. EYE_354. The sequence continues at coordinate 106,350 of NZ_JAHXNQ010000002.1, forward strand.
AGCGTATCGACGCATTGCGTCGTCGCGGCTGATAGCGCTTGCAACCAGAGAAGGGGCGACTGAGTCGCCCCTTTTTTTGCGCGTAAAAAACACCGCTGTTGTGGCGAGCGGCTTGCCCGCGCCGGGCTACGTAGCAGCCCCAATACCAAAGACCGCCGCCGCATCAGGCGTCAGGCAACGATCGGCCGATCCTTTGACAGTCGATAAGCACGCTCATCCAGACGCGTGACGCCATCCTGCACGAACTTCCAGCTCTCGCCCAAGATATCCTGCTCATCGATCACCTGCAGGCTCCAGTGCGCCCCCAGCAGCAGTTTCACTTCCTCATCCGACACGGCAAACGGCGGGCCGGCCTTTTGCGTCTGGTCGTAGTCGAGGGTAATGAGCAACCCCTGGCAGCCAGGCCGCAGGAGGTTGTTCAAATGCTCGGTGTACTGCGCGCGCATCAGTGGCGGCAAGGCAATCAAGGCGGCGCGGTCATAGAGCGCCGTGCAATCGGCCAACGCCTGCGCATCCAGCGCAAAGAAATCACCGCACCACAGCTCAATGGAATCCGCCTGGTACACCTGGAACGGTCCGCACCGGGTAATTCGCGGCGTCAGGTTTTGTTCATCGAAGAATGCCACCACCGCCTGCTCCGACAACTCGACACCGAGCACACGGTGCCCCTGGCTGGCCAGCCACATCAAGTCCAGGCTTTTGCCACACAGCGGCACCAGCACCTTGGCGTCTTCGGCCAGCGCCAGCGATGGCCAGTGCCGTGACAGGTACGGGTTGACCTCGGGCAGGTGAAAGCCGATTTGATTGCGCGCCCAGCGCTCCTGCCAAAATTTGGGCTCCATGGAACCACCTCCGAAAATTCGATCAAATAGCGCTAAAACTTATATTAGATTTTGATCAATGAACTGAATGAAGATGGGGCCATGTTAACGTTCAGGACCCCGCTTATGCTCCCCAGCCTGTTTATCTCTCACGGCTCGCCGATGCTCGCCCTGCAACCCGGCGCCAGCGGGCCGGCGCTGCAACGTTTGGCGGCGCAACTGCCCCGGCCGAAGGCGATTGTCGTGGTCTCGGCTCATTGGGAAAGCAGGGAACTGCTGGTCAGCGGCAGCGCCGCACCCGAAACCTGGCACGACTTCGGCGGTTTCCCTCGCGAGCTGTTTGCCGTGCAGTACCCGGCACCGGGCGACCCGCACTTGGCGGCCGAGATTGTGGAGCGGTTGCACGCCGATGGCCTGGCAGTGCGAGTCGATGACACGCGCCCGTTCGACCATGGCACCTGGGTGCCCCTGTCGCTGATGTACCCGGCGGCCGATATCCCGGTGGTCCAGGTTTCCTTGCCCAGCCGCGTGGGCCCGGCCCTGCAAACCCGAATCGGGCACGTTTTGGCCGGCCTGCGCGAACACGGCGTGCTGCTGATCGGCTCCGGCAGCATCACCCATAACCTGGGGGAATTGGACTGGCACGCTGGGCCTGAAAGCATTGAGCCCTGGGCACGGGAGTTTCGCGACTGGGTGGTGGAAAAACTGGCGGCCGACGATGAAGCCGCGTTGCATGATTATCGTCGTCAGGCGCCTTACGCCGTGCGCAGTCACCCGAGCGACGAGCACCTGTTGCCGCTTTACTTTGCGCGTGGCGCCGGCGGTAAGTTCAGTGTGGCGCACCAGGGGTTCACCCTGGGTGCGCTGGGCATGGACATCTACCGCTTCGGCTGAACCCGACGCAAAAAAAATCCCCGAACCAGTCGGGGATTTTTTATGTGCGATCAATCAGCCCAAGGGCGGATCAATCTTCGCGGTAGCGACGCAGCTTGAGCTGCTTGCCGGCAACGCGAGTGTCTTTGAGCTTGGCCAGCAGTTTTTCCAGACCGTCTTCCGGCAGCTCCACCAGGGAGAAGCTGTCACGGACCTGGATGCGACCGATCGCTTCACGTGCCAGGCCACCCTCGTTGAGGATTGCGCCCAGCAGGTTCTTGGCAGCGATACCATCACGCGCACCCAGCGCGGTACGGCAACGAGCACGGCCTTCGGCCAATGGAACCGGAGCACGACGCTCACGATCGCCACGGTCCGGACGGTCGCCGGTACGCTCTGGACGATCACTGCGTGGCGCGCTGTTCGGAACCAGTGGACGCTCTTTCTCGATGGCTGCCAGGGTCAGGGCCTGACCATTGGTGGCTTTGCGCAGCAAAGCGGCAGCCAGGGCACGCGGGGTGCAACCGATATCGGCAGTCAGGCGGTCCAGCAGGTCGCCGTGGGTCGATTCAGCGTCAGCCACCAGAGGGGCCAGGCTGTTAGTCAGTTTCTTGATGCGTGCATCGAGAACAGCCTGGGCATCCGGCAGGCGCACTTCAGCGACTTTCTGACCGGTTACACGCTCAATCACTTGCAGCATGCGGCGCTCACGTGGCGTCACCAGCAGCAATGCACGACCTTCGCGACCCGCACGGCCGGTACGGCCGATACGGTGAACGTAAGACTCTGGATCGTAAGGCATGTCAACGTTGAACACGTGGGTGATACGCGGAACGTCGAGGCCACGAGCAGCAACGTCGGTCGCGACAACGATGTCCAGACGGCCATCCTTGAGGGAATCGATCACGCGCTCACGCTGGTTCTGGGCGATGTCACCGTTCAGCGCAGCGGCTTTGTAGCCTTTGGCTTCCAGGGCACTGGCCAAGTCCAGGGTCGCTTGCTTGGTGCGCACGAACATGATCAGGGCGTCGAAGTCTTCAACTTCCAGCAGGCTCAATACAGCCGAGGTCTTCTGGTCAGCGTGAACCAACAGGTGAGCCTGTTCGATCGCGGTAACGGTCTGAGTCTTGGTCTGGATTTTTACGTGCTCCGGATCGCGCAGGTGGCGTTCGGCAATGGCACGGATCGACTGTGGCAGAGTGGCCGAGAACAGCACGGTCTGACGGGTCGGTGGCAGCGACTTGAAGATGACTTCCAGGTCATCCATAAAGCCCAGCTTCAACATTTCGTCAGCTTCGTCGAGCACCAGGTGGTTAACGGTCGACAGGACTTTTTCGTCACGACGCAGGTGGTCGCACAGACGGCCCGGGGTGGCGACAACGATCTGTGCGCCATTACGGATGGCTTTCAGTTGTGGGCCCATAGGCGCGCCGCCGTAAACGGCCACAACGGTCACGCCTGGCATTTGCTTGGCGTAGGTTTCGAAAGCGGTTGCTACTTGCAGCGCCAACTCACGGGTTGGCGCCAGGATCAGGGCTTGCGGTTCGCGCTTGGCAGGATCGATGCAGTGCAGGATAGGCAGGGCGAACGCGGCGGTTTTACCGGTACCGGTTTGCGCCTGGCCAATCATGTCCTTGCCGGCCATGATGATCGGGATCGATTGCTGCTGAATCGCCGAAGGTTCTTCGTAGCCGGTCGCGATGACGGCAGCAAGAATGTTCGGGTTAAGATTAAAAGCGGCGAAGCCGCCGGTTTCCTGGGTCATGGGTCTGCCTCTAAGTGCATCCGCAAAGACCCATGCTCCAAAGCTGCGCATGCCGTGTTGAGACTCAAGAGTCGCCCTGGCTGCTTTGTCGGCGGGGATTTGCGAAAACGAATGAATGAAAAAGATTCGTCAAGGAAGAGTCCGCTGTGCGGACGTGCAGCCGAAGCTGACTTCGGGGAATTGCGCTACCTAAACGCGGCCCGGTTAAAGGCCGGCGCGCACTATACCGGAAATACCTGAAAAAGGGAGCTTTTTTTATCGCAAAGCGCCGATAAACCGCGCTGCGTCACAGTCTTTGCAGATAACACCGCCAGCGTCTATTTTTCAAAGGCCCGGCCCTGCGGGTCATAACGCTTAAACGTTTCACTCAACGTTCAAGACCTTTGGTCTGAAACCCTTCCCTGCGCCCGAGGGCACACCCGATGAATCAAGCCAGCAGCAGCCGCGTCAGCCGTGAACTCCAGGGCCATGTCCTGCTGTTGGGCCTGGACCGGGTGGCCAAGCGTAATGCCTTCGATCTGGATTTGCTCAATGACCTGAGCCTGGCGTATGGCGAATTTGATCGAAATGACCAGGCGCGGGTGGCCGTGGTCTTTGCCCATGGCGACCACTTCACCGCCGGGCTCGACCTCGCCAATGTAAGCGCGGTGATGGCTGACGGCTGGCAACCCCCTCTGGGCGGCTGCGATCCGTGGGGCGTGTTTGCCGGGCCCCGCGTGAGCAAACCGGTGATCGTTGCGGCGCAGGGTTACTGCCTGACCATTGGGATCGAACTGATGCTGGCGGCGGATATCAACCTGTGTGCGAGCAACACGCGCTTTGCGCAGATGGAAGTACAGCGCGGGATCTTTCCGTTTGGTGGCGCGACCTTGCGCTTTCATCAGATCGCCGGCTGGGGCAATGCGATGCGCTGGTTGCTCACCGGCGACGAGTTCGACGCCCATGAAGCCCTGCGACTCGGGCTGGTACAGGAAGTGATGGCCAGCGAAGACCTGCTGCCACGCGCCATTGAACTGGCCAGCCGGATCGCGCGCCAGGCACCGCTGGGGGTGCAGGCTACGTTGATGTCGGCGCGTTTGGCGCGCATGGAAGGCGAGACGGTGGCGGCCGCGGCGCTGCCGCCAATGGTGGATAAACTGTTCAACAGCGAAGATGCCAGGGAAGGCGTACGGGCGATGATCGAAAAGCGGCCGGGCGTGTTCAAGGGTATCTGAGGGGTATCGACGCCTCCGCGAGCTTGCTCGCGAAGGCGTCAGAACAGACCACTAAGTTGCTGGGCGAATCACCTTGATCAACGACTGCAACGAGTATCCAAGGCGCGGCGCCAGGGCTTCTGCGCGAGCAGAAAGCGCGTCCTGGTCCAACAGTTGATCCAGCTCCGACGGCACCAGCAGAATCACATTGCCCTCCTTGACCGGCAGTTCCCAGTAATGGCGATGGTACAACCCGCGCAGCAGGGCCGCCCCCAAGGGTTTGCCGTCGTCGGTGGCCCACTGGTTGATCACCAGCCAGCCGCCGGGGTTGAGCTTTTTCTGGCAGTTTTCCAGGAAGGTCCAGGCCAGGTGGCCGACACCGGGGCCAACATCGGTATAGAGGTCGACGAAAATCAAATCAGCCGGCTCAGCGGTTTCCAGCAACGCCAGGGCATCGCCAATGCGGATGTACAGTCGCGGATCATCATCCAGCCCCATGAACTCGATGGCCAGACGCGGCACATCGGGGCGCAGTTCGATCGCTTCGACGTCTTCGAGCGGCAGAAACTTGAGGCAGGCCTGGGTCAGCGTACCGGCGCCCAATCCGAGGAACAACGCGCTCTCGGGCTGCTCATGGCACAACGCGCCAATCAGCATCGCGCGGGTGTAGTCGTACTCCAGCCAGCTCGGGTCGGCGGTGAACACGCAGCTTTGCTCGATGGCATCGCCGAACTCGAGAAAACGGTAATCCGCCACTTCGAGCACACGGATCATGCCAAAGTCATCATGGACCTCGGCCAGCACGCGCTCGACACGCTCCTCTGTCATCACTGCTCCTAATGAGTTGCCGCACGGCAAAGGCGCGATTGTCGGCCAACCGGCAGCAGCAGGTCACGCACTAATTGCTGATAACATTGGCGCCCGACCGTCAATCAGCCAATCGAGTTCATGATGAGCCAACCCTGGAGCCCCGACAGCTGGCGCGCCCTGCCGATCCAGCAACAACCCCAGTACCCGGACGCCGCACACCTGTCCCAGGTGGAGCAGAGCCTGGCCAGTTATCCGCCGCTGGTGTTTGCCGGGGAAGCCCGCGAGTTGCGCCGTCAGTTTGCCGAAGTGACCCAGGGTCGCGCCTTCCTGTTACAAGGCGGCGACTGCGCCGAGAGCTTTGCCGAGTTCTCCGCCGCGAAAATCCGCGACACGTTCAAAGTGCTGCTGCAAATGGCGATCGTGATGACCTTCGCCGCGGGCTGCCCGGTGGTGAAAGTCGGGCGCATGGCCGGTCAGTTCGCCAAGCCTCGCTCGGCCAACGACGAAACCATCGACGGTGTCACCCTGCCCGCCTACCGTGGCGATATCGTCAACGGTATCGGCTTCGACGAAAAAAGCCGTGTGCCGGACCCGGAACGTCTGCTGCAGTCCTACCACCAGTCCACCGCCACCCTCAACCTGCTGCGCGCCTTCGCCCAGGGCGGTTTCGCCGACCTGCACCAGGTGCACAAGTGGAACCTGGACTTTATCGCCAACTCCGCCCTGGCCGAAAAATACAGCCAACTGGCCGACCGCATCGATGAAACCCTGGCATTCATGCGCGCCTGTGGCATGGACAGTTCGCCGCAACTGCGCGAAACCAGCTTTTTCACCGCCCACGAAGCGCTGCTGCTCAACTACGAGCAAGCGTTCGTGCGCCGCGACAGCCTGACCAACGACTACTACGATTGCTCGGCCCACATGTTGTGGATCGGCGACCGCACCCGTCAGTTGGACGGGGCCCATGTCGAGTTCCTGCGCGGGGTGAACAACCCGATCGGGGTCAAGGTCGGCCCGAGCATGAACCCCGACGACCTGATCCGCCTGATCGACATCCTCAACCCGGACAACGACCCCGGCCGCCTCAACCTGATCGCGCGCATGGGCGCCGGCAAGGTCGGCGACCACCTGCCGAACCTGCTTCGCGCGGTGCAGCGCGAAGGCAAGCAAGTGCTGTGGAGCTCGGACCCGATGCATGGCAACACCATCAAGGCCAGCAGCGGCTACAAGACCCGCGACTTTGCGCAGATCCTTGGAGAAGTGAAAGAGTTCTTCCAGGTGCACCAGGCCGAAGGCACCTATGCCGGCGGGATTCATATCGAGATGACCGGGCAGAACGTCACCGAATGCATCGGCGGCGCTCGGCCGATCACCGAAGATGGCTTGTCGGACCGCTACCACACCCACTGCGACCCTCGGATGAACGCGGATCAGTCGCTGGAACTGGCGTTCCTGATTGCCGAGACGTTGAAGCAGGTCAAACGCTGAGAACCCCTGAGGCTTGATGAGTGCGTGTTGTGGCGATGCGCAACCGTGCGGCACTTGGCCGCTGGCAATTGAGCTGGACCTGCTCGAGGCCCAGCCAATCGGCCATTTGCCGCAGGTTGAGCGACAGCGCCAACATGCCCTCGTCATCCAACCCCGGCTCCTCTTCGTGCACCGCGTGCACCGCCAGGCGCCCTTTGGCACGCTCGGCACGCACGTCGACCCGTGCGGCGATGCGCTCGTTATGCAAAAACGGCAGCACGTAGTAGCCGTAAACCCGCTTCTGTTGCGGGGTGTAGATCTCCAGCCGATAGCGGAAATCGAACAGACGCTCGGTGCGACTGCGCTCCCAAATCAGTGAATCGAACGGCGACAGCAACGCACTGGTCGCTACCTTGCGCGGCACTTTAGGCGCGGGCAGGCAATACGCCGGCTGCTTCCAACCCTGCACCCGGCATGTCATTAATTGGCCGTTTTCGACCAACTCGGCCAAGCGACTGCGACTGTCGGCGGGGTCAAGGCGGAAGTAATCACGCAGGTCTTTTTCGCTGCCCACGCCCAGGGCGGTGGCGCTGTGCAGCAGCAGGCCGCGCTGGGCCTCAGCCTCCGTCAGAGGGGCGTGTTGAAGGATGTCGCCAGGAATAACCCGCTCGGGCAAATCGTAGAGACGTTCAAACCCGCGCCGCCCCGCGACGGTAACCAGGCCGGCGGCAAACAGCCATTCCAGCGCGTGTTTCTCATCACTCCAATCCCACCACGGGCCCGCGCGTTCTTCGCGGGTCGACAAACTGCCCGCGCCCAGTGCGCCCTGCTGTTCAACGGTCTTCAGTACCCGCTGGATAATCCCCTGCTGCTCGCGACCGAACCGCGCCATCTGCGTATAGATCCCCTGCCCCTGCCGGGCCCGCGCCATGCGCCAACGCATCAGCGGGTACAACGCCATGGGCAGCAACGACGCCTCATGCCCCCAATATTCGAACAACGACCTTCGCCGGCCCTGGCTCCAGGCCGCCTGCTCAAGGAGCAACGGGGAGTAATTGCCCAACCGGGAAAACACCGGCAGGTAATGGGAACGCACCACGGCATTGACCGAATCGATCTGTAGCACGCCCAGGCGCTCGATCATGCGGTTCAGCTGCGCGGCCTTGATCAGCGCAGGCGCCTGGCGCCCGGAAAAACCCTGGGCCGCCAGCGCCATGCGTCGCGCTTGCTTAAGGGAAAAACACAGGTCGACGGGCATGGGCATCTCCTTGATTGCTCGCGGCCTACCCTACTGCATCCTCGGTCATTTGCGCAGCGGATCTTCCCAGAAATGCCGATGAGTCTCGTGCGCCACATCGGCACGGTTGAGACCGATGTCCTTGAGCGCATCGTCGCTCATGCTCGCCAGCAGCTGGCGTTCGCGGTGCACGATCTGCCACCGGGCAATCGTTTGAAACAGCCCGAGCAGCGGCCGCTTAGCCATCAACACAAAACCTTTTTGACCTTTCATCTTCTCGCCCTCCCGTGGGGATGACGAAAGTGTGTGCCCCGCACTATGATCAATCCAACGAATGTTTCTTATGCAATACATCTCGGAGATTGATCAATTGCCAGGCTACCCGAGTATCGACACCGACGTGCTGCGCACCTTCGTCGCCATTGCCGACCAAGGCGGTTTTACCCGCGCGGGCGAGCAGGTCAACCGCACGCAATCGGCGGTGAGCATGCAAATGAAACGCCTGGAAGAAGACGTGCTGCAGCGCAAGTTGTTCGAGCGCGATGGTCGTCAGGTGCGGCTGACGCCCGAGGGCCAGGTGTTGCTGGGCTATGCGCGGCGCATCCTGAAACTGCACAGTGAAGTGTTCAACACCTTGCGCGAGCCGCACATGGTCGGCCTGGTGCGCATTGGTACGCCGGATGACTACGTGATGCGCTTTCTGCCGGGGATACTCAAGCAGTTCTCCAAGGCCTATCCGCTGATCCAGATCGAGCTGCATTGCGAATCGTCCGGCGTATTGATGCAGCGACGCGACCTGGCGCTGACCGTGATCAGTCGCGAGCCCGGCAAGGAAATCGGCGAACTGTTGCGCACCGAGCGCATCGTTTGGGCAGCGGCTCCGTGCTTCTGCATGGACGAGCACGATGCCCTGCCCTTGGCGATGTCAGGTGCCGACTGCGTCTACACCCAGTGGGCCTGCACCGCGCTGAAGACCGCGGGGCGGGACTATCGCATGGCCTATCACAGCACCAACGTGGCGGCGATTCAGGCGGTGGTCAGTGCGGGCCTGGCGGTGATGATCAGTATGGAAAGCCTGGTGACGCAAGACTTGCGCGTGCTGGGCAGCGACGAGGGTTTCCCGCCGCTGCCCTCGATGAACCTGCACTTGCTGCGCAACCCGGCGATGAATTCGCCCATCACCGACTGCCTGGCCGAGTACATCCTTGAAGGCTTCAGACTTTGAATGTCAGCATCACCGCACACACCACCAGAAAGCCGCAGAACAGCCCGCGCAACAGGCGTTCAGGCAAGGCGTGGGCCACTTTTACACCCCAACTGATACTCAGCAGGCCGCCGACGGCCAAGGGTATGCCGATCATCCAGTCGACCTCCTGATGCCAGGCGTAAGTGATCAGGGTCACCCCGGTGCTGGGCAGCGCCAACGCCAAGGACAGCCCTTGGGCGACCACTTGGGTGGTGCCGAACACGCTGGTGAGTACCGGTGTGGCAACCACCGCACCGCCGACGCCGAACAGCCCGCCCATGGAGCCCGACACCGCGCCCAATACGCCCAACCACGGCCAGGCGTAGCGCATCTGCGCAGTCGGCGGCGCATTGCGGGTGAACATGCGCAAAAGGTTGTAGGCCGACAGCGCCACCAGAAACGCGATAAAGCCAATGCGCATAACACCGGCATCCAGGCCCACGGCCCAGATTGAACCCAGCCAGGCAAAACTGAAGCCCATCACCCCCAACGGCAGTGCGTGGCGCAGTTCAATGCGGTTGCGCTGGTGATAACGCCACAGCGCGAGCATCACATTCGGCACCACCATCACCAGCGCGGTGCCCTGGGCGATTTGCTGGTCAAGGCCGAACAGTACGCCGAGCACCGGGATGGCGATCAACCCGCCACCAATGCCAAACAGCCCGCCCACCGTGCCCAAGGCAGCCCCCAACACCAGATACATCACTAAGTCCCACACCGCTCGTTACTCCGTATTACCAATGGGCCTCATGCTACGCAGTCGGCTCTAGCGCGGAAACGCACAGCAACGCACAATGGCTGTGCCAATCTCGCATAAGCGCAGCCCCGATGAACCCCAATACCCTCACCGATCAGTTGAGCCTGTTTCTCGAGGTGCTGGAAACCGGCAGCTTTTCCGCCGCCGCACGCAGGCATCCGCTGACGCCTTCCGCCGTGGCGCGGCGCATCGACAGCCTGGAAAGCTCGGTGGGCAGTCGCTTATTCCAGCGCAGTACCCACGCGGTGGTTGCCACACCCGCCGGCCTGGCGTTCGCCGAACGCGCGCGGCGGATTGTCAGCGAGTTGCAACTGGCACGGGCCGAAGCAGTGTCTCTGAGCCATGCGCCGGAGGGTTTGATTCGCGTGGACGCACCGGCGGCGTTTGGCCGACGGCACTTGGCGCCGGTGATCGCGGACTTTCTGAATGTGTACCCCGGCCTGGATGTGCACCTGCACCTGATCGACAGCTTCGTGGACATGCAGGGCGCGCACCTGGGCAAAGTCGACCTGGTGCTGCGCGCCGGGCATATCGTCGACACCCGGCTGATCGCCACGCCCCTGGCCAGTATCGTGCGCATCGCCTGCGCCAGCCCGGCCTACCTGAAAAGCCGCAGCACGCCGACGCATCCGCGTGACTTGAGCGAACACGACGGCCTGGACTGGGATGGCCTGGCACCGATGTTCGCCTGGCGCTTCGAACTGGACGGGCGCCGCGCCACGTACCGCCCGCAGCGCATCCGCATGAGCGCCAATAATGCCGAAGCCCTGCTCTCCGGTGCGTTGGCCGGGTTGGGCATCGCCCACCTGCCCACCTGGCTGGCCAGTGAATACCTGGTGCGCGGCGAACTGCTGCCGCTGTTTTGCGAAGGCGGTCTGCCCAGCCCGGAAACCACCGGGATCTATGCACTGCGCCTGGAGCAGCAGCCCAATGCACGCAGTCGCTTGTTGCTTGAATACCTCAAATCCCGTTTCAGCCCGGTTCCGCCGTGGGATCTGGCGCTGCAGAGCGGGTTGATTTGAGCGTCCGCCCAAGATTATCTGGCGCATTAAACATTTGCCCGCTAGATTCCAGCCCATAGACGCTTTTTTGAGGCACTGCCATGAGCAAAAATCCTGACCCGTGCGAATCGCTGATGCTGAACAATCAGCTGTGTTTCGCTCTGCACTCCACCTCGCTGCTGATGACCAAGGTCTACAAACCGCTGCTGCAAGCCCTCGGCCTGACCTATCCGCAGTACTTGGCCATGATGGTGCTGTGGGAAGAGGACGGCTTGACTGTCGGTGAAATCAGCAGCCGCCTGCTGACCGATCCCGGTTCGCTCACGCCGTTGCTCAAACGCCTGGAAGCTGAGGGCCTGCTCAGTCGTACCCGCAGCCGCGAAGACGAGCGCGTGGTAGTGGTGGAACTGACTGGCTCAGGTCGCGCCCTGCAGGAAAAGGCCATGGGTATTCCCCAGTGCATCCTAGGTGCCAGCGGCATGGAGCTGGAGCAGTTGCGTAAGCTGCAAGCCGATTTGATTGCCCTGCGCAGCAATCTGCAAGGCGCCGTTTAGTCCTCGCACAAGAGCAGGAAGAACCTCACAAGCGAATATTTTTTAAATTTATCTTGCGCGCTAAACATTAGCGCTATACATTCGCCTCACCAACTACTTAGCGCGCAAACAGTTAGCGCTAAATGCAAAGAGGAAAATGCCATGCAAACGCTCTATACCGCAGTAGCCACCGCCACCGGCGGCCGTGATGGTCGCGCTGTTTCCAGCGACAACATCCTCGACGTCAAACTGTCCACGCCAAAAGAATTGGGCGGCGCCGGTGGCCAGGCCACCAACCCGGAACAACTGTTCGCCGCCGGTTACTCGGCCTGTTTTATCGGCGCGCTGAAATTCGTCGCCAGCCAGACCAAACGCAAAATCCCGGATGACGCCTCGATCACCGCTCACGTCGGCATCGGCCAGATCCCCGGCGGTTTCGGTCTGGATATCGACCTGCACATCAGCCTGCCCGGCCTGGCCCAGGATGACGCACAAAGCCTGGTCGACGCGGCTCACCAAGTCTGCCCGTACTCCAATGCCACCCGCGGTAATGTCGATGTACGCCTGCATGTGACGGTCTGATTTACAGGCCAAAAAAATCCGGAATCTGATGAGGATTCCGGATTTTTCATACCTGCGATATGCCCTGCCGTCGTTGCCAAAACGCTTGATCCGGCCAGCGGCGCTCCTCTTCATACCAGCCGCGCAAATGGGCCGAATAAGCCGCCTCAATGCGGTCCAGCTCAGCCTGGTAACGCCCAGCGGCGGCACCATCGCCCGCTAACCGAGCATGAATCGCCTCGGCACCGGCCAGCCCGGTGTACAACGCATTGAACAAACCCTGCGCAGACAAAGGATCAAACGACAACGCCGCGTCGCCTACCGCCAGCCACCCTGCGCCTGTGGCCTGTTCCAACGCTGCCCCATGCGCCGCACAAAACCCAACGGACCCAGTGGCGCTGAACCCGTATGCCGCCAATGTGCGACTCAGTTCCGGCACATGCTGTACACGCGTGAGCAGCCTCTCGGGGTGATGCGCAGAAGCGGCAGCGTCCAAATCGGCGTCGGTGTAAAAGGACAGCAAGCGACGGCCATTCGGCAAGGGCGACGTGTACCACCAGCCCTGCGCTTCGGCGTGCAATTCACTGATACCGCCCGCGCAACCGTCCCTCCCGAATAACCAGCCACACACCAGCTTGTCCCTGGCCTTGCGCTTGTATCCCAGTTGCCTGGCAAACGCGCTGCTGCGCCCACTGGCATCAACCACAAAACGTGCACTCAGCGTCAGCCGCTGATCGCCGCGTTGCAGTTCGAGGTGCCACGGCATCTCACCGGCAAGGCTGCGCACAGACACCAGCCGTGTGTGCGTCAACGCCCCTGCCCCGCGCGACTGGGCGACCTGGCGCAACCACGCGTCAAACAGCCTGCGGTCGAGGTGCCAACCATGGCCGTCCAAATTGCCCATGGCGTGCTGCTCCCACATCCGGGCGCCGCCCCACGCGCCACGGCTGGCGTGACACGGGGCATGGTTTTGCTGCAAAAACGCTTCCAGCAAGCCCATGTCCCGAAACAACCGCCCCGCCGCAGCGGGCAGCGACTCACCCACACTCGCGCCCTCCCCGTCGCCCTTGTCCACCATCAAGACATGACAAAACGGCGCCAGGTTCAGCGCCAGCGAACACGCTGCGGGACCACTGCCCAGCACTACCACATCGGCATGCACGCCGGCCGCCAATGCCATCAGCCGGGCAGGCCCCGTGGAAAACGCTGGGCCTTCTCGATGGTCATGATGTCCACCGATTCTGCACGCGGCCCCGCCAGGGCACCGACCTGCAAACGCAGCGCCTCATGACTGGCAGAATGCGGGCTGGCGGTCGGGTTGGGCATATCCTTGATCGGCACGTGTTGATCCTCCACCTCAATGTGGGCCGGGAAATGCTCGCGGTCGCTGGGCCCGGCGTGCACCTCTACGACCCCCAGGTGATCGAAGTGGTGAATCATATTGTTGATCTGGTCGGTGTAGCTGGTGGCCCCCAAAGGCTCGATCCAGGAGGCCCGGTTGGCGAAGGCAGCCAGGCGCTCGCCGAGGGGCTTTTTTTCGTCCATGACAATGTCGTAGTTCTGCCGGGTCAATACCTGATTAGGCACCCGCGCCGGCCAGAACGAGGGCACGTAGGGGTCATAGTTTTTGTCATAGCCCGAACGGCAGCTGGCCGAGTCGGTTTGCCATGGCACCGCCATCCAGCGGGTCAGACCACCGGCCTGCTGACCACAGAGCGGGCCGTTGGTCAGGCTGATCGCGGCGTACGTGATGACCTCGCCCAAGGCCGGGGCAATCCAGCCGTCCAGGGCATGGGCAAAGCGAAACGGCGCCATGTACATCGTGGCGGTGCGCACGGGCCAGGTCATTTCACAACCGGGGTGGAAAGCGTCGGCCAGGCAAAAGTCCAGCGCCGCCTTGGTCAGCGTATCGCCTTGCAGGGCCAGCGGCACCTCATCGAGGCTGCGCGGCGCGACGCGATCGGCAGCATAGTCCTCCACGAAATTGCCCCGTGCCCACTCCGCCAACATGGCCAACTGCGTGTCACTGAGCGAGGCGTTTTGTCGAGGTGTCTTGGCTGCCGGCACATCCATGGCGTCACCGTACAGCCATGGCCAGGGCTTGGGCGACCAACTGTCCACGGCATCATTACGGAACTGGTTGGCAATGGTGCGCCGCAGTTCGACATACGCCGGGCTGGCACTCGACAAGCGCGCCAACGCTTGCGCGCTGGTCAGATCATTTACGCCCTTCCAGCCAAACCCGGATGCGAAGCCGGCATTCACCCATTGCAGGCCGGCCAGCCGTTCGAAAATCGGCAATATGTCGAACGTGAAGCTGGGACGCATCGGCATCGGCAACGTACCAGCCTTGATGGCGACATCGCGCATCAAGTCCCACATGGTGCGCACCGACTTGCGTTGTGGCCCATAGTTAGGTGGGCCGACGATAACCCACGCGGGGTCAACCAACAGGGGCTGCCCGTCGTAGATCACCTCGGCATTGACCGGCCCGTCCGACGTATCGTCGTACCAACCCTCGTTGTTCGCGAACGTGATCGCGCGGCTATCGTCGCAAGCGCCTGCGGCACCATGGCCCCCCAGCACGATCAGGCGGCCCTGTTCATCGGTAAATGTTTCGCCCAGGTACACCGGCTTGCCCATGAAACGGCCATCGTCGAACTTCTTGGGCTTGGCATTCTTGCCACTGACCACCTTCGCCTTGGGAGTAATGGCTAACTGTGTGCGGTCGGCAATGCCGGCATTGCGCAGTGTCGTTGGTGGCGCCGATGCAGCCTCCGGAATATCCAACGCAAGCTGGAAGCCATACCAGGCTGACTTGGTGTTGGCCAATTGCACCTGCCAGCGGATCTTTGCGTTATCCGGGGTGAGTTCACGCACAATGTCGCCCAGCACGTTTACGCCATACACCCGAAAGCGCGCGGCCTGGCGCTTGAGTTGTTTCTTTGAATCGCGATAAAAACCGGCGGCGTGATGCGGCGGATCACACACTTCAGGGCCCACAAACCACTCCGACTCGCTTGAACCGACGCGCGCCACGCCGATTGAGGGGTAGATCACCGCTTTGACGATGCATTGATCCTTGGCGCCCACCTCGCCCAAGCCGCTGATCGAGGATTGGGCGGCGGAGTAAGGGCACGCCGCCGGACGGGCTTGAGGTGGATCCTGCAAACCCTGGCCATTGGCTTCATGCCGCGCGCGCGCGCCTGCGGCGTAGACGACTTTGCGGGCTTCGGCGATCGAGCCCACCGGTGCCTGCTCCGGGGGCAGGCGCCAAATGTTAAAGGCCAGCCCTTGCCCGTATTCCGCCTGGCCACGCTGGGCCACATCCTGTTGCGACAGGGTCAGTGTGGCGACATGCACAAACGGGCTTTCGCTTTCCGGCCACTCAACGGTTGCCTCATCGAGCGGCATGCTCTGCGCATCGGTGCGCAACTGCACCATGAAACGGAATTTATATTCGCGCTGCGCAAGGCGACGGCATAGATCGACGCCCAGGTAATCGGTTTCGTTGTTGGGGACGTTTTCCGGCGGGGTTTCGGGGTCGAGGCGAAATTTGACGTAGCGTTTGCTTCCCGAATGAAACGGCAGAATGGCCCAGTACTGAGTGGTCAGTACGCTGCCTTCGACCTTGTCGCCCATGCGGTTAAGGATGTCGTGGGTCTTGGGGTGTTTTTTCAGGTAGCCGGGGTAGTCCTTGAGCACGGTACCGGCGTAGGTGAACTCGACCATTTCCTTGGCGTTGTCGACAAAGAAGATCGGAAAATTCTGCATGATGAAATCGGCGGTATCGCCCTCGTCACCCAGGGCCTTGGGCCCAGGGACGCCAAACAACTTGATGCCGATCCCGACAGTGCTGCCCAGGTCCGGTGAGGTGGGTGTGGTATCGCTGGAAAAACGGACCCAGGCGTCAAGGCTGTCGTGGGCGAATACCCCCACTTTCAGCTTGGCCGGGATGTTCTTTTCCATCACCAGACGGCCACTGGCCACGCCATGCAGCTTGCGAAACACCGCGCGCTCGGCCGGGCACTGGCCGAGTTGGATACGTTTCTCCTGGCCTCCTACAAACATTTCGGTGAGCCGTTCGGGGGCTTGATCGGCTTTATCGAAGGCGTGCGGCGTCGGATCAGCTTCAATGCTCATCATTATTCTTCCTTATGGCTAACTCACCGGCACGGACCGGAGCGAGCGGGGGCCTGCCCTTCACTGCTGCGAGTGAAGGCAGTTCGCCACTAACCATAGTCGAGTATTGAAAAGATGCACTGAGGCCGACGAGAGGGCCAAAAAAACGGCGAAAAAAATCCGGCGTCTTTTCAGACGCCGGACTCTTGTGCGGCCCGAGGCGCGGGAACCACGCCTTCAGGGCAGCGGCCAGAATTACTTCTTGGCGCGACCTTTGTACGAACCACCTTCGCGGGTGTCGATTTCGATCAGGTCGTCGATTTCGATGAAATCGGCCACTTGCAGTTCGGTACCGTTAGCCAGCTTGGCAGGCTTCATCACTTTGCCCGAGGTGTCACCGCGAGCGGAACCTTCGGTGTAGGCAACCTTACGCACGATAGTGGTCGGCAGCTCTACGGAAACCAGACGCTCTTCGAAGAAGATGGCTTCGCAGACGTCGTCCATGCCTTCTTCCACGAATGGCAGAACGGCTTCGATGTCTTCAGCGTTCAGCTCGTACATGGTGTAGTCGGTGGTGTCCATGAACGTGTAGGTGTCGCCGCTGATGAACGACAGGGTCGCTTCTTTGCGGTCGAGGATCACGTCGTCCAGTTTGTCATCGGCGCTGTAGACGATCTCGGTCTTGTAACCGGTCAGCAGGTTCTTCAGCTTGGTCTTCATGATTGCGCTGTTACGACCAGACTTGGTGAACTCAGCTTTCTGAACCAGCCAAGGGTCGTTTTCGAGACGGATCACTGTACCGGGTTTCAGTTCTTTACCAGTTTTCATTGCATATATCCGAAATTTGGATGGGATTTACAAAAATCAAGGTGGCGTATCATATCCAACTTTCATAAAACTGTACCAGCGCCGTCGCAAGATCGGCCTGC
This sequence comes from Pseudomonas sp. EYE_354, assembly GCF_023148575.1. Lineage (NCBI taxonomy): Bacteria > Pseudomonadati > Pseudomonadota > Gammaproteobacteria > Pseudomonadales > Pseudomonadaceae > Pseudomonas > Pseudomonas sp. EYE_354. Next base: position 123,665 of record NZ_JAHXNQ010000002.1, read on the forward strand.
AAGGCCTGTTCCAGACACCACCTTTGGGCGTGCTGACTCACCTCCGGCCAGTGCTCCAGCAGCAATTTCCACGGCTGCGCCATCTCGCCCTCGGTGTTCCAGGCTTGCCACAGCGTCACCAATGCAGCGCTGGCGGCGGGCGACAAGTCTTTGGTGTACAGCGCCAGGAAAGCATCGAGCTTGTCCAGGTGGATGTCTTCATCCTGTCGGTAGATGTGCCACAGCAACGGCCGCCCGGCCCACTGGGCGCGGACAAATGAGTCTTCGCCGCGCACGGCGTTGAAATCGCAGCACCACAGCAAGTGGTCATAGTGCGCCTGACGCACGAACGGCAGCACTTGCACGGTCAGGGCATCGCGTTGATGCACGTCGCCCGCGGCCAACGCCGTCACACCGAGCCAGCGCTGCACATCCCCGAGGATGCGCCCCTCGGGCACCAATAGATGAGTGGCACGCCCGTCCGTCGACAAGGCGTCCAGCCAACCGGCAAGGCCGGCATTTTCGTAGGCAAACAGTGAAAACAACCGCGCACCGGCTGCCGGAAATACACCCAACCCCTGCAGGAATTGTCGCTGCGCTGCGGCGTCCGCCTGAAACGCCTGACGCTGCTCAATCAACCCGGCCTCACGTAACAGACCACCGGTACCGGCGCGGAAACCGGGGAAAAAGAAGTACTTCTGCACCCCCTTGAACTTCACCGACGGCAGGCGATGGCAGCCCACCACCCAGTCTTCGGCACTCAGGTAGTCGAGGTTCATCCACAACGGCGTGCGCTCACGCGCGGCCATGGCTTCCATATAGTCAGGGGGCAGCTGGCAGGCGAAGGCGGCGATCACCACATCGGCGGCCGGCGTAGCCGACCACTCGGCCGGCCAGTGGCGCACCTCGACACCGTCCTGCCATTGTTGGGTCGCCTGCACGTCAACCTCGGGGCACATGCGCTCGAACGCGCGCAGGTCATCGACCCACAAGCGCACCTCACAGCGGTGCTCGACCACCAATTGCCGGGCCAGGCGCCAGGTCACGCCGATGTCGCCGTAGTTATCGACGACGCTGCAAAAAATATCCCAGCGGGCTTTCATTCCGGGCTCCAACGCTCAAAGGCTCGATTGTCCGCATAAATGCACGGATGCAGAAGGCTCTATCGCGATTATTCTGCACAGTGGCTGTGCGACAATCGCCGCCACGCCATCAATGCCTGCCAGGAGGCCATCATGTCCGGACGTCCGTTGTCGTTGTTCAAGCTCAGTGCAGCCGTGGCTTTTGGCCTGTGGCTGGGGTTTATCGCCATTGTGCTGACCGCCTGGCTGGCATCGCGTTACCTGTTCCCGCAGAGCCTCGCGCCCGTGGCTCAGGCGGTCCAGCAGTTGGGCAAGCCGGCCGTCGCGGCGCCCGAGCCGCCCAACCGTATGTTCGAGCAGTACCAGCAGAACCTGCAAAAACAGGAACAGCAACAAACCCTCGATCAGGCGCGCGACAACGCACGCAACCTGTCGAACCCCAAATGCCAGTTCTGGCTGCAACAGGACAGGAACGCGCCGAATGAAAAGAGTCGGGCCAATGTCCTGCAATTCTGCGATTGATGATCAAGCACAGCCATGAATAAACATGCCGTCCTCCAGTTGATCCTGGAAAAACTCACCGTCGACCTCGACATCGCCCAACGCGCCGCGCAAACGGCCTACGAAACCGCGACCCACGAAGAAAACATCGCCGAGAACAAATACGACACGCTGGGGCTGGAGGCTTCCTATCTGGCGGCCGGGCAAGCCAAGCGGGTCGAAGAGATCAAGCAATCGCTGGTGCTGTGCCAGAACCTGCAACTGCGGCCCTACGAGGACAGACGCGGTATAGAGGTGGGCACACTCGTGGGCCTGGAAGACGAGAACGCGCGCCAGCAGTGGCTGTTTCTCGCGCCGGATGCGGCGGGGTTGAAAGTGGACGTGGTCGGGCAACCGGTGACCGTCATCACCCCGCGCTCGCCCTTGGGCAAAGGCCTGCTGGGCAAGTGCGTCGATGACGAGGTGGAGATTCTGGTGGCGGGCGCCCGGCAATACTTCACCGTGACCGAGGCCCGCTGAGCGTCTTAGTGAACGGGCAGTTCCACGCCGTCGAACAGCTCTTCCAGTTCCTGCTTGTTGTGGCACTGGATCGCCTTGGCCATGACTTCGCGGGTCAGGTGCGGCGCGAACTTTTCGATGAAATCGCACATGAAGCCACGCAGGAACGTACCGCGACGGAAACCGATCTTGGTCACGCTGGACTCGAACAGTTCGCTGGCATCAAGTACCACCAGGTCTTTGTCGAGCTGGGTGTCGACCGCCATTTTGGCGACGATTCCCACGCCCAGGCCCAGGCGTACGTACGTCTTGATCACGTCGGCGTCGGCGGCGGTGAACACCACTTTCGGCGTGAGGCCACGGTGGCTGAAGGCTTCGTCGAGTTTGGAGCGTCCGGTAAAACCGAACACGTAGGTGACAATCGGATATTCCGCCAGGGCTTCGAGGGTCAGTTTCGGCAGCTTGGCCAGCGGGTGACCCTGGGGCACCACCACGCAGCGGTTCCAGCGGTAGCACGGCATCATCACCAAGTCGCCGAACAGCTCCAGGGCTTCGGTGGCAATGGCGAAATCGACGGTGCCATCGGCGGCCATTTCGGCGATCTGCATCGGCGAACCCTGGTGCATGTGCAGGGCCACGTCCGGGTATTGCTTGATGAAATCGCGGATCACCGGCGGCAAGGCATACCGCGCCTGGGTATGGGTGGTGGCGATCGACAGGGTGCCTTTTTTCTCGTTGGAGAATTCCTGGGCGATCTGCTTGATGCTCTCGACTTTACGCAGGATTTCGCCGGCGGTGGTGATGATGCGTTCACCGGCGGGCGTGACGCGAGTCAGGTGCTTGCCGCTGCGCGCGAACACTTCGACGCCCAACTCATCTTCGAGCAGGCGGATCTGCTTGCTGATACCGGGTTGCGAGGTGTAAAGGCTTTGAGCGGTAGCGGAAACGTTGAGGTCGTGGTGCGCCACTTCCCAGATGTAGCGCAGTTGTTGAAGCTTCATATGTAGCCCTCAAAGCAGATAGACGCCACGGGTATCAGCGACGGCATATAACTATATTAAAGGTCGGACGGATAAATCTAGAACTTTTTTATCGCGATCAGCCTTCACATGTCGTCACTGCGTCGACGTTGTAAAGACGGCACCAGGTAAACCGGCACAGTAGACAGCTGCAACACCCGAGCAGCGGTGCGACCAAGGGGGGTGGCCGCCGCCGTTGCGTCGCTGTGACTTCCTACGATCAACAAGTCGGCCGAAAGTTTGCGCAGTTGGTCGAGAATCACCTCGCAGGGGTCGCCCTGGATCACGCGTACCGAACGGATCAACTGCAGGTCCTGCTCTCCTTCTTCCAACTCCTCGCGAAAACTGTCGAGTACCCGTTGCTCAATGGTGGCCATCACGGTGTTCATCCCCCGGCTTTGCCATTCGCTCAAGGCTTTTTCATCAAGGTAGCTCTGCAACACCGACTCAGCGAACAGCCCCATCGGCTCGACCACATGAATCACATACAGGTCCGCCTTGAACGTCCGCGCCAACGCCAGCGCATGCTGCATCACATACGGCGCGTAGAGACCGAGGTCCGTGGCATAGAGCATCGAACGAATCATAAAACCTCCTGGACTGCCAGGCTGGAGGAGATTGAATGAGCTTAGCAGCGCCCTTAAGGCTCGGCCTGAATCCTCACTTCGTTACTGATGCCATGGGGCACATGCCCGGTGGCCACCACTTCCCTGGCCTTCTCACAATGACCGGCCTGGTCATCGAAAAACACATCGGCGGCGAACGCTTCCAGGAACGCGGATTTCTCCAGGCCACCGAGAAACAAGGACTCATCCAAGCGAATATCCCACTCGCGCAACGTACGAATCACCCGCTCATGGGAAGGTGCCGAACGCGCCGTAACCAGCGCGGTACGGATCGGGCAGGCCTCGTCCGGGAACTCGCGCTGCAACAGGTTAAGCGCCGCCAGAAAACCTTTGAACGGGCCACCATGCAACGGCTGACGCGCCGACTCGCGCTCGCTGGCCTGGAACGCCGCCAACCCACCGGCCTGATACACACGCTCGGACTCATCGGAAAACAGCACCGCGTCGCCGTCGAAGGCGATCCGCAGCTCTTCGCTGGATGCCCTGCGCGCACCGCCCGATAGAATCGTTGCAGCCGCAAAACCTGCATCCAGGGCGCTGCGCACGTCCTCAGCATGGGTCGAGAGAAACAGGTGGCAACCAAACGCGGCCAAATAAGGATAGGGACTACGCCCGCCCACGAAGGCTGCGCGGGAAATGTCCAACCCGTAATGCTGGATCGAATTGAACACGCGCAAGCCGGTGTCGGCACTGTTGCGCGACACCAGCACCACTTCGACCCGAGCCCGACCGAGGCTGGCATTCAGGCTCAGGAGTTTCTTCACCAGCGGGAACGCGTCGCCGGGCTCAAGGATTTCTTCCTCGTGTTCGATCTGATATTTGCGGTAGGCCTCCACCCCTTGGGCCAGGTAGACCTTGTGGCTGTCACTCAGGTCGAACAAGGCCCGCGACGAAATCGCCAGTACCAGTTTGTCGCCCAGTCCCTTTGCCATGCTGTCTCCCCCGCTTCAGCGATTACGCCGATCAATAAAACTCAAGGCCTGGTACAGCGCCTGCATCCGCGGCAACTCACAGCCAGCGGCTTTGGCGGCGGCTAACGGGCGGGCATAAATAGCCGCCAATTCCAGCGGGCGTTTGTGCACGTGGTCGTGGTACATGCTCGGCAGGTAGTCGTCCATGGTCTCGGTCATTGCGAACATTTGCTCGGCGTAGCTCTTGGGGATTTCATGACCGCAGGCATGGGCGCCCTGCACCACTTCGGCCATCAGCGCCTGGATCAACTCACGGCTGGATTGGTCCGCCATCATCGCGGTGGTGCCCGCATTCAGCACTACCGAGAGGCCGTTATACGGCACGTTCCACACCAGCTTGTGCCAGCGCGCCTGATGCACATTGGCCATGGCCTGGGACTCGATGCCGGCCTGATGAAACAACGCCGCACCGGCTTCGACAATCGCCTGTTGGCGGCTCTCATCGTTGGCCGCGCTGCCACTGTGATAACCCAGGTTGACCCGCCCCAGCGCCTGGTGCTCCACCACCCCGGGCCCGGAGCGATGCACGCCGATGTAACACAAGCCGCCAAGCAAATGCAGCGACGGCGGCAGGTGTTCACGCAGACTGTCTTCCACATCCAGACCGTTTTGCAGCAACACCACTTTGGCGTCAGGGGCCGCGACTTGGGCGAGAGTCGGTGCCAGGTCGATGTTGCCGGTGGACTTGGTGCCCACCAGCAACCAGTCGCACGGCGGCATATCGGCAGCACGGGCATACGCCTGCACCGGGTGCAGGTGGAGCTTGCCGTGCAACGTGCTGTTGAGGTGCAAGCCGTGCTCGCGGACCACCGCGTATTCGCTGCGCAGCAGGAAGTGCACATCAAACCCGGCGCGCGCCAGCATCACACCGTAGAAACCACCGATGGCACCGGTACCGATAATGCCGATGCGCGGGGATTGAGTGGTCATGGCAAGTCCTCTGGAGTGCGGGTAAGCGCTTGATTGATCGCGTCGGTAAGGTCGGCAGACGTAAGGCGGGTCTGTAACTGTCCGAGGAATTGACCCTCGCACACCACGAACAACGCAGGCAAATGAAAGATCTGGTAACGCTCGACCGCGCCGCCGTTGTCCCCGGCGTCCACCCAGCACAGCCGGTCCACCGGCAGTTGCCAGCCGGGCAATTGCTGGCGCGCCCAGCGGCAACTGGAACAGCCGACACTGGTGAACACCAGCAGCGAAATGCCTGGCAATCCCAGCAATTGCTGGTCAATATCCAAGTCGGTCAATTCGTGTTCCTTCACTATACTGCTGCTGCCTCCGTCAATTGGACGGTGCTCGGAGTCCGTGTACATGGGTCGTTTTTTACCTCACCCTGATGATGTCGCCGCGCTGTTGATCCAACGTCCTTCCCCCACCATTCCCCGCCAACGCCTGCACACTATCGGCCTGGGCGGCATCGCCTGCAATTGCCCGCGCGCCTGGCGCCAGGGCACCGCCGTAGACCTGCATATCCCATCCCTGGGCGCCAACGCGCGCTATCCGGGCTACGTGGCATGGTGTCGCAAGGTGGAAAACGGCTACCGCGTCGCGGTCTCGTTTACCGATGAACATGCGTTGTTCGGAGCCCGAATGGGTGAGCAAGCATGCCGGATGGAGCGCTACTGCCGCCAGCATGAAGATGCCGAACCTACACCTGCCCAAGTCGAAGCACTGGCCCGCGAGTGGGTGTCACGCCACGCCAGCGAGTTCTCCCATGAGGCGTTTGTGCGACCAACACTCGATTAAAGCGGGCTTTGCCCATTGTCGCGGGCCCGTGTTACGCGCTAAGGTTCCTCCCCCCTGCATCCAAATCATGCTGTGCTCCGCCGCACGGGGATGGCTGGCGGCCGGCACCCGTGACCCTGACGAGTAACACGATGGCTGATTTACCGATCAATGACCTAAACGTCGAATCCAACGAGACGCTGATCACACCTGACCAGCTCAAGCGCGAAATCCCCCTGAGCGACGCTGCCCTGCAGACCGTCACCAAGGGCCGCGAAGTCATCCGTGACATTCTCGACGGCACCGACCACCGCCTGTTCGTTGTGATCGGCCCGTGCTCGATCCACGACCTCAAGGCTGCCCACGAATACGCCGAGCGCCTCAAGGTGCTGGCGGCGGAAGTGTCCGACACCTTGTACCTGGTGATGCGCGTCTATTTCGAGAAGCCACGCACCACGGTCGGCTGGAAAGGCTTGATCAACGACCCGTACCTGGACGACTCGTTCAAGATCCAGGACGGTTTGCACATCGGTCGTCAGTTGTTGCTGGACCTGGCCGAAATGGGCCTGCCCACCGCCACCGAAGCGCTGGACCCGATCTCCCCGCAGTACCTGCAGGACCTGATCAGCTGGTCGGCCATCGGCGCGCGTACCACCGAATCCCAGACCCACCGCGAAATGGCGTCCGGCCTGTCCTCGGCCGTCGGCTTCAAGAACGGCACCGACGGCGGCTTGACCGTGGCGATCAACGCGCTGCAATCGGTTTCCAGCCCTCACCGTTTCCTGGGCATCAACCAGGAAGGCGGCGTCTCGATCGTCACCACCAAAGGCAACGCCTACGGTCACGTAGTGCTGCGTGGCGGCAACGGCAAGCCCAACTACGATTCGGTCAGCGTCGCCCTGTGTGAACAAGCGCTGAACAAGGCCAAGATCAAGCCAAACATCATGGTCGACTGCAGCCACGCCAACTCCAACAAGGACCCGGCCCTGCAGCCGCTGGTGATGGAGAACGTCGCCAACCAGATCCTCGAAGGCAACCAGTCGATCATCGGCCTGATGGTCGAGAGCCACCTGAACTGGGGTTGCCAGGCCATTCCAAAAGACCTGGCCGACTTGCAGTACGGCGTGTCGATTACCGATGCCTGCATCGATTGGGCCGCCACCGAGAACACCCTGCGCAGCATGCACGCCAAGCTCAAGGACGTCTTGCCGACCCGCAAGCGCACCTGAGCCCGTACCTGTATCTGAATCGCGCACACAAAAACGCCGGGCTGAACCCGGCGTTTTTGTGTGTGTTGTTTAAGCTTTACAGCTTCGCGGCATGGCGCTGGTGGCGTTCCATGTAGCGTTCGACATAGGAGCAGGACGGAATCACCGCATAGCCGGCCTCATCGGCAAACTTCAGGGCTTCCTCGGTCAATGCCGCCGCAATACCTCGGCCTCGCAGTGCGTTGGGCACGAAGGTCCGATAGATATCCAGGGTCTGCTTCCCGAGGTCCATATAGGTCAGATAGGCACGATGACCGTCCACATTGGTCTCGAACTGATGACCAGCCTGGTCATGGTGGATGGACAACGCCTCGCTCATCACTACTCCTCGCGGGTCTTGGTGTGTGACCCCTACCTTACCGATGTTTTTCCGGCGAAGGAACATCTACGCCACCCCGTGCCGGATTCGACAACGAGAAATCCTTGAGCGCTCACAACCAGCACGTAGGGAATAGTAGGCGCCAATCCTGCAATTGCTCAAGGCACACTCGTCATCCCCTGCCGCTGGTGGATATAGAAAGGGCTTCGATCAACGGGTGACCGAAAGCCTGAACATTGCCGGCAGTTGAACCTTGAGACGAACAGGCGCTCTTAAAGTCACCTTTACATGCGTAAAAGATGCATGGTGAAGCGATCGTGAACGTGACGCAAGTGTCGCCCTGAATATATAAATTTTCATCTACACACCGGGTGTGATGCATGCGGGACGGACGTTTCAGCCTGAGTGCGGTGTGCGTCCGGCGGAAAAAAATTGGCCGCTTTTTATACAAACCTCCACAAGGTTGGTCAAAATAGATTCCGCGCGAGAATTTTTTTTGCTTCTTGCGCTACGTCAGTTTACTTACTACAAGTAATGGGTAGTATGTACGCCGGCTATTAGCTCACTCTGAGAAAGTAGCCATTTAATAGAAAGTCCTTGAAGGGGAACACGATGAACAACGTTCTGAAATTCTCTGCTCTGGCTCTGGCCGCAGTTCTGGCTACCGGTTGCAGCAGCGTCTCCAAAGAAACCGAAGCTCGTCTGACTGCAACTGAAGACGCAGCAGCTCGCTCCCAGGCCCGTGCAGACGAAGCCTACCGTAAAGCTGATGAAGCTCTGGCTGCTGCTCAAAAAGCACAACAGACTGCTGACGAAGCTAACGAGCGCGCTCTGCGTATGCTTGAAAAAGCTAGCCGCAAGTAATAGTCCCTCGGGGTTGTTACCAAGCCGATCCATTTATGGATCGGCTTTTTTATTGTCCGTCGTTCGTGCCTGAACGCCAGACAATAAAAACCCGCCGCAGCGCAAGGCTTTGGCGGGTTCCTGATCCAACAGGCTTACTGCTGCAGATCGATTGGCGTGCTGGAGGCTATCGGAGCCGCGCCGGGTACGCCGATTTCAGTCGGTAAACCATCTTCCGCCGCGACCACATCGCGCACCTGGTCCCAGTTGACGCGCAGGTTATTGGCCAGGTCTTCACGCTTGAGCAACGCGTTGATCACCGCCGTGTGCTTGTCGACCACCGACGGCGTGCCGTCATCGTTTAACGGCGTATGGGCTTCCAGGTAGACCTTGCCGCCGCTGCTGCCGAACTTGTAGGCGTCGTTGATGATCCGCACCGAGGTGCCAACCGGCACCATGCCGGCCATTTCCAGCACGTTGTTGTTGAACATGCGGAAGCAGCCATGGCTGGTACGCGTACCGATGCCGAACTTCATGTTCGAACCGTGGATCAGGTAACCCGGCGTGCCCAGGGTGAACTTGAACGGGCCCAGGGGGTTGTCCGGGCCGGCCGGTACAACGTTGGGCAGCGGATCACCGTTGGCGGCGTGTTCGGCCTTGATCGACGCGGGTGGGGTCCAGGTCGGGTTAGGCGTCTTGGCGATGATGCTGGTGTGGGCGATCGGTGAACCCCAGCCTTCGCGACCAATCCCGAGCGGAAAGGTGTAGACCACGTTCTGCCCCTTGGGGAAGTAATAGAGCCGGTACTCCGCCAGATTGATCACGATACCTTCGCGCGGCCCCGGCGGCAGAATGAAGCGCGTCGGCAATACGATGTCGGTCCCCGCCCCCGGCAACCAGGCATCAACACCGGGGTTGGCCGCGACCATCTCCGAATAGCCCAGGTCGTAGGTGGTGCCCAGGTCAGCGAACGTGTCTTCGTACTTCGCCTTGATCACCTGGACCTGCCCGACAATGTCTTCACCCGGTGGAGGCAAAGGCAACTGCAAAGCGGATGCAGAACCGGCCGCACAGAGGGCAGCGAGAGACAGGCAGCAAGTGACGACGGAAAGGCGCGACAACATCCGGAAAATCCTTCGCAGAACGACGGGGAGGTAAAAATCGATTGTATACGTGAAGCGAGCTTCCAACTGCAAGCTTGTCGAGGCCCTACAGCTCGAAACGCAGCTCCGGCCAGATCGGCGGCGTGCCACGCTTCTGGGACTCAAGGATCGCACGGCACAGGGGGCACAGGCGCTGGTCCTGGAATATCGACCGATCGACCCTCGACCAGCGCGGCTGCGCCGGCAATAGCGTGCCGCACAGCGTGCGATCGATGGAGCCCCCCAACTCCAATTGTCGCGTCACCAAATGCACCCGTACTTCCTGGCAGGCGAACAGATCCAGCTGCTCGTCAGGCTCGATCAGTTGATAGTTGAACAGGGACCAGGCAGGACGCGACATCAGGGGCTCCAGATCGGGGGGGCGCCACCTTAGCCGAAAGCCTGCCGGTAGAAAAGCGTCATAGCAGCGGTTTTAGCGTCGGCCAGACATTTTCCAGTAACTTGCCCTGGGCGCCGACCGCAGGATGCAAGCCATCAGCTTGCATCATCTCGGGATGACCACCGATACCCTCAAGGAAAAACGGCACCAACGGCACCTTTTTCTGCTCCGCTACGTCACCGAATACCTTGGCGAAGGCGTCGACATATCGCTTGCCGTAATTGGGCGGAATCTGCATGCCCAGCAACAGCACCTTCGCGCCGCTGTCCTGGGACTTCTGGATCATCGAGGCAAGATTTTGTTGCAATTGCGCAGGCGGTTGTCCGCGCAGGCCATCATTGCCGCCCAACTCGATAATCACCACCTGCGGCTTATGCTCCGCAAGCGCCGCAGGCAGCCGCGCGAGGCCGCCGGCACTGGTGTCGCCACTGATGGAGGCGTTGACCACTTTATCGTCGAAACCTTCCTGCTTGAGCCGTTGCTCCAGCAAGGCGACCCACCCTTTGCGGGTATCCAGGCCGAAACCGGCACTGATACTATCGCCAACGATCAGGACTGTACCCGCCGCTGCGTTCTGGGCCATGCACATCAAGGCCAGGCCAGCACTCAAAAACCACATTCGCATCGGATTCTCCATGGGCGCAAGCATTCTCACCGCGCGGAACCTTAGCAAAGTGGTTCCCAGCGCGGAAGGTGAACTGACTATCCTGCACGAACTGAGCCTGGAACTGAACAAAGGCGACAGCCTGGCCATCGTCGGCAGTTCCGGTTCCGGCAAATCCACCCTTCTCGGCCTGCTGGCTGGCCTCGACCTGCCCAGCAGCGGCGAAGTCAACCTCGCAGGCCAGGCCCTGAGCCGCCTCGATGAAGACCAGCGCGCGCGCATCCGTGCCGAGCACGTGGGCTTCGTCTTCCAGTCATTCCAACTGCTCGACAGCCTCAATGCACTGGAAAACGTCATGCTGCCCCTGGAACTGGACGGCCGCAAAGACGCCCGCGAGCGCGCCAGGCATTTGCTGGAGCGCGTGGGCCTGGGCAAACGCCTGACCCATTCACCGCGCCAACTCTCCGGCGGTGAGCAGCAACGGGTGGCAATTGCCCGCGCCTTTGCCGCCGAACCGGACGTGCTGTTTGCCGATGAACCCACCGGCAACCTCGACAGCCACACCGGCGAGCGCATCAGCGACTTGTTATTCGAACTCAATAAAGAGAACGGCACGACCCTGGTGCTGGTCACCCATGACGAGCGCCTGGCCCAACGCTGCCGACGCCTGATCCGCCTTGAAGCCGGCCTGATGGTCGCGCCCCTGGAGCCTTGATGGCACGTTTGCCGCTGTTGCGCCTGTTCAGTCTTGCCATGCGCCAATTACTGCGCGATGCCCGCGCCGGTGAATTGCGCGTGTTGTTTTTTGCCCTGCTGGTGGCCGTCGCCGCCAGCACCGCGATCGGTTATTTCGGTGCGCGCCTCAATGGCGCCATGCTGCTGCGTGCCACCGAGTTCCTCGGCGCCGACCTGGTGCTCGAAGGCAGCTCGCCGGCGCGGCCCGAGCAGATCAAGTCCGGAACCGAACTGGGCCTGGATCACGCTCGTGTGGTGGAGTTTTCCAGTGTCATTGCCGCCGACAACGGCATCCAGCTCTCCAGCATCAAGGCAGTTGATGAACGCTATCCGCTGCGTGGCGAACTTAAAAGCGCGGCGGCGCCCTTTGGTGAAGAAACCGCGGGCGGCGGCCCGAAACCCGGCGAAGCCTGGGTGGAGGCACGCTTACTGACGGCGCTGGCGCTCAAGGTGGGTGACAGTATCGACGTGGGCATGAAGACCTTGCGCCTGGCCCGCGTGCTGACCTATGAACCCGATCGCGCCGGCAATTTCTACAGCCTCACCCCCCGCGTGATGATCAACCTGTCAGACCTGGACGCCACAGGCGTGGTCCAGCCCGGCAGCCGCGTCAGTTACCGCGAGCTGTGGCGCGGGCCGCAGGGCAGCACAGCGCTGCAAACCTATCGTGACCTGGTCAAGCCCGGCCTGGCCGCCAACCAGCGCCTACAGGACTCACGGGACGGTAACCAGCAGATCGGCGGCGCTCTCGGCAAAGCCGAACGCTACCTGAACATGGCCAGCCTGGTGGCCGTGCTGCTGGCCGGTGTGGCGGTCGCCCTTTCCGCCAACCGCTTCGCAACCCGACGTTTCGATGCCAGCGCACTGCTGCGCTGCCTGGGCTTGTCCCGACGTGAAGCCCTGTTGCTGTTCAGCCTGCAATTGACGGTACTGGGCCTGTTGGCGAGCCTGGCCGGCGCCCTGCTCGGCTGGCTGGCGCAGTTTGGCCTGTTCTACTTCCTGCACGACTTGCTGCCTGCCGATGTGCCTCCAGGCGGGCTTTTACCGGCCCTGGCCGGGATCGGCACGGGGCTGGTCGCGCTCGCCGGTTTTGCCCTGCCGCCACTGGCCGCACTGGGTCGCGTGCCGCCGCTGCGGGTGTTGCGGCGCGATCTGCTGCCCATCCCGTCCAGCACCTGGATGGTTTACGGTGCCGCGTTGTTCGCCCTGGGTTTGATCATGTGGCGCCTGAGCCTTGATCTGGTGCTGACCTTCGCCCTGCTCGGCGGTGGCGTGGTGGCGGCACTGGTACTGGGAGGCTTGCTGCTCCTGCTCTTGCAAAGTCTGCGGCGCCTGTTGGCTCGTGCCTCCCTGCCATGGCGTCTGGGCCTGGGCCAGTTGCTGCGTCACCCATTGGCAGCAGCCGGGCAATCGCTGGCGTTTGGCTTGATCCTGTTGTCCATGGGCTTGATCGCCCTGCTGCGCGGCGAGTTGCTCGACACCTGGCAAAACCAGTTGCCCAAGGACGCGCCCAACTATTTCGCGCTGAATATCCTGCCGGCCGACAAGGACACCTTTGGCGCCCGCCTGCTGGAGCTGCAGGCGCAATCGGCACCGTTGTACCCGGTGGTGCCGGGGCGGCTGATCAGTATCAACGGCGAGCCGGTGCAAGAGATTGTGAGCAAGGACTCCAGCGGTGACCGCGCCGTACAACGCGACCTGAGCCTGACCTGGGCCGCCGACCTGCCGCCGGGCAATGCGCTGACTGAGGGCGTGTGGTGGTCAGCACAACCAGCCGATGATATCCCCGGCGTTTCGGTGGAGGCCAAGGTCGCGCAAAGCCTCAAGCTCAAACTCAACGACCACCTGGTGTTTACGGTGGCCGGAGAAAATCGCGAAGCGCGGGTCACCAGCCTGCGAACCATCAACTGGGATAACTTCCAACCCAACTTCTTCATGATCTTCCAGCCGGGAACCTTGAAGGATCTGCCGACCACCTACCTGACCAGCTTCTATCTGGCACCGGGTCATGACCAGCAGATCGTCGACCTGTCGCGGGCCTTCCCGGCAGTGACCATCCTGCAAGTCGAAGCTCTGCTGGAGCAACTGCGCAGCATCCTCGCTCAGGTCACCCTGGCGGTGGAGTACGTGCTGTTGTTTGTACTGGCAGCAGGGATGGCGGTGTTGTTCTCCGGCTTGCAGGCCACCCTGGATGAGCGCATCCGCCAAGGCGCGCTGCTAAGGGCGTTGGGTGCGGAACGCGCATTACTGGTCAAGGCCCGGCGCATCGAGTTCGGCTTGTTGGGCGCGGTAAGTGGCTTGTTGGCGGCATTGGGCACCGAGCTGGTGACGTGGGTGCTTTATCGCTACGCCTTCGACCTGCCGTGGCAACCCCACCCATGGCTGCTGCTGTTGCCAGTGATCGGCGCCGTGCTGATCGGCGGCGCCGGGGTATCCGGCACCCGCCGTGCGCTGAACGCCAGCCCTCTGACCGTATTGCGCGAAGGCTGAGACGTCGCTGGCCCGCACCCTTGACTAAAAGGGTGCGGGCCAGCATCGCTTACTTCACGTATTCAATCCCGGTAATCCACCAACACACATCGCCACTTGGAGTCTGCACGATGGCTTCATCGTCGACTTGCTTGCGCAACAGCGCGCGCGCCATCGGCGAGTCGATGGAAATGTAGTCCATGCGCTCATAAATCTCGTCATAACCGACAATACGAAAGCGCTTGGTTTCGCCGTGTTCGTTTTCGATATCGACCCACGCGCCGAAAAACACCTTCCCTTCCTGCTCGGGCATGTACTCGACCACGCGCATATCTTCCAGGCGTTTGCGCAAATAGCGCACGCGGCGGTCGATCTCGCGCAGCAGCTTCTTGTTGTACTGGTAGTCGGCATTCTCGCTGCGATCCCCCAGAGAAGCGGCCCACGTCACCTTGCGCGTGGTGTCCGGGCGCTTCTCCCGCCACAGATAATCCAGCTCTTTCTTCAGTGCTTCATGACCTTCTTTGGTAATCAGCTTGGTACTCAAACCCTTGCATCCCCAGGCAATATCCGTTGATGTCGATACGCCAGGGCTCAAGCTCTGGCGGCGACTGGCTGACGTCGATGATAAATGAACCGGGGAAAGTAGCCAGGCCAGTTCTAACGCTCCAACGCTTGATCCAGTTCGTGCAGCATCCCCTGCAGATTCTGGCGCAAATCCAATAGCTGCGTCTTTATCACACTGAGGGCATCGGTTTTCTGGCTGAGCACCCGCGTCTGCTCGTGCAGCTCAAGGGTACGCTGCTCCAGTGCCTGCGCGGCGTCGTCCACTTGAGCCTGTTCCTGCCGCAGCCGTACCTTCCACTGCTCCAACGCACTCTCCTGCTCGAGCACAGCACGTTTCTGCTGGGTTAACTCCTGCGCGACGCGGGCAAGGTTGGTGAGTGTGCTGTCCATCTGGAACAACGCACTGTCATCGGCTGGCGGCGCAAGCGTTGGCTGCGTCGCTATGTCGGGTTCGCTCGGCGCAACCGGCACATCTTGCACAACGACTGCGGGTGTCTCGACGAGCACGTTTGGAGGTGCCTCCGCTGTGGCCTCCTGCAACGGTAGACGATCAGGCTCCGCTCGGCTCGAAGCCCTGGGCGCGGAGATCATTTGCGATGAAAAGCGAATAGACGGCACGATCAACGTAGCGCTTTCAATAGCCGGCAACGTGGGCGCGGAGATACCCAAGGTGATCACTTTCATCACCAATGCCTTCTTGATGATCAATGAATGATGATCCTCCGGCCTGGCAGGCGGCAATTTACAGCCCTTCAGATCTAAAAAATGGTAAGCCAACTGGGTCTCAGTGGAACCGCCTGCCTTTGTTCCCGAACCGGCTGCCAGTACCAGAATCTGCTTGAACACCTGCATAGCGGCCTGCAAATCCTCTTGGGACTCGATGCCGCCCAAAAAGAACCGTTCGGCTTTTTTTTTCAAGGTTGCGATATACACCCTCGAACTACCCGGCTCGACTTCTTCATCCAAGCTGTAAACAAGAAAATTAGAGGCTATCTGACCGATGGCAAACCCGCAAAGCAATGCGCCGTTGACGGGTGAATCCTGGCCGTTGCGCTCAAGAACAAGAGTACGTAGAAGCATCATGGTAATCAGGCCTCATCAGGCATTCAAAAACACACATCAATTGTTTCAGTCTCGTGCCTGATGCGCACGTAGGAATTTCCTTATAAGTACTAACCGACATTCCCAAACGTGACTATTCACCGTAGTCTTTTTTAGCACTCCGCCCCTATGCCCTACCAAACTTATTTGGTAAACACATGATCGAAATAAGCAACCTGACCAAACATCTGAACGGCAAGCGCCTACTTCACGACTTTTCACTCAAGGTTAATCAACGGCAATGTTTAGGACTTTTTGGACACGACCATGGGGCGAAGACCACACTTCTAAACTTGATATCGGGATCATTAACTCCCGACAGCGGTCGCATTAACATTAAAAGTTTTGATACCCAGACCCACACACGCGACGTTAAAAACATTATTGGCTATCAACTGTTAAAACACCTCAGCCACCCGACGATGTCGGTAAAAGAATTTCTTCACTATATCGCTGCAGCACGTGGTCTGCGAGGCACTGAGAAACGCAACTGTGTAGAGCTGGCCGCTACGCGCCTGGATTTACTATCGGTACTTAATGCCCCCCTTGATGCCCTGTCTTTCGGCTTGAAGCGCAAAGTCGGTATTGCCCAAGCGATTGTGCACGCGCCGGCTGTACTGCTAATGGATGAGCCCACCGAGGGGCTCGCTCTCGATCAGCGACATGCCGTCAAGGAGCTCATTCAATCCTTGGCACAGGAGATGACGATCGTTGTCGCTTCGCGCAACAGTGATGAGCTGAGCGAGTACTGCACGCGCGCGCTGGTTATCGCCGATGGTTGCCTGGTAGCGGATGCCCCCTTGCAAAACCTGCAACGCGAGTCCCGTCATTTCCAGGCAGTTACTCTCACTGCAGACGCGCCCCTGGATTTGCTGGCGCTGGCCGTATTGCCTGGCGTCGCAGGCATTGAAGAACATCGGCATGCGCCCGGCACCGTCACTGTTCTAGCCATGCCTGGACACTCCATCTACCCCCACATTCACACGCTCATTGCCAGCCGCGGCTGGAAAATAAATACATTGAACCTGGAGCCAGGTCGCTTGAACGATGTGGTTCAGTATATGAGCCAGGAGAGGCCTCTTTGAGACTGTTGCCCGTTATATTCAAATACCAACTCATCAGTTACGCCTCAACGCCTGCAACTTACCTGAGCGTTGCGCTATTTCTACTCATGTCCGTGACGCTGGGGCTGTATACAAACCGCTGGTTAGAGCAGGACACGCTCGACTTACAGGTTTTTTTTCAACTGCACCCCTGGCTTTATTTATTGCTGATGCCTGCCCTGGCAACGCAACTATGGTCAGAGGAATCCAATACGGGTTTTCTCGACGTGATCAACACACTGCCCGTTACGGCAACCGAACTCGCTATCGGTAAATTCCTGGCCGCCTGGGCAGTTGCAGCGGTGGCCTTGGTATTGACGTTCCCTCTCGTCATTGCGACAAACTATATGGGCACTGCAGATAACGGAGTTATCGCCTCGCAATTCATCGCCAGCTGGTTATTAGCGGCCAGCTACTTATCGGCCGGCGGTTTTATTTGTACGCTTGCGCGGCAGCGCGTGATTGTTTTCACACTGACGCTATGTTTGCTGCTGGCCGCCAGCGGATTGTCTTCGGTCATAGATGCCCTTGAACACCAGGCACCTATTTGGATAATCGATAGTTTGATCGCTCTGAATCCGATTTCACGATTCAGCTCAATCGACAACGGCAAGCTGACACTTCATGACACCGCTTACTACATCAGCATGACCCTCGCTTTTCTAGCGGCGACGATTGTCACGCTCAACCATAAAAACCGCTGAGCAGGACAGCTCACCATGCGATCCACCTTGCGTACTGGCATGACACTCACCGTCATAGCGTTACTGTTCCTGGCTTTTAATCTGGCTTGGATAGTCAAATTTCCGAATATACGGTGGGACTTTTCACAACAGAAAATCCATAGCCTATCCTCTCCCGCACGACAGCTCCTGGCATCCGTGAGCAGCCCGTTAGACCTGTATTACTTCAACGCGCACAACACCCCAAAACGGAGTTATGCGCTGCAGCGCTATGCCAAGCGCATCGAAGACCTGCTTCGCGAATACGAAAAAGCTGCAGATGGCATGATCAACCTGCATGTTATTGACCCCAAGCCATTTTCAGAAGACGCCTACAAAGCCGGCTTGTTCGGCCTTGATGACGAGATGGGCTTCCTGGGCCTGATTGGCACGCAGGCGGGCCACGGCGCACAACGCATTGAGTCATTTCGTCTGGATCGGGAGCCACTGCTTGAATATGAAATCAGCCATTTGATTTTCAAGTTGCAGCACCCTGAACCGCCGGTGATCGGGCTACTGTCCGGGCTGGCGCTGCAAGACACTTCAAGCCAATTACTGAAGGAAATGCAACAGCACTTCGATGTGGCCAACCTGGAAACGACCACTGGTAACGTACCCGAACATATCCAAACGCTGATGGTTGTGCACCCGAAAGCGCTGCCCGAGCGCGCGTTATATGCCATTGAACAATTTGTACTCAGGGGCGGCAGACTGATGATGTTTATCGACCCGTTAAGCGAGCAGGAACTGCCTGTCTCAGCAACCAATTCCAGGCTGGATGCGCTGCTCGCCGCTTGGGGCATAGAGATGCCAGCGGACAAGTTACTCATCGACAATCTCTACGCGATACCGCAGACACCCGATGCCGCAAACGCCGGCGTACAACATCCGGCCAGATTGAAGCTGCCCCGAAAAGCCATGAACGCACACGATATCAGCACCTGGAAACTGGATACCGCAGTGGTGTCGAGCAGCGGCGCCCTTTTACGCCGCCAAAAAGTACGCACTAGTTTCACGCCCCTCCTGCAAAGTTCCAGTCAATCCGCGCTACTGGAAACCGACCGGTTTACCTCAGCGACCACGTTAAGCCCGTTGCTTGACGAGGCCTTCGGTCCAGGACAATCCCATGTGATTGCTGCCCGTATCGAAGGTCCGGCTTATTCAGCCTTTGCCGATGGACTGGCAGGACAGCCGGCCGGCCTGCAAAAAGCGACGCAGATCCACGTGGTAGTGGTCGCCGACACTGACTTGCTCACGGATCAAGTCGGCCGCTTGGCCTCAAACAACAACACGCTGTTTGTGCTCAACACGCTGGATAATTTGTCGGCCGCCGATACGCTCGCCAGCATCCGCCCCCGTGCAGCGCGAGACAGCTCAATAAGTATGCTGGGACAAATGCGTGCCGCTGCCGCCCGAGCTTATGATGAGCAGGCGACGCAATTGCACAAACGTCTACAGCGAACGGAACGGGAATGGCAACGGATGAATCCACAAGAACTTGCCCTCGGGACCGAGGCGGTGGATACCGGCTCAACGTTACAAGCGCTCAACAAGGAGCGCTTGCGCTTGCCCATGGAATTACAGGCATTGAAAGTAAAGACGTACGCTCACGTGCATCGCGTAGAACAGGCGATCAAGCTGGTGCTGACGCTGGCAATGCCATTGACGTTGTGCGTGATTGCCTGGCTGATACTACTGCGCCAGCGACGCCGTTTGCGACACGGGCCAGTGTTTTACTGAGCCGCTATCAGCGACGAGCAATCAACCCTTGCCGGGCGATTCTGGTCAACTGCCGGATCACTTCATCCGCATCGGCTGCGCTCGGCGCTTGGATAACCGCCAGGTCAAAGCTGTCAGTGGCAAAGCGCGCGAGGGAATCGCCGTCTTCAACGAACTGAATCAGAAACGCCGACGGCCGGCCGGTGCGACGTGGCCAGCCGTCCAGGTAACGCAACAGCGTGGGCTGGTGCTTGCCGCCCAGGAGGATTTTTGGATTGCGCTGAGTGAGGTCCGCGGTGATCGGGGCCAAGCGTATCAGGGGGCGTAATGCATTCATCGTGTCGTGTCTCTGCCTCAAAAGTCTGCGGGCAGGTGAGAGGCAACACCGAACCAGCGCTTTAGCGGTATTTCGAAGCCGTCTCTGCAAAGGAAGACGGACTTCTGTCGGGCTGCATCGAACCCAGTGGCGCCCCGCAATTAGCTGTTTAAATCGGCGCATGAACGGCATCCTAGAGAAGCGGATGGGGCGGTGTCAAGAATCCCGAGCAACGAAGAGGCCCGCACATGGCGGGCCTCTCCAGGGTGTTGCAGCGCGATCAGCCAGCGATGGCGCGGTCGGCAGACAGTTTACCGGCACCTTCCAGCAGTACCGCGAGGGAGCCGCCGAGCAGGGCCAGCGCGAACTCATAACCGTTGTTGGCCATGAACAGACCGTTATGGATATGCACCGAGAAGATCGCCACCACCGAAAGGATGGTCAGGCCCAATGCCGCCGGGCGTGCCAACAAGCCAATGATCAACGCCAGGCCCGCAAAGAACTCGGTACCGCCCGACAGCAGCGCCATCAGGGTACCGGGTGCAAGGCCAATGCTTTCCATCCACTGAGCGGTGCCCGCCAGGCCGTAACCGCCAAACCAGCCAAAGAGTTTCTGCGAACCGTGGGCGGCGAAGATGATGCCGACAACAATGCGCAAAAGGGTCAGGCCGTAGCCGGCGCGAGTGGACAGGACGCTTTTAATCAATGGGCTCATGGTGATAATCCTTGTTTAGAGTAGGGGTTGGTTGGCCGCTATATTAATCAGTTTAAACAATGATAAAAGCCGAAAAAATGCCCTATAAATATCTATAAAACCGATCACTTACGCGAGGCGACTTTTGTCGCTGATGGCTCCAGGGACGCTCGCTCCCGATCGAACGCCAGATAGTACTTGTTCACGCTATTCACATAGCTGACGCCTCCCATCCCCACCTGCTCCATGGCAATGCGCTCAACCTGGAAGAACCACTGATTAGGATTGAGCCCCCGGCGCTTGGCCTCGGTGCGCATGCCCTGCACACGCTCCGGCCCCATGTTGTAGGCCGCCAGCACAAACGCCATGCGCTCACGCTCGTTGAGCTTGGGGCTGGCAAAGAACTTACGACGGATCAACGCCAGGTACCGCGCGCCGGCCTGCACATTACTGTCCAGGCTTTCGATATTATTGACGCCCACCCGTTGCGCCGCCGAAGGGGTGATCTGCATCAGCCCCGTGGGGCCGCCACTGTTACGTGCGCCGGGGTCAAGGGCGGACTCTTTGAAGGCCAGCGCCGCGAGATTCAGCCAGTCCATGCCCTGCTCGCGGGCGTGCTTCTGCAAGACCGGGCGCAGTTTTTCCAGACGCTGCCGGTCGACACGCGCCAGGGGATTACGGACTTGGTAGAGACGACGGTAAATGCGCTGAAAGGCCACATCCTGATCGGCCGGCGTTCGATAGGTCTTGAGAAATCGATCGATACTGGCCCGCAGCATCGAGGCGTCCTGACGCACGAACCAGTACTCGTCGCCCGGCTCACTGATGACCACCTGTTTATCAAAGCGCAGCTTGGGCAGGATTTTCGCCCAGCGTTCGGCAATCGGCTTCTCGACAATGGTCAGGTGGAAGATCCCAGCCTGGACCATCTCCAGCACATCCTCCACCGCCAGGGTCGGGTCGACCCACTCCACTTTGATTGGCGGTTGCTTGTGCAGCGCCAACTTCTGGTTGATCTGGTTAATGGCGTCCGCCGCCGCACTGCCGGTCGTCAAGGCCAGCGTGCGCCCGGACAACTGCTCCAGTTTGGTAAATCGCCGCTCGCCTTTGACGCCCACCAGCCACAACGGGATGTCACTGGCGATCGGGTCGCTGGTACTGATCTTGTGGGCGGCCGTGGCATCCAGTAACTCACCGGGGGCCACCAGATCGCCCTCGCCACGGGCCAGCGCGCCGAGCAACTGGTCCTTGGCCTTGGGAATGATCTTGAGGTTGATTTCCTGGCCGTCACGGGCGTGACCATTGAGGTATTGCTCGAAGGCACGCAGGCGATGGTATTCGACGCCGATGGCCTGGCCCTGCACTTCACCGGAGCTGTTACGGCTCTGGTTGACCAGCACACGCAAGGTACGGCTGGCACGAATTTGCGCGAGGTCGCGCACCTTGGCGGATTTGGTCACCTCCAGCGGCCCGTCCAAACGCGCAACCGCCGCCATGGGCAGCAGTAACGTAAGGCACAACATAAGCAACGCCGAGGGTCGGATCATCCGCTCTCCGGAAAGAATACTGGCCAACGCCCTCGCGAAAAACGCGGCGTTGGGGGTCAGAAACAGAGCGCTTTAAGCGCAGGCTTTGCGCGCGACGGTGCCACAGTGCAAGGCTTACACCCAAACACGATGTCACTTGCGACGTTCAAAGACAGCTATAACTCTTTGTAGTTCTTAGATTTTCTTATAAATCTACAGCTCTGATATGCTTTCCGGCCGCAGGCGGAGATAGCACCATGCAACTCATTGATATCGGCGTCAACCTGACCAACCCCAGTTTCGACGACAAGCATCAGGCCGTTCTCGACCGTGCCTACGCCGCCGGCGTGCAACAATTGGTGCTCACCGGCACCAGCGTCGAGGGTAGCGAACAGGCTCTGGAGCTGTGCGTCAAACTCGATGAAAGCGGCCAGCGCCTGTTCAGCACCGCCGGCATTCACCCCCACTCTGCCAGCGACTGGAACGGCGACAGCGCCCAACGTCTGCGCAGCCTGCTGGTTGAGCCGCGCGTACGCGCAGTGGGCGAATGCGGTCTGGATTTCAACCGCGATTTTTCACCGCGCCCACAGCAGGAAAAAGTCCTCGAAGAACACCTGGCCCTTGCCGTCGAGCTGAAATTACCCGTGTTTCTCCATGAGCGTGACGCCAATCAACGCCTGCTGGAAATCCTCAGAGACTACCGCGACCACCTGAGCGCCGCCGTGGTGCATTGCTTCACCGGCGAACAGCAGGCGCTGTTCAGCTACCTCGACCTCGACCTGCACATCGGCATCACCGGCTGGATCTGCGACGAACGCCGTGGGACACATCTGCATCCGCTGGTCAGGGAAATTCCCCGCGGCCGTCTGATGCTGGAAAGCGATGCGCCCTACCTGCTGCCGCGCACCCTGCGGCCCAAGCCAAAGAACGGCCGCAACGAACCGGCCTACCTGACCGAGGTGCTGCGCGAAGTCGCCCTGCACCGCAACGAAAGTCTGGAAGACCTGGCTCAGCACAGCACCGCCTGTTCCCGTGCGTTTTTTGGGCTGCCAAGCGTGGATTGATGCGGCGCATTGACCCATGTCAAAAGGCTTTTTTCGAGTAGCGGCACAATAATGGCACCTTGCCAATGCTGTTTCGCTATCAGAGAAAACCTTCCATGGGTGCCTGGCTTAGCAATATCTCGCTGAAGTACAAATTCTGGGCCGTCAACGCGGTCGCCTTCATCACCACCCTCCTGTTGGTGCTGTACGCCGTACAGCTCGAACAGCAGGCGCGCAGCACAGCGTCCCAAGCCTCGGCGCAGGCCCAAGGGCAATTGCTGGGCGCCTGGCCGGCCGACAAACCGTTGCCCAAGGGCGAGCGGTGGCTGACCTTTGCACGCGGCCAGGTCCCACGCCTGGGCGATCTGGATCTGTCAGTCTTGAGCACCACAACCGGCTGGGTCGAACTCAACCACATGCCGCTGCTGGGCGAAAACCCATTGATGGGCGCTGAAGTGATCGCCCGCCCTGATGGGCAATACGTAGCAGTGCTCGCCTACGCGCCCAGCTTGAGCCAGGTGTTCAGCGACCGTTTCGCCAACTACGCCGTGGCAGTCCTGATCCTGATGCTCGCGATGCTCGGTGCTTCGCAGTTACTGATCCGCTTCCTGCTCAGCCAGCTCAACACCCTCAAGGATGTGATGCTGCACGTCGAGAAAACCGGCGACCTGTCGGCACGTGTGCCCTTGGCGTGCAAGGACGAAGTCGGCCAGATGGCCAGCGCGTTCAACGCCATGCAGGCCGGCTACCAGCGCGTGGTCAGCACCGTGGCACGCACTGCGCGGCAATTGGACGAGGGCGCCGCGCGCCTGGCCAGCAGCATGAACGAGGTGCAACACGGCATGCTCGGCCAGCAAAGCGAAA
This sequence comes from Pseudomonas sp. EYE_354, assembly GCF_023148575.1. NCBI lineage: Bacteria > Pseudomonadati > Pseudomonadota > Gammaproteobacteria > Pseudomonadales > Pseudomonadaceae > Pseudomonas > Pseudomonas sp. EYE_354. The sequence goes on from NZ_JAHXNQ010000002.1 coordinate 147,498, forward strand.
CAGACCAGGCGGCGACCGCCATCAACGAGATGACCGCCACCGTCCACCATATCGCCCAGCACGCCGGTGCCACCCGGGATTTGTCCCAGACCGCCGATACCCTGGCTGGTAGTGGCCAGGAGGTAGTGACCCGGGTACGACACTCGATTGCCGGGCTGTCCAGCGGCGTGCAACAGACCGCCGAAATGATCCAGAAACTCGCCGAAGACAGCCAGAAAATCAACGGTGTCGTCAGCGTAATCCACAGCATCGCCGAACAGACCAACCTGCTCGCCCTCAACGCCGCCATCGAAGCCGCCCGCGCCGGGGAAATGGGGCGTGGCTTCGCAGTGGTCGCCGACGAAGTCCGCAACCTGGCCAAGCGCGTGCAAAGCTCCACCGACGAAATCACCCGTATGGTCTCGGCACTTCAAGCCGGCACGCGCGATGCCGTGGACTTTATGCAGGAAAGCTCGTTCAAGGCCGACGACTGCGTGCAACAAGCCCAGGAGGCCGGTGCCGCCCTCGCCGAAATTACCGGTGCCGTGGCACAGATGCGTGAGAGCAACACCCAAATCGCCGTCGCCGCCGAACAGCAAAGCCACGTAGCCGAAGAGATGAACCGCGCCGTGGTGAGCATCCGTGATGTGACCGAAAATACGGTGCAACAAACTGTCGATTCGGCGACGACCAGTAATGAGCTGGCAACCCTGGCCGGCGAGTTGAGCAAGGCGATCGGCCAGTTGAAGCTGTAGGACTGCTTAACCTGTAATCCAGCTCCTACGACGGCCCCCGCATTTACCCGAAGTTTTGGCGAAACCTCCTAGGCACTGTACGAAAAGTAATGTCGCAAACACCGCATAGCACAAGCTAACGAGACCATCGCTGCATAACTTTTCGCGAGCTTGTCGAAGCGTGTGACGATGCGGCGGTTTTCTTTCAGCCAGCCGAACATGCGCTCGATGATGTTGCGCTGCCGGTATTTTGGCCGATCAAACAAACGAGGCAAACCGGGCTTGGGTTTGCGTTTCATGGATCGCAGAGGGATTACCGGCTGCATCCGGTAACGGTCACAGTAGCGACGCAGAGCCTCAGCATCGTAGCCTTTGTCGGCCAAAAGCCAGCGACATCGTTTGCGAGGACGACCGCGCAAACTGGGGATATAGGCTTCATCGAGCAATGGCTGGGCATACGAGATATCACTCGCTTGTCCGCCCGAAAGTAGAAAACGCAGCGGTATGCCGTTGGCGTCGCAAAGCATATGAATCTTGGTCGTCAGGCCTCCGCGACTGCGGCCTAGCGCATGGTCTGAAGGTTCATCAGGCCCCCTTTTTTCCCGGCGCCTGATGAAGCTCGGGTTGCGCGTATAGCTGTGGAATCGATCATCCATGTTTCCAGGTCGATCAATCCTTGCTCGTTCAGCTTAATGTGCAGCCGCCTGAGCATCAGGTCGAACGTTCCTTGGTTACGCCAATCCCGAAACCGTTGATAGACCGTTGACCAGGGCCCGAAGCGCTCGGGCATGTCGCGCCATGCGGCGCCTGAGCAAAGCACCCAGAGCACGCCATTGAGCATCAAACGATCATCGGCTCTCGGCCGACCATTGCGCCGGGGTTGTTCAAAGAGGTCAGCAACTAGCTCCCAGGCTGCATCGGGAATTTCGTACCGTTTCACCATCGTGGCCTCCTGCCTTCGATGGGCGCGAACTTTACCGAATATCAGTGTTCAGGTGCGGTGACGGCGGTTTCAAAGGATTTCGTACAGAACCTAGCCGTCCTGGCGAACAGCGCCGACTTCTTTACCTGATAAACCTCTCCAAAGTCTCTCGCCTGATCATTCAGTGCGAGGGACCGCCATGTACCTAATCGATCAACACGCACGGGGACGTGCCCAGTCCAACGGGATGGGTAGATCCGTCAGGCCTTAGCAAATGCCTATTCAGAAAAAGAATTCAGGAAATTAACTAAATGATCTCGTTAGGCTTCATACAAGGCAACATCACTCATGATGAGCTTTCTTTGCTGGAACACTCTGCAATGGAAGATCAAATACAGCATTTGAAGGAGGATATGCTTCAGGCGGAGCATCCAGACGGGCTCCTACTTGATGCAGGTTGGTTTCCTTCATTCGAGGTCGAGGGACACTTTCAAATAAAAACTATCAAAGACCATAATTGGGACTCCCCTTCCTCAATCCTTACCGCGCAATCAATTGATACTCTAGTTGAACTACTCCTGCAGGCGCAATCTCAATTAATACAGCGCCAAGAAAAAGCCAACCCTCATATACCCGCTTAAAAACTGATCATGAAACAGGATGGCTTTCGGCCACTAGTTCTACTGGAAGACTTTGATCCAAGCAAACCCAAACCTGACGTTACCAACTGGACCGCCTCGGCATGCAACAGGAGCTGACCGCCACCGACGGCAAAATCGTTTGTTACGCCCGCTACCGCGCCAACCGCAAAATCAGACCCCTCGACATCGAAAATCGACAACCCGATATTTCTCGAAAAGGTTACCTTCCCGGCGCAAAGAAACATTATCCTTTCAGGAAATAAAAATGAAACACTGGAATGAATTGGACGGCAGTGTATTTTTCAACAAGATTTTCAGCACGCCTATCGAAATTGGAAAAATAGCTCTTTTTTCTTTAAGGATAGAAAATGATCAGCCTTGTATTGGTATGGGGTTCGATATACCCGAATTTCCAGACAACCTACCAGAAAAATGGAAAAACAAAGGATTCAACACATGCAGAATAGGCATAACATGCAATGAAATTAAAGATCTACAAATTCGAAACATTCCTATGCACGAAATATTCAGTGTAAAAATAAAAAAAGACAACAACCATTTTACATTCGAAGCTATAAGCAACAGTGCCTCTATAATCTTCAAGGCCAATTTTATTTCACTCAGCGGGCCGAGCGTATACATAAACGGCCCGGACGACTACTACTTTAAACAATAAATATTAGATATATCCGCGACTCACAACTATATACCGGAAAGACACCAAATTAACGAATCGTCTTAAAACAGAAAACCCATTCAAAACGCTATAGATAAACTTCAAAATCTTAATCAAACGAGATCAAAAGTCGGTGCGTTTAGAAATAAAACCGGTTTGCCAAAAACTGCTGTCTATAGCCCCCATAGCCAACCCCAATTCGCCGCCCCGCTCTCTCCCACCTAGACTCCATCCAAGCCATTTCAACGGACAGAGGATTCACCATCATGGGCAAACGTCATCCCAATCTCCCCGCCTGGCAATGGCGTAACTACCCGCAGAACCATCAGCACCCGACCAATCTGGCGCTGCATATGATTGCCGTGCCGCTGTTCATCGTTGGTTTTCTGTTGATCGTGTCGGGTGTGTTCAGCCTGAGCCTGGCCAGTTTCGCGGTAGGCATCGTCGGTCTCCTAGCGGGCCTGGCGCTGCAGCGTCACGGCCATAGCCTGGAAGCCGAGGCGAGTGAGCCGTTCAGTGATCGTAAAGATGCGGTGCAGCGCCTGGTGGTCGAGCAGTTTGTGACGTTCCCGCGGTTTGTGTTGAGCGGTGGTTGGTGGCGCGCCTGGCGGCAGCGCCATCGCCACTGAGGCTCAGGCGAAGACCACCACGGTCTGACGGCTGATGGCGATCAACTCGCCGGTGGGGCTCCATAGCGCGGCGGCGGCGTGGCCGTAACCGTCGCGGGCGTGTTCGATCGTGACGTGGTATTGGCACCAATCGAGGGTCGTCAAGTTTTGTAAGGGCTGGATGAACTCGATGGTCCAGGTCAGGGTGCTGCCCGGCGCCGGTTTTTTCAGGTGCGGGAGCAAGGCCGGGGGCCAGGCATCGACCAAGGCGAGGATATGCGCTTCGGTCAGGGGTTCTTCTTTTACGTCACCACGCAAGCGTACCCAGCCGCCCATGTCGCGGGATTTATTGCCGGTAAATGGCAGCCCGCCGACACTCCAACGCATTGCCATATGCCGCATGAATTCAGGGGTTACGCCCTTGATATAGGGCAGTTCCTGGCACTCGTCCCAATGTTTGAACACTGGCGGCGCTTCACTGGCCACATCAATTTCTGACTCACGGGACGCACCGAAGCTGGCCTGCACCAGCGTCGCCGTTTCACCGTTCTGCACCACGCGCCCGAGCAGTTGGCTGACCGCTTTGCCCTCGCGCAACACCTCGACGTGGTAACTGGCGGGCACGTCAGGCGCCACCGGGCCGACGAAGGTCACCGCCAGCGAGCGCAATGGACGATCGGCCGGCACCTGGGCACGCAATGCTTCATATTGCAAAGCGGCGACCAGACCACCAAAGGTCGCGCGGCCCTGGGCCCATTCGGCGGGAATGGTGACATCCAGCGGGTGGCTACGGGCAGCGTCAAGCAAATCACTGAAGCGCATGGTGACCTCACGTCAAAGAGAACAGAGGAGGATCTTATCCATCGCGCTGGCAGGGTGCAGCGCCCATTCCGGCCAAAAGCCGGACCGGCTCAGAAACAATCAGCGCTGAGTTTGTCCAGCACGCGGTCGGCCTGCCCTTCAGCCTTGGCCATGGTTTGATGCCACACCGCCACACAGGGCTGCAGGTCCACTTGATGTTCGGCTTGGGCCAACCACTGCCAGCAGTCGTGCCAATCTCCCAGAGCTGCCTGGGCTTGCTTCAACCGCGGCACCGCCTTGGCCGGTAATTTGTCGAGTTCGGGATAGGCTTCAGCGGCGTAGCGCACACGCTTGATCAACAAACGCAGACGGTGGCGATCATGCTCGGGGTCCTTCAAGGCCGCCTCAAGTGCGCGCCATTGCTTGGCCAGGCGTTTTTCAATGCGCGAGCGCAGGCCCTTGAGGAGTTTTTGATGCTGGGAAGCACGGATAAATCGCGGGAAGGCATCCAGGATCAGCAGCAACTGTGAGACTTCAGCGCTGTGCGCAACGTGACGATAGGCATCGGGTTGCAGACGCAAGCGGCGATCCGCTGCAGCGTGGTGACCCTGCTGATGCAGATAGGCCGCCAGCACTTCACGATCGCGCAGCGGCGTGGTCAATTGGCCGACGGCGCTGGCGGCCACTTCCAACTGCTCGACGCCTGGCAGCCCACGCAAGGGGCGCAATAGACTGCGCAGGCGTCGCACAGTAGTGCGCAAATCATGTAACGCTTCATCATCAGTGACGGCAGCAAGGCGCGCCTGGCAACTCAGCAACCCCACTTCCAGGCCAATAACCTGAGCGACTAACTGATCGACCAACGCTGACATCCTGCCCTCACTTTTCGATGAAAATGCCGACTGGCTAAGACGCCTCAACGCCCGGCGCGGGACTCACGAATATAGAAACGTGCCTTCTCGGCCTTGTTGGAGCAACCTTCAAACGCCTCAAACTGCTGCTGAGTCTTGGCACCGGTCAACAACGACAGCGCCTTGGAGTAGCTTACGGTACCGGCAAAGCCTTCGGCCTTGGCCAGGTCCAGTTCTTTCCAGGCGGCGTCCAGTTGCGCGCCGCAGCTGTCGCGGTAGGCGGTTTTTCCGGCACAACCGGCCAGGGCCAACAGAATCACAGGCACACACATCCAGGCTTTCATCGATGACACCTCAAAATAAAGAAAAACAGTCGTACGGTGTAGACGTTGCCTACCACAAAAAGTGCCTTGTCCTTAGCCTGAAATCGATCGTACCTATTGCCAGAGCATACCCGAGCCCGGTCCCTATTCTGCAAAAATATTGCACAGTGCGCGAAGATTGAAGCCGTCCCCTCAATAGGTGCATTGTGGGCACCTGCCGATAAAGGACATGAACCATGAAGAAACGTGTTGCCTTGGTGCTGGGCTCCGGTGGTGCCCGGGGCTACGCCCATATCGGAGTGATCGAAGAGATCGAACGGCGCGGCTACGATATCGCCTGCATCGCTGGCTGTTCCATGGGCGCCGTGGTGGGTGGCATCTACGCCGCCGGCAAGCTCGACGAGTATCGCAACTGGATTGAAAGCCTGGATTACCTTGACGTGCTGCGCCTGGTGGACGTGAGTTTTCGCCTGGGCGCGATCCGTGGAGAGAAAGTCTTCGGACAGATCCGCAAGATCGTCGGCGATATCAATATCGAAGAGCTGCGCATCCCTTACACCGCCGTGGCCACCGACCTCACCAACCAGCAGGAAATCTGGTTCCAGGAAGGCTGCCTGCACCAGGCCATGCGTGCCTCGGCGGCGATCCCCAGCCTGTTCACCCCGGTGATGCAAGGCAACCGCATGCTGGTGGACGGCGGCCTGCTCAACCCGTTGCCGATTGTGCCGGTGGTGTCGAGCCATTGCGACCTGATCATCGCGGTCAATCTCAACGCGACCAACCAGAAGCACTACCACTTGCCGGTGATCCAACGCCCGCCTGCGTTCAAGAGCCGCTTCAACAGCCTGGCGAAGTCATTGGGTTCGCACCTGCCGTTTCGGCGCAAGCAGGCCGAACAGTTGATGAAGCTTGAGCAGGAAGCCTTGCAGGCCCAGGCGGCCGAGATCAACCCCTGGCTGGAGTCAGCTGAACCCGAGTCCCAACAACCTGCCGCCGCACCGGAAAAGCCCGGCGCGCCGAAATCGGCCACCGGGTCGTTCATCATCGATAACGTAGGGCCGGCGTCGCTGCTGGACCTGATCAACCAGAGCTTCGAGGTGATGCAAACGTCGCTGGCCCAGTACAAGATCGCGGGCTACCCACCGGATGTGTTGATCAACGTGCCGAAGCGGGTGTGCCGGTTTTTCGAGTTCTACAAAGCGCCCGAGCTGATCGCCCTGGGGCGGGAAATTGCCAGTGATACGTTGGATCGATATGAGAGTGAGCAGCCCTGAGAGTTTGCGCGCCTGAACCGACGTCGGCGCGAGGCAAGCCCGTTCACCATAGGGATCGTGGTGATCCGGCTTGTTGTGGTGAGCGGGCTTGCCCGCGCTGGGGTGCGAAGCGCCCCCAATAACAGACGAATGCGCTGCACCAGACACGCCTCAGTGCCCGGCTTTTAGGGCAGCTTCGCAGCCCAGCGCAAGCAAGCCCCCTCGCCACAGGTGCGATTTTTCGTCCTGGGTCGCATCGCCTCAAACGCCCGGCAGCTATGCCTCCAACAACCGATACCCCACCCCCGCCTCGGTCACGATAAACCGTGGCTGAGTCGGATCATCCGCCAGTTTCTGGCGCAGATGGCCCACCACAATGCGCAAGTAATGGCTGTCTTCGGTATGGGTCGGCCCCCAGATATCCTTGAGCAACTGCTGCTGGGTAATCACCCGCCCCGAATGCCGCGCCAATTGCGCCAGCACCGCGTATTCCTTGCGGGTCAACGCGACTTCAGCGCCATCGAGCAACACGCGGCGATAGGCCAGGTCCACCGTTAACGGGCCGAAACTCAACGCCGCTTCCTGGGCCTCCCCGGCGGGCGCCTGACGCAGCAGCGCGCGCACCCGAGCCAGGAACTCCTGAATGCCAAAAGGCTTGGTCACGTAGTCATTGGCGCCAGCGTCGAGGGCTTCGACCTTCTGCCCTTCGCTGGCACGCACCGACAGCACCAACACCGGCACCGTCGACCATTCACGAAACTCACGCAGCACCTGTTGGCCGTCCATGTCCGGCAGGCCGAGGTCGAGCACCAGCAAGTCCGGTTTGCTCAACGCGGCCTGAGCCAGGCCTTCGTTACCGGTGCCGGCCTCGATCACTTTGTAGCCCTGGGAGGCCAGGCTGATGCGCAAGAATTTGCGGATCTGCGGTTCGTCGTCAATGACCAAAATCGTTGCGGTCTGGCTCATGGTGTCCAATCAAAATCCGTGGAGAACAGAGGGTAGCTCACGACTCACGCTCCAGGCCAGGTTGTGTCGGCAACGGCAGGAACAAGGTGATACAGGTGCCACGCCCGTCAATGCCTTCAGCCACGGCGATATGCCCGCCGTGCGCCCCGACCATGCCCTGGCAAATCGCCAGGCCCAGCCCCGTGCCCTGCCCGCCTCGATCACCGCGCGCAGCGGTGTAGAACATATCGAAAATCTTCGCGCGCTCGTCTTCGGGAATCCCTGGCCCCTCATCGGCCACGGCAAAAAACAGTTGGTTATCCGACACCCCGGCGCTCAGTTGCAAGCGACCCTGGGGCGGCGAAAAGCGCGCGGCGTTTTCCAGCACATTCACCAGCGCCTGCTCGATCAACGCCGCATGCACATACAGCAACGGCAGCTCAGGCGGCACATCGGTGCTCACCTGCAACGGCGCCAGCACCGCGCGCAGGCGGCCAAGGGCGCTGCCGACGATATCGCCGGGGGACACCCAGTCACGCGCCAGCTTCAGGGCGCCGTGGCCCAGGCGCGTCATGTCCAACAAGTTCTGGATATAACGGTCGAGGCGTTCGGCTTCATCGCGTGTGCCTTCAAGCAACTCGCGACGGTCCTCCAGGGGAATGGCCTCACCCAGCGCCAGCAGGCTGTCGATGCTGCCGCGCATGGAGGTCAACGGCGTGCGCAAATCGTGGGACACCGAGGCGAGCAAGGCGCTGCGCAGTTGCTCGGTTTCGCCGTGCAGACGCGCGGATTCCAGCTCCTGCGCCAGCTGCGCACGGGCCAGGGCCTGGGCCAGCGGTTGGCTCAACGCGGTGAGTAGCCGCCGGCGTTGGCCGCTCAACTCCAGGCCCGGTTTGGCGCTGACACCGAGCAAGCCCAACGGGCCTTCTTCACCCGACAGCGGCCACCACCACCAGCGTCCAAACGGCAAGGTGCCGGTGCCCATCCCGGCGGGTTGGTCATGCTGCCACGCCCAGTCGGCGGCGGCGCGTTCGGCCTCGTTGAGGGTCAGCGGCCCGCCGGTTTCGATAGTCCAACCGCCCTGACCATCGCGATTGATCAGGCACAGGTCCAGGTCGTTCCAGCCTTCCAGATGATGGGCGGCCGCACTGACAACAGCTTGGCGGTCGGTGGCGGCGGTGAGTTTGCGTGACAGGTCGAGCAGTTCGCTGGTTTCTTCCTGGGTATCGCGCAGGGCTTGCAATTGTCGGCGCTGGCGGGCGGCAAGGTTGCCGGTGAGCGCTGCCATCAACAGAAAGAACAGCAGGGTCAGCACATCTTCTTCGCGCTGGATGGAGAAAGAAAAATTCGGCGGAATAAACAGGAAGTCGTACGTCAGAAATGACAACGCCGCACACGCCAGGGCCGGTCCCAAACTGCTGCGTACCGCCACCAGCAACACGGCGGCCAGAAACACCAGCGAGATATTCGGCAGCGGCAGCGCACTGGAAACCCCCCAGGCCACGGCGGCCGCAACCACCGTCGCCAGTACCGCGAGCAGGTAATCGAACCACACCAGCCCACGTACCTGCGGCATGCGTGGCGTTGCCGGGATGTCGTCGCTGTCGAGCACGTTGATTTCCAGGCCGCGCGCCTGGCGCAACAGCCGCGCGGCCAGGCCGCCACCAAACAGGCGACGACGCCAACGCATGCGCGACTGCCCCACCAGCACCAGGCTGGCGCGACGTTCGGCGGCGTGCTGGATCAGGGTCTTGGCCACCTCCCCCGCCCGCAGTAGCACCACTTCGCCGCCCAGTCGTTCGGCCAGCTGCTGAGCGTTTTGCAAGCGCAGGCGCGACTGCTCATCCCGCGCGCGGCCATTGTCGATGTGCACCAGGCTCCAAGGCAGATGGCGACGCTGCGCCACGCGGCTGGCATGGCGCACCAGCCGTTCGGCCTGCGCGTCGCCATCCACCCCCACCAGCAACCGACCTCGCACCGCCGGGGCCGCCTGGCCGAGCTGGCGATAGCCCTGGGCCAGGTCATCGTCGACGTGGGCGGCAGCCGTCTGCATGGCCAGCTCGCGCAGGGCCATCAGGTTGGTCTGGGTGAAGAACGCGTCGATGGCCGCGCGGGCCTGCTCCGGTACATACACCTTGCCGTCGCGCAAACGCTCCAACAGTTCGCGGGATGGCAGGTCGATCAGCAGCAGTTCGTCGGCCTCTTGCAGCACCCAGTCGGGCAGGGTTTCGCGCACCTGCACCCCGGTGATACCGCGCACTTGATCATTGAGGCTTTCCAGGTGCTGGACGTTGACCGTGGTGAAGACGTTGATGCCGGCGGCAAGCAGTTCCTGAATGTCTTGCCAGCGTTTTTCATGGCGGCTGCCGGGGGCGTTGCTGTGGGCCAGTTCGTCCACCAGCACCAGCTTGGGCTTGGCGGCGAGCAAGCCATCGAGGTCCATTTCTTCGAGCATCACGCCACGGTATTCGCTGCGCAATAACGGTTGTTGCGGCAGGCCGCTGAGCAGGGCTTCGGTCTCGGCGCGGCCGTGGGTTTCGACCACCCCGGCGATCAACTTCACACCCTGGCGCAGTTGGGTGTGAGCCGCCTGGAGCATGGCGTAGGTTTTGCCCACCCCTGGCGCTGCGCCCAGGAAAACCTTGAGCCGGCCACGGCCGTTGCGGGGTAAGTCGGCTAACAAGGCATCGGCGCGGCCGGAATCGCTCATGCGTGGGAGTTCCTTCAGGTGGTTAGGGTGTTTCGATCTGGCCGCGATATCAGTATCAAGCGTTACAGCTTTTCCAACGCCATGTTCAGCGCCAGGACATTCACCACCGGCGGCCCTACCAGCGGGCTTTCGATGTGTGCATCCAGCAACTGTTGCAAGGTCGACACCGGTACATTTCGCGCCGCCGCCACCCGCGCCAGTTGATAGGCAATCGCCTCGGGTGGCAAGTGTGGATCAAGACCGCTGCCGGAGGTAGTCAGTGACGCCAACGGCACCGGTCCCTGGCTGGGCACCAGTTGCTTGCCGGCGTCGTCGAACACCCGAGTGGCCAGCGCCGGGTTGCTCGGGCCGAGGTTACTGGCGCTGCTGGAAACCGTCGCAAAAGCGCCGGCCGAAGGACGCGGGTGGAACCAGCTGTCACCGGTGAAATCCTGGGCGATCAGGCTGGAGCCGCGCACCTTGCCACTGGCATCGCGCACCAGGCTGCCGTTGGCCTGGTCCGGGAAGGCGACTTGAGCGACGCCGGTCACCACCAACGGGTACGCCACGCCGGTGATCAGGGTCATGAGCACCAGCAGGCTCAGGGCCGGGCGGATGATGTTGGACATATTCAAATCCTCAATTGAGTCGAGAAACCCTGTGGCGAGCGAGTGTGCTCCCTCACCACATAAGCACCGTTCGGGTTACACCAGGTGCAACGCGGTCAACAGCATGTCGATAGCCTTGATGCCCACGAACGGCACCAGCAGCCCGCCCAGGCCGTAGATCAGCAGGTTGCGCCGCAGCAACGCCGCCGCACTCGCCGCCTGCACCCGTACGCCACGCAACGCCAGGGGAATCAGCACCACGATGATCAGCGCGTTGAACACGATGGCCGAGAGGATCGCGCTTTGCGGGCTCTGCAGATGCATCACGTTGAGCACGCCCAACTGCGGGTAGATCGCGGCAAACAGCGCCGGCAGGATCGCGAAGTATTTGGCCACGTCGTTAGCGATGGAAAACGTGGTCAGCGCGCCACGGGTCACCAGCAACTCCTTGCCGATCTGCACCACATCCAAGAGTTTGGTGGGATCGCTGTCGAGGTCGACCATGTTGGCGGCTTCGCGGGCGGCCTGGGTGCCATCGTTCATCGCCATGCCCACATCGGCCTGGGCCAACGCCGGCGCGTCGTTGGCGCCGTCACCGCACATGGCGACCAGGCGACCGTCGTTCTGCTCATGGCGAATACGCGCGAGTTTTTTCTCTGGCGTGGCTTCGGCCAGTACGTCATCCACGCCTGCTTCTGCGGCAATCGCGGCGGCGGTCAAGGGGTTGTCGCCGGTCACCATCACGGTGCGGATGCCCAGTTTGCGCAACTCGGCGAAACGTTCGCGGATGCCGGGCTTGACCACGTCCTTCAGGTGGATCGCACCGAGCAGTTTGCCATCGGCGCAGACCAGCAACGGCGTGCCGCCGCTTTGGGCGATCTTGTCGATTTCCCGCGACAGCGCCGGTTGCAGCTCACTGCGCTGCTGCCCGATAAATGCCAGCAGCGAATCCACCGCGCCTTTACGGAACACACGGCCCTGGTAATCGACACCGGACAACCGGGTTTCAGCGCTGAACGGCACGGCCGTCAGTTCATCGACGGATGGCTCAGCCTGGGGATGCAAGGCGCGCAGGTACTCGACGATGGATTTACCTTCCGCTGTGTCGTCCGCCAGGGACGCAAAGAGCGCGCCTTCGGCCACTTCGCGAGCGCTGACGCCAGGCGCCGCCACCACCGCCGCACAGCGACGGTTACCAAAGGTGATAGTGCCGGTCTTGTCCAACAGCAACACATGCACGTCGCCGGCAGCTTCCACGGCGCGGCCGGATTTGGCGATCACATTGAGGCGCACCAGGCGGTCCATACCGGCGATGCCGATGGCCGACAACAAGCCGCCGATGGTGGTAGGAATCAGCGTCACCAGCAGTGCGACCAGAAACACCAGCGGCAAACTGCCATTGGCGAAGTGGGCGAACGGCTGCAGGGTCACCACCACCAACAGGAAGATCAGCGTCAGGCCGATCAGCAGGATATCCAGCGCCACTTCGTTGGGGGTTTTCTGGCGTTTGGCGCCTTCGACCAACGCGATCATGCGGTCCAGGGTCGACTCACCGGGGTTGGCGGTGATGCGGATCAGCAGCCAGTCCGAGACCAGCCGCGTGTTACCGGTGACTGCCGAGCGGTCGCCGCCGGACTCGCGGATCACCGGAGCGGATTCGCCAGTGATCGCCGCTTCGTTCACCGCCGCGATGCCTTCGATCACCTCGCCGTCACCGGGGATCATCTCCCCGGCGGCAACGCGCACCACATCGCCTTTGCGCAGGCTGGTGGCGGGCACGACCTTGAAGCTTCCGTCGGCCTCCTGGCGGCGTGCGCTGAGGCCTTCGCTACCGGCCTTGAGGCTGTCGGCGCGCGCCTTGCCGCGCCCTTCGGCCAAGGCTTCGGCGAAGTTGGCAAACAGCACGGTGAACCACAGCCACACGGCGATCTGCACGGCAACGAAAGTCGGCACGGTGGTGTCAGGCACGAAGCACAGCACCGTGGTGAGGATCGCAGTCAATTCGACCACCAGCATCACCGGCGAGCGCTTCAGCTGGCGCGGGTCAAGCTTGACGAACGCCTGGACCAGCGCCGGGCGCCACAGAGCAGAGATGGCGGTTTTGGCAGGCTCCTGGGGTTTGACCGGGGCCGCGTTTTTTGCAGGCATATTCATGTTCATATCCCTTCTCAGAAGCCCATGCTCAAGTGTTCGGCGATAGGACCCAGCGCCAGCGTCGGCAGGAAAGTCAGGCCCCCTACCAGCAAAATGGTCACGGTCAACAGGGTCACGAACAGCGGGCCGTGGGTGGGGAAGCTGTTCTGGCCAATCGGTGCGCTCTTTTTCATCGCCAGGCTGCCGGCCAGGGCCAGTACCGGGAGGATGTAACCGAAGCGGCCGATCAACATGCCCAGGCCCAGCATCAGGTTGTGGAACGCGGTGTTAGCGCTGAAACCGCCAAACGCCGAGCCGTTGTTGGCGCTCGCCGAGGTGTAGGCGTAGAGCAACTGACTGAAACCGTGCGGGCCGGGGTTGCTGATGGCACCGGCTGGGCCTGGCAGGCTGGCAGCAATGGCACCGAGCACGAGCACGCCAACCGGCATCACCAACAAGGTCACGACAAGCAGTTGCACTTCCTTGGCCTGTAGCTTCTTGCCGAGGTATTCCGGGGTGCGACCGATCATCAGGCCGGCGAGGAACACCGCGATCAACACGTTGAGCAACATGCCGTACATACCGGCGCCGACGCCGCCGAAGATCACTTCGCCGACCATCATGTTGACCAGCGCCACCATTCCGCTGAGCGGGCTGAGGCTGTCTTGCATGCCGTTGACCGAACCGTTGGACGCCGCCGTGGTGGTCACCGACCAGAGCACCGTACCCGTGGTGCCGAAGCGCGCTTCCTTACCTTCCAGCGGCGCGGTCTGCTCCACGGCCGGGTTGTTCAGGGTTGGGTTGGGCTGGTACTCGGACCACAGCGACGTCGCGCCGCCGATCAGGAACAGCGCCAGCATGCAGCCAAGAATCGCGCGGCTCTGACGCAGGTCTTTGACGTAATGGCCAAAGGTAAACACCAGCGCCACCGGGATCAGGATGATCGAGGCCACTTCGAACAGGTTGGCCCACGCAGTCGGGTCTTCAAACGGATGCGCCGAGTTGACCCCGAAGAAGCCGCCGCCGTTGGTGCCCAATTGCTTGATCGCGATCTGACTGGCGGCGGGGCCGAGGGGGATCACCTGATCCACGCCTTGCAGGGTCACCGCATCCACGTAGTGGGCGAAGGTCTGCGGGACGCCCTGCCACACCAGGAACAGCGCAAACACCAGGCACAACGGCAACAGCCCGTAGAGCGTGGCGCGGGTCATATCGACCCAGAAGTTACCCAAGGTCTGCGCCGATTTGCGACCGATCCCACGGCACAACGCGACCAGGACTGCAAGACCGGTGGCCGCGCTGACGAAGTTCTGCACGGTCAGGCCGGCCATCTGGCTGAGGTAGCTCAGAGACGCCTCACCGCTGTAGGACTGCCAGTTGGTGTTGGTGACGAAACTGACCGCGGTGTTGAAGGCCAGTGTCCATTCCATGCCCGGCAATTTCTGCGGGTTCAGCGGCAGATAGTCCTGGAACAGCAGGATCGAGAACAACAATAAGAAACCCGCCAGGTTGAACGCGAGCAAGGCCAGCATGTATTTCTGCCAGCTCTGCTCCTGCTGCGCGTCCACGCCCGACAGGCGATAGCAGGCCCTCTCGACAGGCCCCAGCACCGGGCTGAGCCACGTGCGCTGGCCTTCCATCACCTTGTAGTAGAACCGCCCCAGGAACGGCGCCGGCACCAGTACCAAGGCAAAGAAGGCGATGATCAGCCAATAGTCATAACTGTGCATAGCCTGCTCCTAGTTCCGATCCGCGCGTAACAGCGCAACCAGCAGATAAATGAACAGCGCCACGGCCAATAGCAGTGACACCCCGTCCAGAACGCTCATGGAAGTCTCTCCGTTTAGCGGCGAGTGCCGCGTGTGGGGCAATTGTCCGCAGGAGTGGCGTAAAGGAACGAGAGCGAGGGCGTGGGCGGGGCGTAAAGACGGCGTAAAGAGTGGCTTTATGCGCGGTTTACAGGGGGATTTTTACTGGATGGGGCTTGCCCGCGATGACGGCAGTTGCAACACCACTGCACCCAACTGGTGCGAGGCTGGAAAGATTCAAACGCCAAACCGTTCCCCAGGCGACAGTTGCGCCGCTTTACGACAATGATTCTCAGGCTGGCATGCCCGCTGCAACACCTTGAATCATTCCAAACCGTTCAGGGAGCGCAGCACGATGAACACACAACTCAAACCCACCTTGGGCACCCTGCATTTATGGGGGATCGCCGTCGGGCTGGTGATTTCCGGGGAATACTTCGGCTGGAGCTATGGCTGGGGCGTCGCCGGGACCTTGGGCTTTCTGGTGACCTCGTTGATGGTCGCCGCAATGTACACCTGCTTTATCTTCAGTTTCACCGAGCTGACTACCGCGATTCCCCATGCCGGCGGGCCATTTGCCTACAGCCGCCGCGCCTTCGGTGAGAAAGGCGGCTTGATCGCCGGCCTCGCCACACTGATCGAATTTGTCTTTGCGCCACCGGCCATCGCCTTGGCCATCGGCGCGTATCTGAATGTGCAGTTTCCGGCACTGGACCCCAAACATGCGGCCGTCGGCGCCTATATCGTGTTTATGGGCCTGAATATCCTCGGTGTGAAACTCGCCGCCACATTCGAACTGGTGGTGTGCGTGCTCGCCGTCGCCGAGTTGCTGGTGTTCATGGGCGTGGTCGCCCCGGCCTTCAGCTTCAGCAACTTCGCCCTCAATGGCTGGGCCGGCTCCGACACCTTTGGCGCACCGGCGATTGCCGGCATGTTTGCGGCCATTCCGTTCGCCATCTGGTTCTTCCTCGCCATCGAAGGCGCGGCCATGGCCGCTGAAGAAGCGAAAGATCCCAAGCGCACCATTCCAAAGGCCTACATCAGCGGCATCCTGACCCTGGTGATCCTGGCCATGGGCGTGATGTTCTTCGCCGGCGGCGTGGGTGACTGGCGCACCCTGTCGAACATCAACGACCCGCTGCCACAGGCGATGAAAACCGTGGTCGGCGACAGCTCCGGCTGGCTGCACATGCTGGTGTGGATCGGCCTGTTCGGTCTGGTGGCAAGCTTCCACGGGATTATCCTCGGCTACTCTCGCCAGTTCTTTGCCCTGGCTCGCGCCGGTTACCTGCCGCCCTTCCTCGCCAAGCTGTCGCGTTTTCAGACACCGCACCGGGCGATCATCGCCGGCGGTGTCGTCGGTATCGCAGCGATCTACAGCGACGGCCTGATCAACCTGGGCGGCATGACCCTGACCGCGGCGATGATCACCATGGCCGTCTTCGGCGCCATCGTGATGTACATCATGAGCATGCTCAGCCTGTTCAAACTGCGTAAGACCGAACCGCTGCTGGAACGCACCTTCCGCGCACCGGGTTACCCAATCGTGCCCGGCATTGCGCTGGTACTGGCGGTGGTGTGCCTGGTGGCTATGGCCTGGTTCAACACGCTGATCGGCCTGATCTTCCTGGGCTTTATGGCGGTGGGTTTTATCTATTTCCAACTGACCGCGCAGGACCGTGCCGATGCACCGGTGGACGCAATGTTGACCGGGCTCTAAGGTTTCGAGGCAGAACGGGCCTACACTGAACTACTCAGAAAGCCCGTAACTCAAAGCAGTTATTACCGTGGGAAAATTCTCCCACGGCAAGCTGCCTCAAGGAGAGCCTTATGCCGTGGTATGCGTGGTTGATTATGGTGGTTGCGATCGGGTCGATCGTCGGTGGGCTGATGATGCTGCGTGACAGCGCCAACAAGGTGGAACTCACCGACGAACAACGCAAACGCGTGGCCGAGCGCAACGCCCAGGCGGATGCCAAGGACGCGCAGGATCGCTGAACCTTGGTTTACTCCCAAGCAGTCTTGGCAATATGCAAACCGTGCTGCCCGTTGTAGGCAGCACGTTCAGGCTGGCTCCAGCCGTTCAGCAGTTCATCCTCAAGCTTATAAATCTCAACTCCCAGCGGACGGCACACCGTCAGCGGATCCTGTGCGTCCGGCCCCCACATGGGCAGCGACAAGTCACCGCCCGGGCAGGTCGACAACGCACACAGCAAATCAATCTCGGCAAAGAACTCCAGATAGTCGCCCTTCTGCGCCGGGCAGGCTTTCATGAAATACATGTCGTCGTGATTGAGGCCCGTGCACTGGAAAATATTCAGCACGTCATGCACGTCGAATTCCGTCAGACCGTGGGGTAGCACCGCGCGGGTCAGGTTGGAGTGGCAATGGTGATGGAAATCCTCTCCGGTGAGCATGCGGTTCACATAGGGGTCGCAGCGGGTGCCGAGCAGATCGTGCAGGCGACCGCCGTGCTCATCGATGCCGTAACCGGCCAGGCTGTCATCGGTGATCGTCACCAACGGCCGCAGAAAGGGCAGGTTCGACCACAAGCGGTCATGGGTGCTCACATGCGCGCCCTGCAACTGCCGGGTACGCGCAGCCCAAAGACGTTCGCGCGGGTCATTGGCGTTCCACACATTGAAGTCACCCACCTGCGGCCCCACTGGCGTGGTCACACGAAACACATGCCCGGCCGGCACCTTCCACGCCCTGCCCGTGCGAATCGGCACCTCGAATTGTTCGATCAGGCGGCGTTGATCCGTTCGGTCACGAATGCGCTCGTAAAACGCCGCGTCGACCTGCAACGCCGAACCTTTGCTGACCTGATAAGCGGCCGGATAGTCTTTGTACATGGTGCAGATCCTCGATCAGGGGTGGAGAAACAGGGCCAGCGACAGACGTTCCGAATCGTCCAGGTACAGGCTCATCGCCTCCCCTGCCGCCGGTTTGTTCTGTTGAAGCAGCAAGTGGTAAATCTCGCGATCACGCTCCAGCCAGGGCGACTGAAAGCGCTGCTCATCGGGCGCGGCGCAAAACACCAGCCGCAACTGGGCGATGACTTGAGCAAAAAACTCATCGAACAACGGGCTGCGCATCAACCCGACAATGTGTTGATGGAACACCAGACTGTGGGTGGCCACCGCGCGCCAATCCTCACGCTCACGGGCCAGGGTGGTGGCGTCGATAGCATTTTGCATGCGCTCGGCTTGCTCGTCGGTGAGCGCAGGGCTGTGGGCGATGGCCTGCAACTCCAGAGTGCGACGGACCACAAACAAGTCACGCACCTGCGCGCGTTCCAGTCGCCGGACCATCACGCCCTTGTTACGCACGTAACGCGTCAGGCCTTCCTGCCCGAGCCGATGCAGCGCCTCGCGTATGGTATTGCGCGACGCGTTGTAGACCCTGACCAGATCCGCCTCCACCAACGGCATCCCCGGCAACAGCCGCCCGCCGATGATGTCGGCGCGCAGTTCCAGCGCAATTTGGTCGGCTAAAGACAGACCGGACGTCATGACCACCTCTGGATTGTTGAACAATCTGTTATGTAGACGTAATCACGTTCCATGCCAATGCCAATGCGCGTGTAAAAAAGTCCAAGTTGGTTAAGATATGAGCCTGTAACCGAGGCCTTCCTATGCGTTATTCCCAAGACCACAAAGCCCAGACCCACCAACGCATCATCAAGGAAGCCTCAATACGCTTTCGCCGCGACGGCATCGGCGCCACCGGCCTGCAGCCATTGATGAAAGCACTGGACCTCACGCATGGCGGGTTTTACGCACACTTCAAGTCCAAGGACGAACTGGTAGAAAAGGCGCTGCAAGCCGCTGCGACGGAGCTGGATGCCCACTGCGAGACGCTGTTCAGCCAGGAACACCCGCTGCACGCGTTCATCGACAGCTACCTGTCGGAATGGCACCTGACCTCGCCGGATCAAGGCTGCCCACTGCCCACCATGTCCTCGGAACTGGGCCTGAGAGGCCAACCGAGTAAGACAACAGACGAAGTGCTCGGCGCCAGGCTCAAGCAGATTGAAACAGCTTTAGGGGAAGGACGTGGCGATGCAGAAAGCCTGGTGATGATGTCGACCCTGGTCGGAGCATTGGTGCTGGCCAGGAGCGTCGAGGATTCTGCATTAGCGAAGCGGATCATGGCCGTGGTACGAGAAAGCTTGAAAAACCAGGTGCCGGAGAATGAAAAGGCCGATCAATGACCGGCCCTCCCCTTTGTTTAGTTGATTGACAGCCTATCGCGATTCTTCTCCAGCAGCGCCTTGCCGATCCCCTTCACCTCCAGTAATTCATCCACCGCAGTAAACGGACCGTTACTTTCGCGGTAGGCGACGATCGCCTTAGCCTTCGCCGCCCCGATACCGAACAAGTCGCGACGCAGGGTCTCGGCGTCAGCTGCGTTGAGATTGACCTTGGCGGATTGCTCGGCCGTGGGCATCTGCGCAGTGATGGGCGCCGGCGCATCGGTTTTGACGGACGGGGCCGCGGTGGTGGCGAGGGAGAAGCTGGTGAGGAAGGCGAAGACTAGGGAGGTGAGGTAGGTGTTTTGCATCGGTGACGCTCCATGACATCGTTGAGGGAAAAGCAGCTTTTCCGAAGCTGCTTTTCAAAGTTAGATGAAAATGGGGCTCCGTCAAAAAAACCTACGTTACAATGTGTGAATATGACAGCGACTTACCTTAAAATTCGTAGCGTTTATCCCTCAGGGACAGAAATAGAACACCATTATGCTTTGGAAAAAACCTTGTTATAGTCAAGAACAAAATGTATACCATTATGTCCAAGCAATACCAAAATCAGATAATTCTCGAACAATGTAAAATTCTTGTTAAGCCTTTTATAAAAATGAGTTTTAGAAATGAAAAAAATACTTCTTACGGGAGCTACTGGTTTCGTTGGCTCAGCGTTACTAAACCAATTACTCAAACAAAAAAAGTATTCGACAATAATCGCAACACGCTCATCAAAATCAGACATAGAAAGATCTTGCCAAGTTTTCAATGTCGGAAATTTTAGCTCTAGCACATCATGGAATGAAGTGATGAATGATGTTGAATGTGTCATTCATACCGCTGGACGCGCTCACGTATTGAAACATGAAGATAACGCACTTGAGCTTTTCAGAGAAACCAACACCGAGGCTACTCTTAATTTAGCAAAACAAGCAGCGGCGCTAGGAGTTAAACGTTTCATTTTTATCAGCTCAATAGGTGTAAATGGAGCTCACACATATAAAGAGCCTTTCTCAGATACCTCTAAGCTCAATCCTCAAACCGATTATGCCATTTCGAAAAGGGAAGCTGAAACTGGGTTATTACAGATCGCTGACAATAGCCAAATGGAAGTTGTGATTATACGTCCACCGTTAGTGTATGCGGCGCACGCACCGGGCAACTTCCGAAGACTACTAAAGCTCGTCAGGTCTGGTCTACCATTACCGCTGGGTAAAGTCCACAACGCTAGAAGCATGATCGCACTTGAAAACCTTGTGGACTTCATTTGCCTTTGCATTGAGCACAAAAATGCCAGCAACCAAATATTTTTGATATCTGATGGGCAAAACTTTTCCACTAGACAAATTGCTGAACTCTTAGCCGAAGGCATGGGACGGAAAGCGCTACTGTTACCTATACCACTCTTCTTTTTAAAAGCGTTAGCCATACTATTGGGTAAACAGAGAACTTACACACAGCTGTGCGAATCCCTAGAAATTGACTCATCCAAATGTAAGAGCCTGCTAGGGTGGACACCATCAACTTCGCCAGAACTAGCAATTATTGACGCTGGCAAAAAGTTCATGAGAGCGCCATAAAAAATTTCGAAGTACTTATCCAGCAGCGGAAAATTATTAACCGTTCAAATCACATACACCTATAAATTCGGTTAGAAACAAAAACAAAACGCCCGCTAATAAAAAACGGATAAAAGCTAGTTAAGGCAAAAAATCCAAAACACGCACAAAAAAACGAAATTCCTATGAGGTACAGTTTCAACAAACCTACAGCTAACTGTTGATAAAAAGACAAACCGACGTTATGATTATCTTTAACTATAACTAGCTGTACGCCCTGTATTTTTCAGGCCACACCTAACGCAAATATCAAAAATTATAATCTGCAAACAAGATATTAAGCCTTATAAAACCACTACTTTGAGATAAAAAGTTATGAGCCTGCTAAAAACGGGAAAAATCTTAATAAACCAGGTCCTATCACCTTTGGGATTGGAGATAAATAAGATTGATCGAGGCACGAATACTTCCGCGTATGAAGAAACTCATCGACCAAAAACACCAAGATATTTAAACATAGGTGCAGGATCCTTCTTCCATCCTTATTGGCATAATTTGGACAATCCCAATGAATATTACAAGAATGACCAAAAAGACAATTTAAATATTCAACACGATCTAACTTCACGTAATGCTATACCATTGGAAGATAACTCACTAAAGGTAGCTTACACGTCGCACGTCATTGAACATTTAAACGACGATGATGTTGAATTTTTATTCAGCGAAGTATACAGATGCTTACAGCCTGGAGGCTTTTTTAGAATAACCTGTCCTGACATGGGTCTTGAATACGATGCGTACCTCCGTGGGGATGCACTTTTTTGGAAGTGGCCAAACGCCTACGGAGTCTATAACACAAGCATTGAACAATGCTTTTTAGACCACTTTGCGACAGCACTAACTGAAACTCATCCAATAAAGAGTGAGCAAAGAATTACAAATAAAGAAATTAGAGAGATTTTTCTCAACCTACCTAAGAGGGAGGCTTTTAACTCGATAATTGAAAGAGTACCTAAAGACATTCAAAAAGATCACTACGGCGATCATATAAACTGGTTCGACGCAGATAAAATAACTGAAATGCTAAGAAAATCTAAATTTTCGAAAATTTATGAATCGAGATACTTACAATCACACTCCCCTATTCTAAGAAACAAAGCATTATTTGATTCAACCTGCCCAGAACTTTCTCTGTATATTGAATGCCGCAAATAAAACTAAATGCTAAACCATTCACAACATAAAAACAAATACATAAAGGCCGGTATTAACCGGCCTGTAAAAACGATGTTACGTCATGGGTTTTTATTGAACTGGGATTGCCCCGTACTAATATTACGTCGCATACGATAATCTCCTCGCATTAAGGTTCAAGTAATCGTTGTTGATGGAACAAGTCAACAATTTCACCTTCGGGAGAGTAACCGCTTACCGTATCGCGAAGTAATTGACGAATGCAATCATAGTCATCAAGATTTATGGCTTCAAGCAGTGAAGACAACTTAACCTTTAATTGATCCCATTTTATAGCATCCTCATTTGCGCGCATGATCATTGGATGCAGAGTGGTTGAAACATTGTCGCCGATCAGCAATTCCTCGTACAACTTCTCCCCTGGACGTAAGCCAGTAAAATTAATCGATATATCTCCTTGTGGATTTTTTTCAGACCGAACACTCAGACCGGAGAGATGAATCATCTTTTCTGCTAAAGCAACAATTCGAACAGGTTCCCCCATATCCAATACAAATACATCCCCGCCCAACCCCATAGAACCTGCTTGAATAACAAGTTGCGCAGCCTCAGGGATTGTCATGAAGTATCGGGTTATCTTTGGGTGAGTCACCGTTAGAGGACCACCATTTTTTATTTGCTTATGAAATAAGGGAATTACCGAGCCGGAAGAACCTAATACATTTCCGAAACGGACCATGGTGAAGCGTGTTTTATTAACCCGAGAGACACTAGACTTGTCATCAAATAATACTGGGGCTTGTTCATTACTGAGCGCTTGCAAGACCAACTCAGCAATGCGCTTCGTACCGCCCATCACATTAGTTGGCCGTACTGCCTTATCTGTTGAAATCAAAACGAAATTAGCAACACCAGACTGAATGGCCGCCTGCGCGGCATTTAGCGTACCAAAGACGTTATTAAGAACGCCCTCTGAAATATTATGCTCAACCATTGGGACATGCTTATATGCGGCGGCATGATATACAGTTTCCACTTTCCAGGTTTTCATGACACTCAGTAACTTTTTTTCGTTTCGAACTGAACCTAGAATAGGTAATACTTTCACGGACAACGACTCACGTGAAATCCTCTGCTCGAGCTCTGAAAGAATGCTATATAAATTAAACTCACTATGTTCGAATAGTAACAATGTCGTAGGGCGTAGCGTGAGTATCTGTCGGCAAAGCTCCGAACCGATGGATCCTCCCGCCCCTGTTACTAGTACTGTGCGATCAGCAACACAGCGTTCAAGTAATTCACTTTGGGCTGGAACAGAATCACGTCCTAATAAGTCAGCAATATCCACTTCTTGAATGTCATCAACCTTAACTCGACCGCTGGCCAAGTCCATAAATCCAGGAACACTTCTCACATGAAGAGGAAATCCTTCTAAGAAACTGAGAACCTCACGACGTCGACCTCGGTTAGAAGAAGGAATAGCCAATAGTATCTCTTGTGCACCTGTTACATCAATCATGCGCTGAATATGTTTAGGTTTATAAACTTGAAGCCCTGAAATTACCCGGTCAGAGATACTAGCGTCGTCGTCAATAAACGCAACCGGACGCATTACTCGCCCAACACGTAATGCAGCGACTAGTTGGTTTCCCGCGGCCCCTGCACCGTAGATAGCAACTCGTGGCAGTGAGCTTTCGCGACCAGTAAACGGTATCTGTTGACCGGCCGTAAACCAGTCACCCAGAAAAAATTGGCGCATAGCAAGGCGCAGTCCACCAATTAAAACCAAGCTAAGCCACCAGTAGTTAAATATTATAGAACGAGGCACCACGCTCTGATGATTACTATACCAATAAAGAATAAACCCTAGTATTAATGAAGACAGGCTCACAGCCTTTATAATAGCTATCAATGCATCATTACCAAAATAACGCATAACTGCTCTATACAGACCAAACTTCATAAATAGAGGAATCGCTACGATCGGAGCGCTAAGGAAAAGCCAGGCATGTTGAAATATGGGATCGGCCATTTCCTCAATACCTAAACGCACGATAAATGCTGCCCATAAAGCACACCACGTCAGCGCGATATCAGTGCCAACCTGAACTAATCTTTTCTGCCGACGTGGAAGGCCTAGCAAAAAACCTCTGATCCTATCCATATCTCCCTCAAGCGCTTCCAATGTCTAAATAGTCAAATACGCAAATAGATTTTCGACGAATTTCAAATTCACATAACCTTAATAACACAAACAATACTAGCGCGCTTCATCCTTACCTGCATCAAAATTTATGGTCAGTAAAACCAGCGGGATGTAGGCTAACGCTAATCCTGTTGTTCCTTCCACAAGATCCAGCGCCACAAATATGGATATAGGGAGTAGCCAAAGGATATTTATAGCGCATACCGCTAAGCTGACAGCCAGGTGGGAGCCTAAACGCCTAGATGCGAATTGGTAGGCATGGCTTCGATGCGCTTCATGCACCTTCAGACCTCGGAAAAATCGACGAATGAGAGTTATTGTGGCGTCCGTGATAAATACGGCCAATAAAATTAGCCAGCACCAGAAAAATTTCGGCGAGTACCAAGCCGCATGAAGGGAAAATAGCCCAAGGACAAATCCTAGAAACCCGCTTCCCGCATCGCCCATGAATATCTTAGCTGGGGGGAAATTCAAAAACAGAAAACCTACCACAGCCATAGCGAGAGATAACGGCAATAGCATAAGCTCCTGGGCGCCAGTTAACTGATAGACAATACACATACCAAGACAGACACAGATAGCCTCAAGGCTAGCTATTCCATCGATACCATCCATGAAATTATAAAGATTCAACATCCATACTAGATAAAAAACAGCTAACAAACTACCTACAATCCCCAATTCAATTTCAAATCCAAAAAAATCAATTATTGGTAGTCCATCAATCCAAAACAGCGCCCATATCGCTGCAACAAAATGTCCAATTAGCCTCCAACGAGCAGATAGGTTAACTTTATCGTCTATAAATCCGACGCTGGCCACCAACACACTAGACACAAGCAGCCCTATAAAATAATCAAGAACAATATTATCCAAAAAATAAAAAAATATAAGCGCTATAATGAACGTAATCACTATAGCCACTCCGCCGCCGCGAGGTGTAGGAAGAATATGAGAACTACGTTCATTAGGAATATCTAGGATATCTTTTGACAATGCATAATTACGAAAAAAAATGGTTAATAGCCATGATGCCACCATTATCAAAAAACAAATCCAATAGTTCATTTTTTACTCTTCCACGAAAACAAATTTTTCTCAAAGACTATCTAACTAACGAACAAATCATCAACACTAAACCAATAATTGAAATTATTTTCAACCAGAAAATTTCCTGTATTCATCCATCATTAAGTTAGACAACTTTATTGAGTCAAATTCATGAATAGCTCTAGCAGAAGCTTTTTCGCCCATATCCCTCATCAAAGCTGAATTACCAAGCACCTCACGCAAGACCCTTCCTAAAGCCACTGAGTCCATCGAAGGCACTAAGCGTCCCGTCACCCCATCAACTACAGCATCAGACAATCCATAAATCGACGTACCGACTGTCGGGATACCCATTGCTGCGGCCTCAATTACGACGGTACCAAATCCTTCACGATAGCTGGGCAAGCAAAGAATATCGGCCGCCGCCATGAACTTTTCAGGCTCATCTGAAAAACCGACATTATGGACCTTTTTCCAAATAGGACTATTTTCTATAGAGCTGAACATATCACTACCATTATCTTCAGTCGGCCCCACCAACAATAGATGAATCAAATCGTCAGTTGCCGACACAGATACGAAGGCATCAATTAACTCCCGTATACCCTTCTCGGGGGTAACTCTTCCAACAAATAGAATTACTTTCCCATTTTCGGGAATACCCAAGTCATTTTTCAATTGAGAAATAACTAGCGGAGAATACTTTCTCTTATCAAATCTTGCGAGGTCAACACCCGATAGCGAGCCTAAGCCAAGCACAGAAATATTTTCCTTTTTTACAACTTTACTTCCAACCAAAAAGTCTCTTTGCGTTAAACTATCTGCGTAGCAATGGGTATTTAACTTCGCAATAATTTTATCACACAACTTGAGTATCTCTTTTTTTACTCCTGACATTGTTACCCAAGGCTGTCCGGTAAATGTATGAAGCCTTACAGGGACACCTGCGAGTCGAGCAGCTATGGAGCATAAAAGCCCCGCTTTGGGAGTTGTAGAATGTACAATGTCAAACTTTTCCGACTTGAAGACCTTGTATAATTTAAACAGGCTCGAAAGATCTTGAACTATATTTATCTGCCTAGCCATATTGACCGAAATAAAATTTGCGCCGTTAAACTGTCTCAGTTGCCCCGGAAATTCCTCATCACTTGTAATGATTGTAACGCTAACACCATTAGAGCAAAGAGTATTAATTTGCGATTTTAGTTGAGTGACAACGAAAAAAGGTACTGTCGACACGCGAGCGACTCGTAAATCCTTGAGCATCTTCATCTCTATATATAACCCATCACTAAGTAAACTCAAAACATACAGGCCTATTTTTGGATTCACATTTACTAAAATATCTCACAAATAGTTTTAGGGACAGATTTTTCTGGAGAGAAACCCAACACCCTATGCATCTTATCGCTTGGGTACGTCGTACGTCGCACCAACGCGTCTATTCGGTTTTGCGTAATAGGAATCGGCAATATCATACTGGCTAAGCCTAAAACACATCTCGCTAAGTATTCAGGTACAATTATTTTTGGAACTGGCACATCTAAGGCATTGGCCATACCGGCAATAAACTCTTTTAACGTACAATCATTAGATATATTGAAGACATGTCCTTTTGCATGCGCCTTAGTTGCACACAAATAAAGCGCTGTCGCAACATCATCAACATGTACATAAGTAGCAATGGCGGGCGAATATCCAATAAAAAAAAACACCTTTTTTTTAACCATATTGCCAAGTTGGCGCAAAGAGTTATTAGTCATGTTTCGGCCAAACACATTAGAAGGCCTTAAAATCGTATAAGAAAATCCAGCTGTCTTATTATTCATGATAATTGTATCGGCTAACGTTTTAGTAACCTCGTAGTCGCCAACTGGATTGGTTGGTGTGGCCTCGGTGACTACTCTTTCCTCTTTCGAACTACCATATGCACCAACACTACTTAATTGAACCCAGTGAATTAAGTTACCCGCAATACACAAATTATTAGCTGCTTTGAGTAGATCTGTCGTCGCCTTGACATGTAGCGCCTGCATAAGCGAAGGATTCTTGACTTCGCCAGCACAGTTGACAATTACGTCACAGCCTTCTAATAGTTTTTCAAAGTTTAAGTTTTTATCAGTTAAATCCCCAACTCTTAACTCTATAAAATCATGGTCGGCATTTAGATTCCTGCGCACCAACGCTCGAACTTCCACGTTTAGCGTGCGCAGTAGCTCAATAAAAGCTGAACCTATAAAACCGTTAGCACCCAAGACCAAAATTCTCATAACTCTCCAATATATAGCTATTATATAAATCTCATATCAAGTAAAGAGGATAAACGGCAAATCTAGGTTGAGTAGCAACCATATATCTTAAAACTTTTTTAAGTGGTAAGGTAAAAAAGGCGAAGGGCCCTGGCCCTCTTCGTTTATAAAATTCCTGTAACTCATCAGTGCAGCAAGTAGGCCAGCCACGACAAGCGTGATTTTCATAAACCTTCCAAACTCTAATTTACGACTGTTATAAACTACAAGTATACAAAGTGGGTAGGCAAATGATAAAAGATCTAAAAAACGAAGCCCTGCGTAAGATATTGTCGAAACAAACCAAAATATTAACGTAGATCCGAGCCCCAGCAGTAAAAGCTTTGCTTTATCAGCTCGCGCTAAGTTTGACATGAAGACACCAGAAACCAGCACTAAAAGCGTCAGTATTTTTCCCAACCCCGAAAATGAACTGGGAGACTCAAAGCCTTGATACGAATTAATTTTACCGTAAAAATAACTCTCATTAAAAATAAAAAAACATAGGGCCAATAATACTGCTAAGGGAACGATCAATATATTTTGGGTTCTAGCCCACCTAATTTTAGAAGCCCATAATAAGACCATAGAAACCAAGGTGGAATAATGAAAAAACAAAGATGCAGTTGCCAGCCCCACTCCACGTACTGCTCTATCTTGTCTTAATTCTTGGGTAGCGAGTAAAATCATCATCGCAGCTATACCCACTCTTAAACCATTCATACTATATTGATATATAAAAGCAGGCAAAATATAAGAAACTAATAAAAACTTCTCCAGTTTATTTGACCTATATATGTAAATAAACAAAGCGCAAAAAACCAAAAGTCCAAGTATTCTCACCGTGACTGAAGCATCACCCGTAATTTCTAGGAGTAACCAGCTAATTAAAACAAATCCAGGCTCCATGCCAGTCCATACAGGACCACCAGACAGGTGTCCAACTATTATTTCATAGGCATATGTGTCTGTACCTACAAGGCCTCGGAAAAAAGACATTAGAAGAAAAACGAAAACCACCACGTATAAAAAAATTGAAGTTCTATATCCTGAGATTGAAGTCAGGATAAATGCCAAAAAAATAAAGACCCAGCCGGCCAAATATATCATGTGCGTTGAGAGAGATATTTATACATTAATGCACGTCGCCAATAACGAATTAACGACCACCCTTTCAAAATTAAGGACTTAGTTAGACCTATATACCCATACTTTCGCAAAACATTATAAACATCAAGTTCACCTTTTTCCATTCCCCAGAGATCACCGCTGAGTCCAGCATGACCATACAATGGCTTATAACAAAAGGTTAAGGGAATGTTTACAGTAGCACAAATATATCCTGCACATATTAACCTACACCAGAGTTCGTAATCCTCACAAAAACGCTTGCCAGCAGAAAATCTGATTGCTATGTCACGCTTTAACAACACAGAAGGAGTAGAAAACTTATTAGATAGGAGCAATCTAGTTTTGGAGACCTTATCAAATAAATAATCATCGACTTTGTAACTTTTCAAAGCGTCATTTGAAATCCCATCAACCACAATACCAATTTGCCCCGTGAGCGAAAAATCAGGATTGCGCTCCATCCATCCATATTGTATTTCAAGCTTTTGAGGATGCCAGCTATCATCTGAGTCCAAAAATGCAACGTATCTATTTTTTGATTTATCCCAGCCAGTATTTCTCGCAGTACCTGGACCACAATTCGAACTGAGCGGAATTACCCTCAACCAACCTCCAGGATAATCCTTAACTAACAATTCCAAAAACTCCAAGGTTCCATCACCGCTTGCATCTTCAACAAGTATAATCTCAGATGGTCGCAGTGTTTGGGAATAGACAGAGTCAAGAGCACGCCTTATCGTATCTTTACAGCGATAGCAAGGGATCACAACGCTAACATCAGCATACGTCGGCAAGCTCATTTGCGCCTTATCGTTCATTAATACCGCCCAACCATATAAACCTCAATAGCATAAAAAACCAAGATCAACATTTACCGGACACGTTAATGCTCAAAATAAAACCACGCTATCAAACTAAGAGATCATTTTAAACTATCTTGTATGTAATTCAGCGTCATGAGCAAGCTCTTAATACCTTCCACACCTAAAAGCTCGGTATTATGGGAGGTGTAATCATCGATAATATTTGCTTCAGGATGCCCTTCGACAATAAATTTATCGTAATTCAAATCTCTATTATCTGCGGGAATACGATAGTAGCGTCCCATATCTGTTGCCTTGGCCATTTCCTCACGGGAAACTAAAGACTCATAAAGTTTTTCACCATGGCGTGTACCAATAATTTTTACGGGAACGTTACTGGAAAAGAGCTCTTGCAAAGCAATAGTCAAATTTCCGATAGTGCTCGCTGGGGCTTTTTGGACAAAAATATCACCTTGCTCACCATGCTCAAATGCATGAAGTACGAGGTCTACAGAATCCTCTAAGCTCATCAAAAAACGAGTCATTTTAGGATCTGTTACTGTTAACGGTACACCGGCCTTAATCTTCTCTACGAAAAGAGGAATAACCGACCCTCTTGAAGCCATAACATTACCATAGCGAGTCGCGCAGAAGATGGGCCCGCCCTCTCGTACACTCCTGGATTTAGCAATTAATATTTTCTCACCAAGCGCCTTTGATATACCCATAGCGTTAATTGGATATACCGCTTTATCAGTACTGAGCAACACAACACGCTTCACGTTATTATCAATAGCAGCGTTCAGAACATTTTCCGTTCCAATCACGTTAGTTTTAACAGCCTCCATAGGGAAAAATTCGCAAGAAGGTACCTGTTTTAGCGCTGCCGCATGAAATACATAATCAACATCAATCATTGCATGTTTTAAACTTGAGTAATCACGAACGTCACCCAAATAAAATTTAACTTTGTCATTAGATAATGCTATTCGCATATCTTCCTGCTTTTTTTCGTCTCGACTAAAGACTCTAATTTCTTTAACGTTAGTATCTAAAAACCTTTTAAGGACCGTATTACCAAAAGAGCCAGTCCCACCAGTGATCATTAAGATTTTATCATCAAACATTTCTACACCTAACTTATACTTACTCACATCGTCGCTCTCATTTTTGAGACCAATACGTCCCATGACGGCGGATTATAGCCCATTATAGATCGAAATTTACTAGAGTCCAGAGAACGGTCAATTTTCACCGAGTCATCAGGGATCAGCACGACATCTTTCTGATAATTTTTAGCAATTAAACGCAACAACGCTAATTTGTCAATTGCATCACTCGATACATGGTAAAGACCATACACACTGTTATCAGGCAATACGTAATCTCTTATTACCGCAGCTAATTCAACGGTAGGTAAACCCGAAAAGACTGCATTGGAATAACCTTTTACGGTCCCTTGTTGCGACAAAAACCAATCAACTAGAGAGTTCTTAGAGTTTAATTCGTGACCTATGATTGAAGTTCTTAATGTTATTGCATTTTTTGAATCAGTGACTTCTCCAATAAATTTGGATCTACCGTAAAGGTCTTCAGCATCAGATTGGTCAGTTTCAATATACCCGCCACTCCGCCCGGAGAACACGCAATCAGTGCTTATATGTACCAAACGAGAACCACATAGTTCGCACAGCTTTAATAATCTATGCGGTAGCAAAGCATTAAGTGGAATAGCGACAAGCGGATCTTTTGACGTGGCAAATTGCTTAATTAGGCCAACACAGTTAATGACTACGTCAGGCTTAATTTTTATAAATACATTTAACAACTGCTCAATATCAAGCACATCTACATTTGTGATCAGATTCGGGTGAAGCTTTTCGTCGAAATACTTCAACCCGTCCGCATTTCTTAGCGTGCCGTTTACATTGTAGCGCTTATCAAGACTCAACTCATTGAACACGGAACTCCCCAACATTCCAGTGACACCTAAGACTAAAACTCTCATATATTCATTCCTCCGGCGATAATCTCAAAACCCTAAAAGTCACTTGAATTTCAATAGGGTCTTTTTAAAAACCAAAAAACCACATAAAAACATTATGACTACGCTTATAGACTCTAAGCAAAGCACCGTATAAACATTAAAAAATTCATTTGCGTAGAGCTTTACAAAATTAAAAATTATCGCCGCAATTATAATCGTGAATAATAAACAAGATATTAATTCACGATTTACGACTCTAACAAAATCAAACCTTTTACCCACAAAGTAAAACGTCATGCAACACATATACATGTTATATAGTAGCCAACTGTAAGCCCCACCAATTACACCATAAATTGAAACCAAAAGAGGTAAAACGACTATCACTATTGGCAACCAAGCACAGTTCAACTTTAACGACATTGAAGTCCATTTAGCGGCCAGCTGGAGCGCAAACGGTACAATTAACAGACACTGCAACGCTGTGCCAACGATCAAAACTGGAAGGATACTGCTAACATTTTTTGCGAGCGCTAGGGGGAATACCATTTTTAAAGCATCTTCGCCATAAAAATAAATTGCGGGGCACAGTACTCCCATCAACAAAACCACACCGATACTGGATGCTCGAAACACATCCAAAATCTTTGTTTCATCTAAAATATTTAAATTAATTGAAAATCGGGGAAATAAAACCGAGTTCAATGCCGACGAAAAAACATAGGGCATCCCTGCTATAGTGCTAGCTAAAGTATAAGCTGCATACTCAACCAAAGTGCTGTGCCCACTTAAATATATTTTATCAAACTGCACTACAAAAACGGTAGTTATTGAAATAAAGAAAACTCCGCGACTAAACGAAATCCCTTTCTTCAAATAACCAAACTTAATACAAATTTTATCATATACATCTGAAAACTCTCTAAACGAAAAATAAACCAGTCCAAGCAAATAGAAAACCTGAATAACAACCTGAACTACAAAGTAAAGCTTTATGTTATTTGAGCTATAAAAAAAATAGACAACTATTAAAGCACCTAACGTTCTTGCCAGAGAATATGGTATATAGACAAGATTCAGCCTAAATTGGCGTTCTCGACCAATTAGCACGCCTTGGAGTATCATTATCGGTAAAGACATACCTACAAAAAGACCAATGCATACTAATGAATCTACTACA
The DNA here is from genome assembly GCF_023148575.1 of Pseudomonas sp. EYE_354. Classification (NCBI taxonomy): domain Bacteria; kingdom Pseudomonadati; phylum Pseudomonadota; class Gammaproteobacteria; order Pseudomonadales; family Pseudomonadaceae; genus Pseudomonas; species Pseudomonas sp. EYE_354. The sequence continues at coordinate 180,116 of NZ_JAHXNQ010000002.1, forward strand.
TCTGCTCCAGACATTAGATTAAAATTCAACCAATTTTCTACTATGGCTTTTGAGCTAATTATGACTATTGTCGATATTAAAATGCCTAAGAATATAAAGAAGGCGAAGTAGGTTAGTGCCATTGATCCAGCAGACACTTTATAGCGCGCAAGCCCCCTTAACTCTTGAGCCTTACTGGATGATAACTTTTGAATAAGGCTGCTAGTTAAGCCCCCTTCAAATATCATCATCACCATAGCAATTGTGGTAAAAAATCCCACTAATCCGACCGCCTCAGCGCCGAGCAAGCTGGCCAACCAGGGTAACGAAAATATACTTGCGAACGCGTACACTAGTCTACCGGAGAGACTGGCCAACAATAATGATCTGAGATTACTTTGTTTTAACACGATGCTTCATTCGCTCTTTTTTATTTTTTAGTCTTCAACATCCATGATGATATTGGTCGTTCATCTAAACGCTTTTGCAAATGGCTATCCAACTGTTTTCTAGCCAAAAAAACGTTATCTACAACCCCTATTACACTTGCACCATTGCTTGGCCCTGGATTTAGAAGTCGCTTCAACTTGAGCCTTATAAAGCGCGCAGCAACAGAGAATAGTTCCTTGAAAACATCAAAGTAACCCACATTCTCAATTTTACTTTTCTTTGCAATTCTCCACGCGCCAACTGAGTCTTTTAAATAATCGGGATGATAAAAAAAACACAAGGCATAAAGTCTCGCAAAGTTAAACCCATTTATATTATTGTGCACTGAAAGCGTTTCCCACGCTGCATGCGCCCAGACAGTTTCGACGCTAAAAAACGATGGAATAATTTCAGGCCAATTTAACTTTTTAAAGGGCGTGAGGTGGGGGTCTTCTTTCAAATTACCTTTATGCGTACCTATCGCGCTTCTTCCGCTGTTGCTATTACCACCTCCTCCAGGCATCGTAAAAGGAAAATCTAATAAATGATATGTGCCACCGAGAAGACTTAAGCCGACAGACGCAGACACATCAGGGCTGGTGCCATGTAGCAATAGGCCATTATCATTAATAATTTGATCCAACAAACGTCTTGAAACTAAACCATGGTATAGCTTTGGCATACCATCAGTACCTTGACAAGCCATACTTAATGCAACACCCAATCTTTCATTCAAATCAAATTGAGTCAGACTACAATCAAATTCAGATATATAGATTCTTCCTGCATGTGCAGCTCCATAATTTTTTGTCCGAAAGTCAGGCCAGTAATACGCCGCCTTTAAACTTGGAGTAAGCATTTGTATATTTTTTTCTTTTGCAAACTCTGCAACTTCAACAATATAGCGTGAAACTGTATCATCATCACCAATCAGACATACATAACGCCCATCCGCGAGACGAACGGCTCTTTCATGATTCTCGGTCATTGACAGTCGATCCTGCCAATGGACATATAACAGCCTAGGATGTGGATTTTTTTTAACCCACGATAGTAACTCGCAGTTATCATTACTTGTATCATGCACAACGACTTGAATACTTTCAGAGTCAATATCTAATAAACTTTGCACACATGAAATTGCATAACCAGAGCGGTTATGGGTTGCTATGACTATCGAAACTAAGTACTTATCACTATCCATTATTTATTCAAACTCAATAACGAAGCACAGAATTTATACGAGCCACTTACACCCAGCATGGAAACAATTTCAACTACTTGATATTGAATTCGATGCTGGGCATGATCAGCCTTGTTCTCATTCTCTAACTTGAAGGAATAGCGATGGCCCATCTCCGACGGCCTCATAACCATCCACATGATCGACATAGCGCTCAGCCGACACAATTTGCGGAAAACCCAAAAATAGCGCTTGCCCGACGGATTAATATTATCTCAACGTGATCAAACTTTCCAACACAGTGACGAGATACACACCAAATGAGACTGACGAACGTTAAAACAAAGGCATTTCGCCACTACTCTTTTGCAAGATTTACTTTATTGAGACGCGGTGGAACTGCCCTATATTTCACCAAAGGAAACGATGAAATAAATACAAAGCCTTGGCCTGAAGAATGAAAATCAAAAATTTTAATTCAGGATTTTTTAAAAATTAACTCATCAAAGATGAATTTCCTGTCATTTTGACCTTAACTTTAAAACTCGGCCAATCAGCATTCCGATAGGCGCAACAGCCAAGCCTAAAAGGAAGGCTCCGGTGATGAACACCGAAGCTGGCAAAGAACCAGTTGTCCAGCCGTATAGAGACAAACTAGTTTCTTGCTGATTTTCAAGTATAAAAGCAATAGTGATTGTTGCGATAACTAGCATCGATATGATTAGTACAACCCGCCTAATCCCAAGCATAAATATCCACCTGCGAACGAATCAAATCCCTTCTTCCTCATCCTCATTAACCCGATCGCGCAATTCCTTGCCCGGCTTGAAGTGAGGAACAAATTTTCCGTCAAGGCTGACGGACTGGCCGGTTTTTGGATTACGGCCGACGCGTGGCGCACGGTAGTGCAACGAAAAACTCCCAAACCCACGGATCTCAATCCGATCACCGGTGGCCAGACACTGGGACATTTGCTCGAGCATGGTCTTGATGGCCAGCTCCACATCCTTGGATGAGAGCAGCCCTTGATGGGTGACAATTCGTTCGATCAACTCCGACTTCGTCATATTTTTCCCTTCTTTTTCAAGCAGCTAGGAAAAGCGCTTCGAAGGTTTTAGCATGACTTGATGAATTTGAACAGCCCATACATAAACTTATCTGCGGGTTAAATAAACACCCACAGAGCACATGCATTGCTCTCAATTGCAGATCACCAGCATGGTGCGGGTGACTGCGCCGGCAGGGTTCCAGCCGAACAGAGAGTCGCCCTCTTCGTCCTTGGCATCGCTGGACCTGGTGATGACCTTGTAGCCCTGCATCTTGCATTCTCGGGCGGCGCGCTTCTCGCACTTCTCCCAGCTATTACCCAGGCCAGAGCAATCTACCTGGATGCCGCTGACGCCGCGCCTCGCGTGGGTCTTGGCGCTGGTGATGGAGCAGCCTGCAAGCATTACCACTACGAGTACTAAGATAAGCCTGTTCATTGAAATCCTTATTGAAGCCATGACACGGGAGCGCTTTTATCAAGACTATAGTCAGTTCTGACAGCAGGCCGTGAACCATGGTTCTCCTGTGTTGATTCAACGAATTTCAGGTACAAAAAAGGGCGACCGAAGTCGCCCTTTTTACAGCTTTACAGAACTTAGTTCTGTTTAGCCATTGCTTCGCGCAGCAGGGAGGCCATGGTGGTCTCGCCTTGTGCAGCTTCCGGAGCGGATTTCAGGCTCTGGATGGCTTCTTTCTCTTCCACTTCGTCTTTGGACTTGATGGAGAGTTGGATTACGCGGCTCTTGCGGTCAACGCTGATGATCTTGGCTTCTACTTCCTGGCCTTCTTTCAGAACGTTGCGCGCGTCTTCAACGCGGTCACGGCTGATTTCGGAGGCTTTCAGAGTCGCTTCGATATCGTCGGCCAGAACGATGATGGCGCCTTTGGCGTCAACTTCTTTCACAGTGCCTTTAACGATGGCGCCTTTGTCGTTCTCTTGAACGTACTCGGAGAACGGATCGCTTTCCAGTTGCTTGATACCCAGCGAGATGCGCTCGCGCTCTGGGTCAACCGACAGGATAACGGTGTCCAGCTCGTCGCCCTTCTTGAAACGACGAACAGCTTCTTCGCCCACTTCGTTCCAGGAGATGTCGGACAGGTGAACCAGGCCGTCGATGCCGCCGTCCAGACCAATGAAGATACCGAAATCGGTGATCGACTTGATGGTGCCGGAGATTTTATCGCCCTTGTTGAACTGGCCAGAGAAATCTTCCCATGGGTTAGATTTGCACTGCTTGATGCCCAGGGAGATACGACGACGCTCTTCGTCGATGTCCAGAACCATAACTTCCACTTCGTCGCCGACTTGTACGACTTTCGAAGGGTGGATGTTCTTGTTGGTCCAGTCCATTTCGGAAACGTGTACCAGGCCTTCAACGCCTTCTTCCAGCTCAGCGAAGCAGCCGTAGTCAGTCAGGTTGGTAACACGCGCGGTGACGCGAGTGCTTTCTGGGTAACGGGCTTTGATAGCAACCCATGGATCTTCACCCAGTTGCTTCAGGCCCAGGGAAACACGGTTGCGTTCGCGATCGTATTTCAGAACCTTGACATCGATCTCGTCGCCAACGTTGACGATTTCGGAAGGATGCTTGATACGCTTCCAAGCCATGTCGGTAATGTGCAGCAGACCATCGACGCCACCCAGATCGACGAATGCGCCGTAATCGGTGAGGTTCTTGACGATACCTTTGACTTGTTGGCCTTCCTGCAGGGATTCCAGCAGAGCTTCACGCTCGGCGGAGTTTTCTGCTTCCAGGACGCTGCGACGGGAAACGACAACGTTGTTGCGCTTCTGGTCGAGTTTGATGACCTTGAATTCGAGTTCTTTGCCTTCCAGGTGCGTGGTGTCGCGCACAGGACGAACGTCGACCAAAGAACCTGGCAGGAACGCACGGATGCCGTTAACGTCGACAGTGAAGCCGCCTTTAACCTTACCGTTGATAACGCCCTTGACCACTTCTTCAGCTGCGAAGGCTGCTTCGAGAACAATCCAGCATTCAGCGCGCTTGGCTTTTTCACGGGACAGCTTGGTTTCACCGAAACCGTCTTCAACCGAGTCCAGAGCAACGTGAACTTCGTCACCGACATTGATTGTCAGATCGCCAGCATCGTTGTAGAACTGTTCCAGCGGGATCAGAGCTTCAGACTTCAGACCAGCGTGAACGGTTACCCAGCGAGCTTGGTAATCGATATCAACGATAACACCGGTGATGATGGAGCCTGCCTGAAGGTTCAGGGTTTTTAGGCTTTCTTCAAAGAGTTCCGCAAAGCTTTCGCTCATTTTAATTCCTGTTGATAAGGGCGAAGAATACGCCCATCTCCACACCCCAGACGGTGTGGGTCAGTTTCAGTTAAAAGAAGCCACCGCAGGACTATGACTGGTCCCCTGCGGCCTTCTTGATCACCCGGCGATATCGCGAATGGCGATTTCACTCAAGATGCGTTCCAGCACCTGCTCGATGGACAACTCCGTGGAATCCAGCTGTATGGCATCAGCCGCCGGCTTGAGCGGGGCTACTGCACGCTGGGTATCACGCTCATCGCGTGCACGGATCTCATCTAGCAGACTCGACAGACTAACACCATCGACTTTGCCCTTCAACTGCAAGTAGCGGCGGCGAGCGCGCTCCTCGGCGCTGGCCGTCAAAAAAATCTTCAAGGGCGCCTCGGGAAACACTACCGTGCCCATGTCGCGGCCATCTGCAACCAACCCCGGCAACTCCTGGAAAGCCCGCTGGCGCTGCAGCAACGCCTCACGCACGGCCGGCAGCGCGGCGACCTGGGAGGCCCAGGAACCGACCTGCTCGTTACGCAGATCGTCCGTTACATCATCGCCTTCGAGGATGATGCGTTGCGGATGACCTTCCGTCGCGCCGACGAACTGCACATCCAGGTGCGCCGCCAGCAGCTTCAGGGACTCTTCGTTGGTCAGGTCGACGCCGTGGTTACGCGCCGCAAACGCCAGCAGACGGTACAGCGCGCCGGAATCCAGCAAGCACCAGCCCAGACGCTTGGCCAGGATGCCGGCGATCGTGCCTTTGCCCGAGCCGCTTGGCCCGTCGATGGTAATCACCGGTGGTTTGATATTCACAATTGAGCCTCTTGGGCAACACGGATGCCGACATCGGCACACAGTGTCAGAAAGTTCGGAAAAGACGTAGCAACATTGGCACAGTCATGGATACGAATAGGCGCCGTGGCCCGCAGGGATGCCACGCTGAACGCCATGGCAATGCGATGATCACCCTGGGCATGCACAGCGCCGCCGCCGATCAGGCCACCCTCAATGATAATCCCATCCGGGGTCGGTTCACACTTGCCCCCCAGCGCCAGCAGACCGTCGGCCATCGCCTGGATGCGGTCAGACTCCTTCACGCGCAGCTCTGCGGCGCCGCGCAAAACGGTGCGCCCCTGCGCACAGGCCGCCGCGACAAACAGCACCGGGAACTCATCGATCGCCAATGGCACCAGGGCTTCAGGAATCTCGATGCCTTTGAGTGGCGCTGCGCGTACACGCAGGTCGGCGACCGGTTCGCCACCCACTTCACGCAGGTTTTCCAGGCGGATATCGGCCCCCATCAAGCGCAGGATATCGATCACCCCGGTACGCGTGGGATTGACGCCCACATGCTCCAGCAGCAGCTCAGAACCCTCGGCGATCGACGCCGCCACCAGGAAGAACGCCGACGAGGAAATATCCCCCGGCACTTCAATATGGGCCGCCTTAAGCACATGGCCCGATTCGACCGACGCGGTCGCCCCCTCCACCGCCACCGGATAACCAAACCCGCGCAGCATGCGCTCGGTATGGTCTCGGGTGGGCGCCGGCTCGGTGACCGCGGTTTGGCCTTCGGCGTACAACCCGGCCAGCAACAGGCAGGATTTAACCTGGGCGCTGGCCATCGGCAGCGCATAGCGCATGCCCTTGAGCGTTTGGCCGCCACGAATGGTCAGCGGCGGACGCCCTTGCGGGCCGGTTTCGATCACCGCGCCCATTGCCCGCAACGGCTCTGCCACGCGGCTCATCGGGCGCTTGGACAACGACGCGTCGCCCGTCAATACGCTGTCAAAGCGCTGCGCCGCCAGCAACCCGGACAGCAAGCGCATGGACGTACCGGAGTTGCCCAGATAGATCGGCCCCGGCGGCGCTTTCAAGCCATGCAAACCCACGCCATGAATGGTCACGCGCCCATGGTGCGGGCCTTCAATGACCACGCCCATGTCGCGGAACGCCTGCAAGGTGGCCAGGGCATCTTCGCCTTCCAGGAACCCTTCGATCTCGGTCACACCTTCGGCCAGCGAACCCAGCATGATCGACCGGTGCGAGATCGACTTGTCACCCGGCACCCGAATACGCCCGCTCAAGCGGCCGCCAGGGTTGGCGACGAAGGTCAGGTCATCGGCGTTCACAGCGGTTTCCATATAGGCCCGGCGTGCCAGGATCTTGCTGAAATGCTCACGCGCCACCCGCGCACGGGTGAACACGCCCAATAATTGATGACCATCCCCTGCATCGACCGCATCGCGCAAGGCGTCGAGGTCGCTGCGGAAGGTATCCAGGGTGCGCAACACCGCTTCGCGATTGGCGAGAAAGATGTCGTGCCACATCACCGGATCGCTGCCGGCGATGCGCGTGAAATCGCGAAAGCCACCGGCGGCGTAACGGAAAATCTCGAGGTTCTCGTTGCGTTTGGCCAGCGAATCCACCAGACCGAACGCCAGCAAATGCGGAAGATGGCTGGTCGCCGCCAACACTTCGTCGTGACGCTCGACCTGCATGTGCTCCACATCCGCACCCAGCTCGCGCCAGAGCCGATCCACCACCGCCAACGCGGCCGGATCGGTTTGCTCGAGCGGTGTGAGAATGACTTTATGCCGGCGGAACAGCTGCGCATTGGAGGCCTCGACCCCACTCTGCTCGGAGCCGGCAATCGGATGCCCCGGCACGAAACGCGCAGGCATGCCGCCAAACGCCAGTTGCGCCGCGCGCACCACATTGCCTTTGGCACTGCCGACATCGGTAAGGATCGCCTGCCCCAGGTCCATGCCGGCCAACAACGCCAGCAACTTTTCCATGGCCAGGATCGGCACGGCGAGCTGGATCACATCGGCGCCGCGGCACGCGAGCGCCAGGTCAGCCTCGCAGCGATCCACTACGCCCAGTTCAACCGCCAACTTGCGCGATTGCGGATCCAGGTCCACACCGACCACCTCGCCACACAGCCCGCTTTCACGCAGGCCTTTGGCGAAGGAGCCGCCGATCAACCCCAGACCGACCACCACCAGGCGACCGATCATAGGCACAGCAGGTTGCAATGCAGTGACATCAACCACGAGCCAGAACCTTGGCCAGCGCCTCCAGGAAACGGCTGTTTTCAGCCGGCAAGCCGATGGTGATGCGCAGGTGGTTCGGCATGCCGTAGTTGGCCACAGGACGCACGATCACGCCTTCGCCCAGCAATCCCTGGAATACCGGGGCGGCGACTTGACCGAGGTCGACGCAGATGAAGTTGCCCTTGGACGGAATCCAGCTCAGGCCCAGCGCACGGAAGCCTTCCTGCAACTGCAGCATGCCGCTTTCGTTGATGCGTCGACCTTCTTCCAGGTACTCGGCATCCTGCAGCGCCGCACAGGCCGCCGCGAGGGCAAGGCTGTTGACGTTAAACGGTTGGCGCACGCGGTTCAGCACGTCGGCGACAACCGCTGAGGACAGGCCATAGCCAACCCGCAGAGACGCCAGGCCATAAGCCTTGGAAAAGGTGCGCGACACCAGCAGGTTCGGATACGCCGCCAGGAAGTCCAGGCCGTCCGGCAGGTCGCTGCCCTCGGCGTACTCGATGTAGGCCTCGTCCAGTACCACCAGAACGTGCTCCGGCACGTCCTGCAGGAAGTCGTTCAGCGCCTCGGCGTCGAACCAGGTCCCGGTCGGGTTGTTCGGGTTGGCGATAAACACGACGCGGGTGTGCGCGTCGATGGCCGCCAGCATCGCCGGCAGGTCATGCCCCCAGTCTTTGGCGGGAATGACGCGGGCGTCGGCGCCCACGGCCTGGGTCACTATCGGGTAGACGGCAAACGCGTGCTCGCTGAACACCGCATTCAAACCCGGCGCCAGGTAGGCACGACCGACCAGTTCAAGAATGTCGTTGGAACCGTTACCCAGGGTCACCTGGTTCAGCTCGACGCGGCACTTTTGCGCCAACAGCGACTTGAGGGCGAAACCATTACCGTCCGGGTAGCGCGTCAGCTCCGCGAGTTCTTCACGGATCGCCGCCAGCACCTTGGGACTTGGGCCCAGCGGGTTCTCGTTACTGGCCAGCTTGACGATCTTGGCCGGGTCCAGGTTCAACTCACGCGCCAGCTCGTCCACAGGCTTGCCCGGAACGTAAGGCGACAGTTGTTGCACGCCCGGCTGAGCCAGGGCGAGGAAGTTGCCACTCATGTTAACGCCTCACAAAACCGCTTTCGGGTAAGAGCCCAGCACTTTGAGCGCCACGGCTTCCTGACTGATTTTCTCCAGCACACCTTTGACCAGCGGGTCGCGGTGATGGCCGATGAAGTCGATAAAGAACACGTAGGTCCATTTACCGCTGCGCGAAGGCCGGGTCTCGATGCGTGTCAGGTCAATCCCGTTGTCGTGGAACGGCACCAGCAGCTCATGCAGCGCGCCGGGCTTGTTGCTCATGGAGACGATGATCGAGGTCTTGTCGTCGCCGGTCGGCGGTACTTCCTGACTGCCGATCATCAAAAAGCGCGTGGAGTTGTCCGGGCGGTCTTCGATCTTTTCGGCCAGGCGCGTCAAGCCATACAGGCCAGCGGCCATGTCACCGGCAATCGCCGCCGAGTTCCACTCACCCTTGACCCGTTTGGCCGCTTCGGCGTTGCTGGACACCGCCACGCGCTCGACATTCGGGTAATGCGCGTCCAGCCATTTGCGGCACTGGGCCAGGGACTGGGCGTGGGAATAGATGCGGCTGATGCTATCGGTCTTGGTGTTCTCGCCCACCAGCAGGTGGTGGTGGATGCGCAGCTCGACTTCGCCGCAGATCACCATGTCGTGCTCAAGGAAGCTGTCCAGCGTGTGGTTGACCGCGCCTTCGGTGGAGTTTTCCACCGGCACCACGCCAAAGTTCACCGCACCGGCCGCCACTTCGCGAAACACTTCGTCGATGGCCGCCATCGGCTTGCTGATCACCGCGTGGCCGAAGTGTTTCATGGCAGCCGCCTGGGTGAACGTGCCCTCAGGGCCGAGGTACGCGACTTTCAGCGGCTGTTCCAGGGCCAGGCACGAAGACATGATTTCGCGGAACAAGCGCGCCATCTCTTCGTTGCCCAACGGCCCCTTGTTGCGCTCCATCACGCGCTTGAGCACCTGGGCCTCGCGCTCGGGACGGTAGAACACCGGCACCTCGCCTTCCGCCAGGGACGCCATTTTGACCCGTGCCACTTCCTGGGCACAGCGTGCACGCTCACTGATCAGCTCCAGGACTTTCTCGTCCAGGCTGTCAATGCGTACCCGCAGGGCCTTGAGTTCTTGCTCAGACATTAGCCGTGTTCCTTTTCGAACTCTGCCATGTAGGCAACCAGCGCGTTGATCGCGTGGATGTCCACGGCGTTGTAGATGGAGGCGCGCATGCCGCCTACCGAACGGTGGCCCTTGAGGTTCAACAGGCCGCGCGCGTCGGCGCCGGCCAGGAATGGCTTGTCCAGACGGTCATCAGCCAGGCGGAACGGCACGTTCATCCACGAGCGGTCCGTCAGGTTGATCGGGTTGCTGTACAGGCCGCTGGCGTCGATGAAGTCGTACAGGGTGCGCTTCTTCACTTCGTTGAGCTTGCCCATGGCCGCCACACCGCCCTGCTCCTTGAGCCATTCGAAGACCAGGCCGGAGAGGTACCAGGCGAATGCCGGCGGGGTGTTGTACATCGAGCCGTTATCGGCCGCGACCTTGAAGTTGAGCATGGTCGGGCACAGGGAGCGAGCGCGACCCAGCAGGTCTTCGCGCACAATGTTGACCACAATGCCGCTCGGGCCGATGTTCTTCTGCGCGCCGGCGTAGATCATGCCGTATTTGGACACGTCGATCGGGCGCGACAGAATGTCCGAGGACATGTCGCACACCAGCGGCACGTCACCGACTTCCGGCACCCAGTCGAACTCCAGGCCACCGATGGTTTCGTTCGCAACGTAGTGAACGTAGGCCGCGTCTTTCGAGAGCTTCCACTCGTTCTGACCGGGAATGGCGAAGTAGTCGTAGGGCTTGGCGGTGCCTGCCACGTTGACGTGACCGTAGCGCGAGGCCTCTTCAATGGCCTTCTGGCCCCAGATACCGGTGTCGATGTAGTCGGCCGTGCCGTCTTCCGGCAGCAGGTTCAACGGGATCTGGGCGAACTGCTGGCTGGCGCCACCTTGCAGGAACAGCACTTTGTAGTCGGATGGGATGTCCAGCAAGTCGCGCAGATCCTGCTCGGCCTTGGTGGCAATGGACACGAACTCATCGCTGCGATGGCTCATTTCCATCACGGAGAGGCCTTTTCCATGCCAGTCGAGGAGTTCACCCTGCGCACGCTGCAGGACTGCTTCAGGAAGCGCCGCGGGACCGGCACAGAAGTTATAGGCTCTCTTGCTCACATCCAATCTCACTCTGATCTGGTGGGGTGGTGCAATAAACGGGTATTTCAATACTTTCAGACGGGACAAACAACAAGGGGGCGAATCTTCATCCGCCCCCTGTGTGTCCGCTTATTCCTGCGGTTCTTCTTCGTCTGCGGCAGCGTCGAGGGTTGGCTCGTCGACGTTGTCATCGCCGGCTGCGATCACTTCGCCGTCAAACTCCTCACCTTCCAACTCTTCGCCTTCGACTTCCGATGGCTCCTGAACACGCTCCAGGCCGACCAGTTTCTCGTCCTTGGCCAGCTTGATCAGGGTCACGCCCTGGGTGTTACGGCCCAGGCTCGACACTTCAGCCACGCGGGTACGTACCAGGGTGCCCTGGTCGGAAATCAGCATGATTTCCTCGCCATCAAGCACCTGGACCGCGCCGACCAGACGGCCGTTGCGGTCGTTGCTGACCATGGCGATCACGCCCTGTCCGCCACGCTTGTACTCCGGGAACTCGCTGATTGCAGTGCGCTTGCCATAACCACGCTCGGAAGCGGTGAGGATCTGGCTGCCTTCTTCCGGGATCAGCATCGAAATCAGCTTCTGCCCTTCCGGCAGGCGCATGCCGCGCACACCGCGGGCGGTACGGCCCATGGCGCGAACGTCGGATTCCTTGAAGCGCGTGACCTTGCCGCCGTCGGAGAACAGCATGACTTCACGCTCGCCATCGGTGATGGCTGCGGAGATCAGTACGTCGCCTTCGTCCAGTTCCAGGGCGATCAGGCCCACGCTGCGCTGGCGGCTGAAGGATTCCAGCGGGGTCTTCTTCACGGTGCCTTTGGCGGTCGCCATAAAGATGAAGTGACCTTCGGTGTATTCCTCGACCGGCAGCATGGTGGTGATGTACTCATCACTGTCCAGGGGCAACAGGTTGACCAGCGGACGGCCACGGGCGGCACGGGAAGCTTCCGGGATTTCGTAGGTTTTGAGCCAGTACACCTTGCCCTTGCTGGAGAACAGCAGCAGCGTGGTGTGGCTGTTGGCGACGAGCAGGTGAGCGATGTAGTCCTCATCCTTCACGCCGGTCGCCGATTTGCCTTTACCGCCACGACGCTGGGCCTGGTACGCCGCCAATGGCTGGGTCTTGGCATAGCCACCGTGGGAGATGGTCACGACGCGCTCTTCTTCCGGGATCATGTCACCCAGGGTCAGGTCGAGGCGCGCATCGAGGATTTCGGTGCGGCGCACATCGCCGTATTCGGCGCGGATCACTTCCAGTTCTTCGCGGATCACTTCCATCAGGCGCACGGCGCTGTTGAGGATGCGGATCAACTCGCCGATCTGGTTGAGAATTTCCTGGTACTCGGCCAGCAGCTTCTCGTGCTCCAGACCGGTCAGGCGGTGCAGGCGCAGTTCCAGAATGGCCTGGGCCTGTTCCGGCGACAGGAAGTACTTGCCTTCGCGCAGACCGTATTGCGGGTCCAGGGTCTCCGGACGGCACGAGTCGGCGCCGGCACGTTCAACCATGGCCACCACGGCGCTGGATTCCCAAGGCGTGCTGATCAGCGCTTCCTTGGCTTCCGACGGGGTTGGCGAGGCTTTGATCAGGGCGATGACCGGGTCGATGTTCGACAGCGCAACCGCCTGACCTTCCAGGATATGCCCGCGCTCGCGGGCCTTGCGCAGCTCGAACACGGTACGGCGGGTCACCACTTCGCGACGGTGACGGACGAAGGCTTCCAGCAGATCCTTGAGGTTCAGGATGCGCGGGCGACCGTCGATCAGCGCCACGACGTTGATACCAAACACGCTTTGCAGCTGGGTCTGGGCGTAGAGGTTGTTGAGGATCACCTCCGGCACTTCGCCACGACGCAGCTCGATCACCACGCGCATGCCGTCTTTGTCGGACTCGTCGCGCAGCTCGGTGATGCCTTCGAGCTTCTTCTCTTTGACCAGCTCGGCGATCTTCTCGATCAGACGTGCCTTGTTCAGCTGGTACGGCAGTTCGGTGATGACGATCTGCTGGCGACCACCGACCTTGTCGATGTCTTCGATCATCGAGCGGGCACGCATGTAAATGCGGCCACGACCGGTGCGATAGGCTTCGATGATGCCGGCGCGACCGTTGATGATCGCGGCGGTCGGGAAGTCCGGACCAGGGATGTATTGCATCAGCTCATCGACGGTCAGCTCAGGGTTGTCGATAAGGGCCAGACAACCGTCGATGACTTCACCGAGGTTGTGCGGCGGGATGTTGGTGGCCATGCCCACGGCGATACCGCTGGAACCGTTGACCAGCAGGTTGGGGATACGGGTAGGCATGACAGCCGGGATCATTTCGGTGCCGTCGTAGTTCGGCACCCAGTCCACGGTTTCTTTATGCAGGTCGGCCAGCAGCTCGTGCGCCAGCTTGGTCATGCGCACTTCGGTGTAGCGCATGGCAGCGGCGTTGTCGCCGTCGACCGAACCGAAGTTGCCCTGGCCGTCTACCAGCAGGTAGCGCAGGGAAAACGGCTGGGCCATCCGAACGATGGTGTCGTACACCGCGGTGTCGCCGTGAGGGTGATACTTACCGATCACGTCACCGACAACACGGGCAGATTTCTTGTACGGCTTGTTCCAGTCGTTACCCAGCTCGCTCATCGCGAACAGCACACGCCGGTGCACGGGCTTCAAGCCATCGCGCGCATCAGGCAGTGCCCGACCGACAATTACGCTCATCGCGTAGTCAAGGTAGGACTGTTTCAGCTCGTCTTCGATATTGACCGGGAGGATTTCTTTGGCCAGTTCGCCCATGAGAAGCCTGATTCCTTTTTCGGGTGAAACCTCATCACGTCCATATGGGACGAACGAAGCTCGCCGCTGCCGGCAGAGTGCCTGGCAACGACTTACGACAAATCAACGAGTTATGACACGGATCTGCACGTTATAGGCCACCCCTCGGGGCAGCCCTGGAAACCGCCGGATGTTATCACAATCGCCGCCACGCACCTATCCCCCTGATGCGCATGGAGGCTAGTAATTTGACGGATGACAGGCTTGTGGGGGACCTGAGAGGCTCAGAGCCGGATGGAGACCGTTTTTGGGGGCGCGGATCTGAAGGTTTTATTGACTTGCAGCGCCCACACCCCTCAATGCAATCGCTTGCGGCACATCAATTTGGCCAGCTTGACCGTATCGGGCCGCTCGACGACGCCTTTCTCGGTCACGATCACATCGATCAGGTCCGCCGGCGTCACATCGAAGACCGGGTTAACCGCCGGCCCAGCCAACCGCTGGCCGTTAATCTCCAGCAACTCGCCCACATCGCGCGCTTCCAGGGCGACATCATCGCCACTGGTCATCATCAGGTCCAGCGCCGAACTCGGTGCCACCACCATAAAGCGCACACCGTGGTGCATGGCGCACACCGCCAACTGGTACGTGCCGATCTTGCTGATCACATCGCCATTGGCCGCGATGCAATCGGCACCGACGATCACCCAGGTGATGCCCTTGGTCTTAAGGATATGCGCGCCGGCCGAGTCGGCATTGACCGTGACCGGAATGCCTTCGCCCGCCAACTCCCAGGCCGTGAGGCGCGAGCCTTGCAGCCAGGGGCGGGTTTCGTTGACGTAGACCTGTTCGACCATGCCTTCCAGAAACGCCGCGCGGATCACGCCAAGGGCCGTACCCACGCCGCCGCTGGCCAAGGCGCCAGCATTGCCGTGGGTGAGGATCGCCTGGGCATTGCCCTGATGCTTGCGGATCAGCTCGACGCCGAGTTGAGCCATGGTGAGGTTGGCCTCGCGATCACTGTCGTGGATCGCTATGGCTTGCGCTTCGAGCGCCGCGAGCGGGTCGGCGTGCTTCTTCACACGGTCCAGGCGGTCGCGCATGCTCTTGAGGGCCCAGAACAAGTTCGCGGCGGTGGGGCGGCTATCGGCCAGCAGTGCGTAGTCTTCTTCCCACGCGGCCTGCCAGTCGCCGCCCTCGGCCATCCGCGCGCGGGCGGCCAGCACCAGGCCATAGGCCGCACTGATACCAATGGCCGACGCACCGCGCACCACCATGGCGCGAATCGCGGCAGCCACTTCGTCTACCGTGGCGCACGCGACCCAACTTTCGCGGGAGGGCAAGGCACGCTGATCGAGCAGATGCAGCGTGCCATCGCGCCAATCGATGGCCTTCACTTTCTCCGCAGCCAACAGTCGATCGCGCATCCGATACTCCGCACTCATAAACAAAGCCGCCGATTATAGCGATCCGCCAGCCAGGACGCTCGGGTATACTTCGCCCTTCTTTTATAGCTGCCTGGGAAGAAGCCTGCGATGACCGCCACTGCCGCCCCGCTCGACTTGCTGTTGCTGCCAACCTGGCTGGTACCGGTCGAACCTGCCGGCGTGGTGCTCAAAGAGCACGCCCTGGGCATCCGCGACGGGCGCATTGCGTTTATCGGACCACGGGCCGCGGCGTTGAAGCTTGCGGCCGGCGAGGTGCGCGAGCTGCCCGGCATGCTGCTCAGCCCCGGCCTGATCAATGCCCACGGGCATGCGGCAATGAGCCTGTTTCGCGGCCTGGCTGACGATTTGCCGCTGATGACCTGGCTGGAAAAGCACATCTGGCCCGCCGAAGCCAAGTGGGTCGATGAAGCCTTCGTACGCGACGGCACCGACCTGGCCATCGCCGAGCAACTCAAGGGCGGTATCACCTGCTTCTCCGACATGTACTTCTACCCCAAGGTCGCCAGCGACTGCGTGCACAACAGCGGCATGCGCGCGCAGATCGCGATTCCAATCCTCGACTTCCCGATCCCCGGCGCCAGCAATGTCGACGAGGCCATTCGCCAGGGCATCGAGCTGTTCGGCGACCTCAAGCACCACCCGCGCATCAAGATCGCCTTCGGTCCCCACGCGCCGTACACCGTGTGCGATGACAACCTGGAAAAAATCCGGGTGATCGCCGAGGAACTGGACGCCGCGATCCACATGCACGTGCACGAAACCGCCTTCGAGGTGCAGCAGGCCGTCGAAAAAACCGGCGAGCGCCCGCTGGCGCGCCTCGGTCGCCTCGGGCTGCTGGGCCCGCGCTTGCAGGCCGTTCATATGACCCAAATCAGCGAGGACGACCTGGCTTTGCTGGTAGAAAGCAACACCAGCGTCATCCATTGCCCGGAATCGAACCTTAAACTGGCCAGCGGCTTCTGCCCGGTAGAGCGGCTGTGGCAGGCTGGCGTCAATGTGGCGATCGGCACCGATGGCGCCGCCAGCAACAATGACCTGGACCTGTTGGGCGAAACCCGTACCGCCGCGATGCTGGCCAAGGCCGTCGCCGGCTCGGCCACGGCCCTGGACGCCCACCGTGCCCTGCGCATGGCTACGCTCAATGGTGCGCGGGCCATGGGACTGGAAAGCGAGATCGGCTCGCTGGAGGTGGGCAAGGCGGCGGATATCGTCGCGTTCGACCTGTCGGGGCTGACGCAACAACCGATCTATGATCCGGTCTCACAACTTATATATGCCACCGGGCGCGATTGCGTGAAACACCTTTGGGTCGCCGGCAAGCAGTTGCTCGACGACCGCAAACTGACCCGCATGGATGAACGACAGTTGACCGCCACGGCCATCGCCTGGGGTCAACGCATCAGCGGGCACACCGAATAACGTCGGTGTTGAAACTACGCTTCAACACTGGCCAACCGTTTTGTCAGATTTAGAGGATCCATCATGAGCAACGTCGACCACGCCGAAATCGCTAAATTCGAAGCCCTGGCTCACCGCTGGTGGGACCGTGAAAGCGAGTTCAAACCTCTGCACGACATCAACCCGCTGCGGGTCAACTGGATTGACGAACGCGTCAACCTGGCCGGCAAGAAAGTGCTGGATGTGGGCTGCGGCGGCGGCATTCTCAGCGAGGCCATGGCCCTGCGCGGCGCCACGGTGATGGGCATCGACATGGGCGAAGCGCCGCTGGCCGTGGCCCAACTGCACCAGTTGGAGTCCGGCGTGAGCGTGGAATACCGCCAGATCACCGCCGAAGCATTGGCCGAGGAAATGCCCGAGCAGTTCGACGTGGTCACCTGCCTTGAGATGCTCGAACACGTGCCGGACCCGTCCTCAGTGATCCGCGCCTGTTTCCGTATGGTCAAGCCCGGCGGCCAGGTGTTTTTCTCCACCATCAACAGGAACCCCAAGGCCTACCTGTTCGCGATCATCGGCGCCGAATACATCATGAAGCTGCTGCCGCGCGGCACCCACGACTTCAAAAAATTCATCCGCCCGTCCGAGTTGGGTGCGTGGAGCCGCCAGGCCGGTTTGACCGTCAAGGACATCATCGGCCTGACCTACAACCCGCTGACCAAGCATTACAAGCTGGCCAGCGACGTTGACGTGAACTACATGATCCAGACCCTGCGCGAGGAGTAAGCCTGTGAAGTTGCGAGCGGTTCTCTTCGACATGGACGGTACCCTGCTGGACACCGCGCCGGACTTTATCGCCATCTGCCAGGCCATGCGCGCCGACCGTGGCCTGGCACCGATCAACCCCGAGCACATCCGCGATGAAATCTCCGGCGGCGCCCGTGCGATGGTCGCCGTGACGTTCTCGATGGACCCGGAGTCGCCAGGCTTTGAAACGCTGCGCCAGGAGTTTCTGGAGCGCTATCTCAAGGACTGTGCGGTTCACAGCAAGTTGTTCGACGGCATGGCCGAGCTGCTGGAAGACATCGAGAAAGCCAAACTGATCTGGGGCGTCGTCACCAACAAGCCCGTGCGCTTTGCCGAACCGATCATGCAGCGACTGGGCCTGGCCGAGCGCTCGGCCGTGCTGATCTGCCCGGACCACGTGACAAACAGCAAGCCGGACCCGGAGCCGATGATCCTCGCCTGCAAGATGCTCGGCCTCGACCCGGCCAGCGTGTTGTTCGTGGGCGATGACCTGCGCGATATCGAATCCGGCCGTGACGCCGGCACCCGCACCGCGGCGGTCACCTATGGCTATATCCATCCGGATGACAACCCTCGTCACTGGGGCGCGGATGTGGTGGTGGACCATCCGCTGGAACTGCGCAAAGTGCTGGATAACGCGCTGTGCAGTTGCTGACCGGGCGAAATGGATTTTCTGTGAATTCTGTCGAGGCTATTTATGTTTGATTACTCCGCACGCCCAGAACTGCTCAAAGGCCGCGTGATCCTGGTGACCGGCGCCGGACGCGGGATTGGCGCAGCGGCGGCGAAAACCTACGCCGCCCACGGCGCCACCGTGCTGTTGCTGGGCAAGACCGAAGCCAACCTGGCCCAGGTGTATGACGACATCGAAGCAGCCGGCCACCCGCAGCCGGTGGTGATCCCGTTCAACCTGGAGACCGCCCTGCCCCATCAATACGATGAGCTGGCGGCGATGATCGAAAAAGAATTCGGCCGCCTCGACGGCCTGCTGCACAACGCCTCGATCATTGGCCCGCGCACACCGATCGAGCAGTTGTCGGGTGAGAACTTCATGCGGGTGATGCACATCAACGTCAACGCGATGTTCATGCTCACCAGCACCTTGCTGCCGCTGCTCAAGCTGTCCCAGGACGCATCGGTGGTGTTCACCTCCAGCAGCGTCGGACGCAAGGGTCGGGCGTACTGGGGCGCTTATGGAGTGTCGAAGTTTGCCACTGAAGGCTTGATGCAAACCCTGGCCGACGAGCTCGAAGACGTGGCCGCCGTAAGGGCCAACAGCATCAACCCAGGCGGCACGCGCACCAGCATGCGGGCGCAGGCGTATCCGGGGGAGAATCCGATGGAAAGGCCTGCGCCGGAAGAGATCATGCCGGTGTACCTGTACCTGATGGGGCCGGACAGTGCCGGGGTCAACGGGCAGGCGTTTGACGCGCAGTAAGAGACCCCGTTGAATCAACTGTGGGAGGGGGTTGCCCCCTCCCACATGTGTTTGCGCTACTGTCTGGAACTTAGTTTTTCACCACTTCCTCAAGGGTGAAGCGACCCAATGGGTTCTGCAGGAAGTTGCTGACGTTCTTGCGTGAGATGTTGATGTACGGGCTGTAGTACAAGTCGATCCAGTTCACATCCTGTTTCGCCAGTTTCTGCAGTTCCACATACATCTGCTCACGCTTGACCGGGTCGGCCTCGATACGTGCCGCCGCCACCAGTTCCTTGACCTTGTCGTTCTTGTAGCGGGTCATGTAGTTCTGGTTGGTGTCGTGGCCCAATACGAAGGTGGTCTTCTGGTCCGGGTCAAGAATGTCGTTGGTCCAGTACATCACCGAAACATCGTATTCACCGTCCACCAGCATCTGCCAGCTTTGGGTCGGGTCGACCTTTTGCAGGTTGGCCGTGACGCCGACCTTGGCCAACTGGTCCTTGATGATCACCGCAATCTGCTCATCGGCTTCGTTGCCGGCGTTGACCACATAGTTGAGTTTCAAGCCCTCGGCGCCGGCCGCGGCCAGCAGTTTCCTGGCCTCGGCCGGGTCATACGGGCGCTGCAGGTTATTGGCGTAGTGGTACAGCGAGCCTTTGGGAATGTAGGAATAGGCCACGGTGCCTTGACCGTAGGTGGCGGTCTTGACCAGCGCTTGTTTGTCGATGGCCATGTCCAGCGCCTGACGCACCTGGGGCTTGGCCAGCAGGCCGTGGGCATGGTTGATCAGCAGGTGATCTTCGCGGGTGGAAGGGTCGGCGTGGATCACCACGTTCTTGTCTTTCTTGAGTTCTTCCACCCGCGAGAACGGCACGAAGATCGCCGTATCGAGCTCGTTGTTCTGCACCATGCGCATGCGCGTGTTGTCGTCGGTCACCGAGACCCATTCCACGCCGTCCAGGCTCACATTCTTGGCCTGCCAGAAGTTCGGGTTCTTCTTGAGGATCACCCGATCGCCCTTGCGCCATTCGTCCACGGTGAACGCACCGGAGGTCACCGGGTTTTCCGAGTAGGCGTCTTCGCCCATTTTGGTCATGGCCTTTTCCGACAGGATCGACACCGTCGGCGATGCCAATTGCGAGAGGAACGCCACCGCCGGCGTTTTCAGGGTGACCACCAGGGTTTTCGCGTCCGCTGCCTTGGCCGTATCGATCAGGTTGAAGGGGTCGGCCCACAGCGAGGCTTTGTTATCGCGGATACGCAGCAGGCTGAAGGCGGCGTCATCGGCGGTGATCGGCGAGCCATCGGAGAACTTCGCCTCACGCAGCTTGAAGGTGTAGGTCAGGCCGTCCTTGGAAATCTCCCAGCTTTCCGCCAGGCCCGGCTCCATCTTGGTGCCCAGGTTATCCACGCGCACCAGGGTGTCGTAGACGTTGGCGAAGACCCAGGTGTCGCGGTTTTGCGCACTTTTGATCGGGTCGAACGTGGTGCTGTCTTCACGGCAGCCGATGGTTAATACACCAGCGGCCTGGGCGAGGCCGGCGGTCAGCGACCACGCGGTCAACGTAGCGGCGGCGAGCAACTTCAAGTGGCGCGATTGCATGTCATAACTCCTTGTCTATGAATGGCAGAGGTGGGTTAAAGCAAAGGTTCTTCAAGCACGCAACTGTATCGATGCTCGTGCAGAAAATGGGTAGGCGGCAACATCACGGAACACATGGCGCGCGCATACCGGCAACGCGGGTGAAACGCACAGCCTGTGGGCAAATTCAGCGGGCTGGGCGGCTCACCCGGCAAGGGCTCCAGGGGCAATGGCCGATGGGGATCGATTTCCGGGATCGCCTGGATCAACGCCGCCGTGTACGGGTGGCGCGGTGCGCTGAACACCGCTTCTACCGGACCTTCTTCGACGATCTTGCCCAGGTACATCACCGCCACGCGGTCGCACAGGCGCCGCACGATGGCCAGGTCATGGGCGATAAACAGGATCGCCAGGTTCATGCGCTGCTGCAGCGACAGCAGCAGGTTGATGATCTGGCCCTGGATCGACACATCCAGCGCCGCCACGCACTCATCGGCAATGATCAAGCGTGGCTCCACCGCCAGTGCCCGCGCGATGCCAACGCGCTGGCATTGGCCGCCGCTGAGGGAACCCGGTTTGCGCCCGGCCAGTTCCGGGCGCAGGCCCACCAGATCGAGCAGTTCGTTCACACGGGCCTGGATGTGCTGCGGCGCGACCTTGCGCTGCACCCGCAACACTTCGGCGAGGGTTTCGCCGATGGTATGGCGCGGGTTCAACGCGGTGTAAGGGTCCTGGAAGATCATCGCGGTTTCATGGCGCAGGCGGGCGATATCAATGGCGCTGCCCTGGGCCATGTCGACGCCGTCAAACAACACCTGGCCGGCACTGATCGGGTTAAGGTGCAGGATCGCCCGACCCAGGGTGCTTTTGCCGCTGCCGGACTCGCCCACCAGGCCAAGGGTTTCGCCCGCCGCCAGGTTCAGCGACACACCGTTCACCGCCCTCACCCACTGCTTGTTCAGGCCGAACAGGCCAGTGCCGGACGCAGCAAAGCGCACTTCCAGGTCCTTGATCTGCAACAGGCTCATGGGCGAACTCCCAACGGATAGTGGCACGCCACCCGCGCGCCTTCGGGCAATCGCTCGGTGCACAGCGCCCCCACCTGCGGGCAACGCGGGTTGAAGCGACAGCCGCCTGGCAATGCATCCAGCAACGGTGGCTGGCCGGCAATGGTGCGCAGCAAGGCGTGGCCGCTGCTGTGGGCCGGCTGGCAGTCGATAAGGCCGGCGGTGTAGGGATGCTGCGGATGGGCCAGCAGTTCGTACTTGCTGCCGTGTTCGCACAGGCGCCCGGCGTACATCACGGCAATGGAATCACAGGTCTGCGCCACCACACCGAGGTCGTGGGTGATCATGATGAGCGACAGGCCGCGTTGGTCGCGCAGGTCGAGCAACAGGCGCAGGATCTGCGCCTGCACAGTCACGTCCAGGGCGGTGGTCGGCTCATCGGCAATCAGCACTTTGGGGTTGCAGCCAAGCGCCACCGCGATCATTGCGCGCTGGCGCATGCCGCCGGAAAACTCATGGGGATAGTTATCGACACGGGCCTTGGGGTCGGGAATACCGACCTGACGCAGTACGTCGATGGCGAGCTGGCGTGCGTCTTTTTTCGAGGCCCCCTGGTGCAGGCGAATGCCCTCGGCGATCTGCTCACCAATGCGCATCAGCGGGTCGAGGTGACTGCTGGGGTTCTGGAAAATCATGCCCAGTTGCCCGCCGCGTATTGCGCGCATGCCGGCGTCGTCCAATGGCAGCAGGTCCTGGCCGGCCAGCCGCACCGCGCCGCCCTGCACCCGCAACGCAGATGACGGCAACAGGCGCATGAGGCCGCGACACACCATGGTCTTGCCCGAGCCGCTCTCGCCCACCAAACCGAGGATTTCACCTTCGGCCAGGTTGAACGACACGCGGTCGACCAACGTGACATCGCGCCCGGTGTTGCTGGCGATCACGCTCAGGTCCTGTACCTGTAACAGACTCATGTGCGCTCCCCCAGCACTTGCGCCACGCCATCGGCCAGCAGGCTGAAGCCCATGGCCAGGGTCACAATGGCCAACCCCGGAAAGGTGCAGATCCACCACGCCGTGGTAATGAACGCCTGCCCTTCGGCGACCATGGTGCCCCACTCGGCCGTGGGCGGCTGTACGCCCAGGCCCAGGTAGCTCACCGCGGCGCCGTTAAGCAGCACCAGCACCGCATCCGACATGGAAAACACAATCGAGCCAAACAGGGCATTGGGCAGTAAATGCCGAAACAGAATGCGCCCGTGACCAAAGCCCAGGCTCTTGGCGGCCAGGGCAAAGTCGCTCTCTTTGAGCACCAGGATCTGCGAGCGGATCAGCCGCGCATAGGACACCCAACCCACCAGCGCCATGGCGATGTAGAAACTCTGCAAACCCGGACCGAGGATCGCCATGATCGCCAGCATCAACACCAGGAACGGGAACGCCAGGACCACGTCGATCACGCGCATGCACACACTGTCGAAGCGCCCGCCGATGTAGCCCGAGACCGCACCGATAAAGGTGCCGATCATGAACGGGAAGATCACCCCGATAATGGCCAGTTGCAGGTCAATGCGCGCGCCCCAGATCACCCGCGAAAGAATGTCGCGACCGTAGTTATCCGTACCAAAGGGATGGGCCAGGTGCGGCCCGAGCAAACTGCTGTCGGTGTTTTGCACAATCGGGTCGTAGGGCGCGATCCATGGCGCAAACACAGCCAGGCACAGCCACGCCAGCAGGATCAACAAACCCCACGCCGCCGTGAGCCGGCCATTGCGAAAGCCAAAGCGCAGGCGCAAGCGCCACGGGGCGATCAGTGGGCGGCTGCTCATTGCATCTTCACCCGTGGGTCGAGGGCCACGGTGACCACGTCCGCAATGAAGTTGACCACCACCGTCGCGCACGCCAGCACCATCGCCACGCCCTGCACCACCATGTAGTCGCGGGTAAAGATGCCGCGCACCAGCAATTGGCCGATGCCGGGGATGGCGAACAGGCTTTCAATCACCACCGTACCGCTGATCAACCAGCCGATATTCACAGCCAGCAGGTTGACCGCCGGTACCAGGGAGTTGGGCAGCACATGGCGGCGAAACACCTGCGCTTCAGACAGCCCACGCGCGCGGGCGGCCGTGACGTGATCGGCCTGCAATTCCATCAGCATGCTTGCCCGCAGGTTGCGCACCAGCACCGCCGACAGCGCCAGGGCGATGGTCAGGCACGGCAACAGCATGTGGTGCGCCTTGTCCAGCCACGTGCGTCCGTAGCCCGACACCGGGAACAGGCCCCATTGCACACTGAGCAACAGAATCAGCATCAAACCCAGCCAGAACGCCGGCATGCCCAGGCCAACGGTGGTGAACACGCGGATCAGGTTATCCACCCAGCCACCGTTGTTACGTGCGGCCAGGGTGGCCAACGGCAGCGCGATCAGCAGCGCCAGCAGCACACTGCCGAGCACCAGCACCAGGGTCGGTTCGATACGGGTGACGATCAGCTTCAAGGCATCGACCTTGTACAACAGCGATTGGCCGAGGTCGCCCTTGAGCAGGTTCTTCAGGAAGTAGAAATATTGCAGCCATAACGGCTGGTCGAGACCGTACTGGGCGCGGATTTTCAACAAGGCGTCGGGCGTACTGCGCGAGCCGAGCAACGCGCGCGCCGGGTCGCCGGGGATCGAGCGCACCAGCACAAAGGTGATCAGGCTGATGCCAAACAGCACCGGCAGCAATTGCAGCGGCCGGGACAGGACAAATCGGTAGCGCGCCAGGTTCATCCGTCAGCCTCGGTGACGTGCGAGAAAGTCCAGCAGCACCGGGAAATACGCCTGGGGTTCTTCATAGAACGGCATATGGCTGCTGTTGGGGAACACGTGCAATTCGGCGTGCCTGGCCGCCATCTTCATGCGCATGGCGCAGGCGGGAGTGAGTTCGTCGTGCTGGCCGGTGGTGATCAGGATGGGCATGGTGAAGTCGCCCATCTCTTTGAGGCGGTTCCAGTCCTTGAGGTTGCCGACATAGAGGAATTCGTTGGGGCCCTGCATGGTTTCGTAGGGGCCCATGTTCCAGTCGCCGAGGGAGCGCTTGACCGGCTCGGGCCACTCATCCAGGCGGCATACGTGGCGGTAGTTGAGCAAGGTGATTGCGGCCTGATACTGCGGATGGTCCAGGGTGCCCATGGCCTCGTGGCGCTGCATCATGGCCACGGTTTCGCTGCCCAGGGCGCCGCGCAGGCGTTCCAGCTCCCGGGACAGGTGCGGAATGTCGCCGACGGTGTTTTCCAGGATCAGGCTTTTGAGTGTGTCGCGGTAATGAATGGCGTACTCGATGCCCAGCCAGCCGCCCCAGGAATGCCCCAGCAAATGCACGCGGCCCAGGCCCAGGGCCTGGCGCACGGTTTCGACTTCTTCGACATAACGGCGGATTTCCCACAGGGAAACATCTGATGGTCTGGCTGATGCGCCCGTGCCAAGCTGGTCGAATGCAACCACTCGCAGGTTATGGTCCTTGAGCCAGCCATGGGCGTCGCGCAAGTAGTCACACGGCAGGCCCGGCCCGCCGTTGAGGCACAACAGCACCTCGTCGCCTTCGCCAAAGCTGTAGACCACGAGGTTGTGACCGTCGACCTGCACGTTGTACTGCTGGTCGGGGGCAATTTCACGCCACATGCGTACATTCCTTGTGTTGTATCGGCCCTGCGGGTAGCGGCCGTTTATCAGCCAACACTACCGAGGATGCCGCGCGTCCATAACCTAGTATTTCTTATAGGTTTGGCCTGGCAGTCCTTCGCCGGGGCGTGGCATTCTACTTGCAGCAAGTCGAGATTCAAATGAATTCGGGAGCAGAACGGATGCTGGCCAAGCTAACTGCCTTCAACAATCGTCTGATGCCGGGCAGGAGCCTGGACGAGCAGATGGACAACGCGTTTATCCTTGCCCAACAGCTGGGTTTCGATGCTCTGGTGTATGACTACACCCCGGTGCCGATCGACCAGGATGGCGGATTGATCACCCCCTCGGTCCTGGAACTGCGCAATACCCCGCCCGACTGGCACGCATTATGGTGCAGCAAAGGGTTTTACCAGATCGATCCGGTGCAACACCTGGCCTTGAGCACGGTATCGCCCTTCGTCTGGTCCTACGAGGCCAAAACCGACACCCCGCTGCAAAAAATCATCGACCCTTGCCACGCCCCCGTGTCCTCGTACCTGCATGACCAGCAATTGACCTGCGGCGTCAGCGTACCGATCCACCTGCCCCGTGGTGGCTTTGCATCACTCACGGGCCTGCGTACCGGCAAGGCCCACACCGTGCTGCGGGGTGCGCAGCAGACGTTGTCGGACTTCAGCGTCATTTCCCACGCCTTGCAGGAAGCAGCCTACCCGTTATTCGGCAAAGAGCTGCGCACGTACCCGCATATTCACCTGACCAAACGCGAGCGCGAGTGCCTGAAATGGGCCGCCGAGGGCCTGACCGCAGCGCAGATCGCCACGCAGTTGAGCCGATCACTGGCGGTGGTGACCCTGCACCTGGCCTCGGCGATGCACAAGTTGGGCGCCAAAAACCGTGTGCAGGCGGTGGTTCGCGCCACCCATTACCGCTTGCTCGAAGACTGATCCCACGGCAAAACCTAGCTGTTTTGCTAGTTACTTAAATTTTGCATGCGGACTATGGTGCCCCCTGATCGTTTTTTCAGAGCAGGGTACGAAATGGAATTCATCGAAAAAATCCAAGAAGGGTATGCAGCGTTTGGCGACTACCAGACCTGGTACCGCGTCACCGGTGACCTGTCCAGCGGCCGCACACCACTGGTCATCATCCACGGCGGCCCCGGCTGCACCCATGATTACGTCGACGCCTTCAAGGATGTCGCCGCCAGCGGCCACGCGGTGATCCACTACGACCAACTGGGCAATGGCCGCTCCACCCATCTGCCTGAGCAAGACCGGTCGTTCTGGACCGTCGACCTGTTCCTGAGGGAGCTGGACAACCTGCTGGACCACCTGCACATCCGCGATAACTACGCGATCCTCGGCCAGTCCTGGGGCGGCATGCTCGGCAGCGAGCACGCGATGCTGCAACCCAAGGGTCTGCGCGCGTTCATCCCCGCCAACTCGCCTACCTGCATGCGCACCTGGGTCAGCGAGGCCAACCGCCTGCGCAAATTGCTCCCCGAAGGCGTGCACGAAACCCTGCTCAAGCATGAAGCCGCCGGCACCTACCAAGACCCGGAATACCTCGCCGCTTCACGGGTGTTCTATGACCAGCACGTGTGCCGTGTTAACCCATGGCCGGAAGAAGTGGCACGCACCTTTGAACAGGTCGACTCGGACCCTACGGTGTATCACGCCATGAGCGGCCCGACCGAGTTCCACGTGATCGGCAGCTTGAAGGACTGGAAATCCATTGGCCGCCTGTCGGCGATCAACGTGCCGACCCTGGTGATCTCCGGTCGCCACGACGAAGCCACGCCACTGGTGGTCAAGCCGTTTCTGGATGAGATTGCGGATGTGCGCTGGGCGCTGTTTGAAGACTCCAGCCACATGCCCCATGTGGAAGAACGCCAGGCGTGCATGGGGACCGTGGTGAAGTTTTTGGATGAGGCGTGCTCGCTGCCGCGCCGGGCACTCAAGGCTGGCTAAGTGCAACCGTGGGAGCGCGCGTGCCCGCTCCCACATTTTTTACACTTCGGTGGTTTCCGGTTTCGAGGTTTGCCTGGGGGCTTCGGCCACCACCGGAATTTCATTGCCCTCGGCATCGAACAGCTTGCCGCCCCTGAAGTAATCGCCATCGCGCAGTGCCGCCACATCGTGGAAGCACAGGCTGCGCTCAGTCCCCGCCACAAACACCGATTGCTGGTCCGAGTTGCCCGCCGTGAAGTGGTTGAACGCCAGGTTCAACAGGATCGCCATGATCGCCGACGAGCTGATGCCCGAATGGAAAATGGTCGCGAACCAGCTCGGGAAGTGATCATAGAAACTCGGCGCGGCGATCGGGATCATGCCAAAACCGATGGACGTAGCAACGATGATCAGGTTCATGTTGTTGCGGTAATCCACCTTGGACAGGGTGCGAATACCGCTGGCGGCCACCGTGCCGAACAGCACAATCCCGGCACCGCCCAGCACCGAAGTGGGCACCGCCGCGATCACCCGCCCCATAAACGGCAGCAGGCCGAGGATCACCAGAAACAGGCCGCCGGTGGCCACCACGAAACGGCTCTTGACCCCAGTCACCGCGACCAGGCCGACGTTCTGGGCGAATGCGCTTTGGGTGAATGAGCCAAAGATCGGCGCAAACATGCTCGACAGCATATCGGCGCGCAGGCCGTTACCCAGGCGCTTGGAATCGACCTTGGTGTCGATGATTTCGCCCACCGCCAGGATGTCCGCCGAGGTTTCCACCAGGGTCACCATCACCACGATGCACATGGAAATGATCGCGGCGATGTGAAAAGTCGGCATGCCGAAATGGAACGGGGTGGGAAAACCAAACATCGGCCCATGGGTCACTCCGGAAAAATCCGCCATGCCGAGGAACACCGCGATCAGCGTGCCGATCACCATTGCCAGCAGGATCGATAAGCGCGAGATGGTCGCGCTGCCGATCTTGCTCAACAGCAGCACCAGCACCAGGGTCAATGCCGCCAGGCCGATATTGGGCATGCTGCCAAAGTCCGCTGCGCGGCTGTTACCGCCCATGGCCCAGCGCGCCGCGACCGGCATCAAGGTCAAGCCGATGGTGGTGATCACGATACCGGTCACCAGAGGCGGGAAGAACTTGGTGATCCGCGAGAATATCGGTGTGATCAGCAGCCCGATAAACGAGGCGGCCATCACCGCGCCGAGAATCGCCGGCACCCCGCCAGCCCCGTCGCTGCCGACAATCGCGACCATGGTGGCCACACCGGCAAACGACACGCCCTGCACCAGCGGCAACTGACAGCCAAAGAACGGCAGGCCAAGGGTTTGCAACAGGGTGGCCAGGCCACCGGCGAACAGCGACGCGGCGATCAGCAGGCCAATGTCGGCGGGCGACAACCCGGCTGCCTGACCGACGATCAGCGGTACCGCGACGATGCCGCCGTACATGGTGAGCACATGTTGCAGGCCGTAAGCCATGTTGGCGGCGACGCCGAGATTCTCGTCTTCTGGCCGCTGCGGTGACGCCTTCGGGATAGTCATGGTGAGGGGTTCTCTGTTTTTGTTGTGCGGCCACTGTATGCAATGTCACGACTGGATGTCCATAGAGTTGTATACAATCAATCGAACAAGATACCCTCCACCGGCGTTACAAAAACCACCTGGCCGCAATGAGCCGGAACGCCAAAGGACCTATAACAATGAAAAAGGCATTACACAGCGCCACGGTTGCCCTCACCCTCCTCGGCGGCGGACAGGCCGTCGCGGTGGAATGGATGAACAACAGCGTAGGATTTCGCTACGGCCAACAGTTCACCAATCCGAATAACCCCGACGCCTTCAGCAAGCGCATCTATAGCTTCACTCACGCCAGCGGTTACCGATACGGCAGCCATTTCCTCAACCTGGATGTGTTCCTGTCCGACAGCCGCGACCCGCGTAAAGGCACCGACCACGGCGGCAGTGAGGTGTATGCCGTATACCGGCACCAGCTTTATGCATCACGGGTGTTCGATGTGCCGTTGGGCACCGGGGTCATCAAGGATTACGCGCTGACCCTGGGCTTTGACGCCAACCGCAACAACAACTTCGCCTCAGCGAAAAAACGCGCACTGGTGCTGGGCCCGACGCTGAAGTTCAACACGGTCGGCGTGCTGGACCTGAGCCTGTTGTACTACAAGGAAAGGAACCACACCGGCATCCCCGGCGCGCAAGAGTCGAACCACACGTTCGACGACACCTACATGCTCAACCTGACCTGGATGCGCCCATTCGAGATAGCCAACCACGCGGCGAAATTCCAGGGGTTCGTCAACTACGTCGGAGAAAAGGGCGAGGACTACCACGGCCGCGACACCGCGCCCGAAGCCCTGATGCGCACCGCGCTGATGGTGGCGGTGCGCCCCGGCAAAAGCGTCAAGCCGAATCTGTACCTGGGCGTGGGTTATGAATACTGGCACAACAAGTTCGGCGTGGATGGCGGCCGGGGCAGCCGCACCTCGACGCCGACGGTGAACATGGAAATCACCTTCTAGTCCCTGAAGGAACCGTATCGACCAGTGTATCGGTTCAGGCGTTTGCGAGTTCCGAACTGTCAGCCTTGGGCCGCGCCAGCAGGTAACCCAGTACCGCCAGCGGTGCGGTCGCCAGCATCACGATCACGGTGATCTGCAACGGCTGGTCGATCATCGACGACACCAGCAAGCTGCTGAGAAAGCACAGACCCAGTTGCAGGGTGTTTTGCAGCGCCGCCGCCTTGCCGGAATTTTCCGCAAAGGGCATCAGCGCATTCGCCACCACGATTGGGTAGCTGGCGCCATTGACCAGCGCCATCAGGCAGAACGGGATCAGCAAGGTGGTGAGGGTGGGCACGGTCAAGGTGGCCACCAGGTACAACGCCACCATGCTGACGCAGTACGCCACCAGCAACCAGGGCAACAAGGTCTTGCCCTGCACGCGCTGCAAGGCGCTGCGGCAACTGTAGCCACCCACCAAAAATGCCAGGGTCGGCAGCACGTAGCTCAAGCCGATGTCGTTGGGGCTGTAGCCCATGTCACCGAGGATGAACGGCGAGGCGGTCAGCCAGGCGAAGAAACTGGCGGAGCAGGCGGCGAAGATCATTACGTTGCCGGTAAATACCCGAGACGTCAGCAACTGCGCATAGCCCAGGCGCGAACGTGCTTCTGTGGTTTTTTTCGGCATTCGGCGCAGGAACAAGGTCGGCAGCAACAACAGCAGCGACACCCCCAGTAATACGCCGAAGATCGCCTGCCAACCAAAGTGATTCAACACCAGCGCGCCCAACAGCGGTGCCAGGGCCGGCGACAGCGACATCAACGGCATGATGCTGGCAAACACGCGGTGCGCTTTGTCGGCCGGATAACGGTCAATCACCAACGCCTGCCAACTGACGGCGGCGGCACACACACCCACCGCCTGCATAAAGCGCAGCGCCAGCAGCTGCGGCGTGGTCTCGACCCAGAACATGCCGGCACAGCCCAGCACGAACAAACTCAAGCCCGCGAGCAAAATCGGCTTGCGCCCCAGCCGATCGGACAACGGCCCCCATACCAGTTGCCCGAGGGCAAAACCGGCTAGGAAGATACTCAAGCTGGCGCCCACCGCGCCCGCGCCAATCTGCAGTTGCTCGCCCATGGCGCCAAACGCCGGCAAATACATATCCATGGCGAGATAGCCGAGCATGCTCAACCCCGCCAGATACCACGTGAAGCCAAAAGAATTTTTCATTGAAACCTTGTACACCCTGCCATCAAACAATTTGCTGACTGGTGCGCATTATGAAGCTGACATATTTTGTGTGAAGCGATAATAATTGGATACACTTATCAATATTTTTGAAGGCAGACGCCATGTGGTCCGAATACTCCCTGGATGTGGTTGATGCGGTGGCCCGCCATGGCAGCTTCAGCGCCGCCGCCCAGGAACTGCACCGTGTACCGTCGGCGATCAGCTACACGGTGCGCCAGCTCGAAGAGTGGCTGGCGGTGCCGCTGTTCGTGCGGCGCCATCGCGATGTCGAACTGACCCCCGCCGGCCGTCTGTTTATCGACGAAGCCCGCGGTGTGATGAAAAAAATGCTCGGCACCCGGCGCTTGTGTCAGCAAGTGGCCAACGGCTGGAGCGGCCAGTTGAAGGTGGCGGTGGACTCTATCGTCAAACCCCAGCGCTGCCGGCAATTGGTCCTGGATTTTTATCGCCAGTTTCCCGAGGTGGAATTATTGCTGGAGTACGAGGTGTACAACGGCGTGTGGGACGCCCTGGCCGATGAGCGCAGCGACATTGTGATCGGCGCCACCAGCGCGGTGCCGGTGGCCAGCCGCTTCAGCTTTCGCGACATGGGTCTGTTGAACTGGTTGTGCGTGGTCAGTGCGAAACATCCCTTGGCGGCCGTTGAAGGGTTGCTCAGTGACGACCAACTGCGCCCCTTCGCCTCGCTTTGCATGACCGACACGTCGCGTAACCTGCCCAAGCGCGACACCTGGACCCTGGATAACCAACGTCGGCTGGTCGTACCCAACTGGCCCTGCGCCATCGACTGCCTGCGCGATGGCCTGTGTGTCGGAATGGCGCCGATGCATCAGGTATTGCCCTGGATCGAACGCGGCGAGTTGGTGGCACTGCAACTGACCCGGCCCTTCCCGGCCAGCCCATCGTGCGTGGCCTGGGCACAGAACAAGCTGTCCCCGGCCATGGGCTGGTTGCTGGACTATCTGGGGGATAAAGAGACGATG
Source organism: Pseudomonas sp. EYE_354 (assembly GCF_023148575.1). Lineage (NCBI taxonomy): Bacteria > Pseudomonadati > Pseudomonadota > Gammaproteobacteria > Pseudomonadales > Pseudomonadaceae > Pseudomonas > Pseudomonas sp. EYE_354. Next base: position 212,173 of record NZ_JAHXNQ010000002.1, read on the forward strand.
AACCAGGAATGGCTCAATGGGCCTGATCCAATAAGCGGGTGATCGCCCGCACAATCATCTCAACCTCCTTGGCCTCCAGGGTCAGCGGCGGCAACAGGCGAATGACCTTGCCCCGCGTGACGTTGATCAGCAGCCCATGCTCCTGGGCGGCACGCTGGGCCAAGTCACGGTAAGGGCTGACCAGTTCGATACCGACCATCAGGCCCTGCCCCCGTATCGCCAGCACCTGTGGGTGCTCGCCCAATTCCATCCGCAAGCGCGCCAGCAAGCGTTCGCCTTGTTGCGCGGCATTTTGCAGCAGGCCTTGCTCTTCGATGATGTCCAACACGGTGCAACCCACCCGGCAGGCCAGCGGGTTGCCGCCGAACGTGCTGCCGTGACTGCCCGGCGTAAACAGTCGGGCCACCGCCGCCCGCGCCAGACAGGCGCCGATGGGTACGCCATTGCCAAGGCCTTTGGCCAGGGTCATCACGTCCGGCACGATGCCTTCATGCTGGAAGGCGAACCAGGTGCCGGTGCGGCCAATACCGGTCTGGATCTCATCGAGCATCATCAGCCAACCGTGACGCGTGCAGTGATCGCGCAGGGCTTGCAGGTAACCAGCAGGCGCCGGCACGACACCGCTTTCGCCCTGAATCGGCTCGAGCAGGACCGCGGCTATCCGCGAGCCGAAGGTTTGGGTGAGCGCCTCAATGGCCGTCAGGTCGCCAAAGCGCACCTTGAGAAAATCCCCCGGCAAACGCTGGAAGCCCAGGCGTACCGAGGGCCCATCGCTGGCGGCCATGGTGCCGAGGGTGCGCCCATGAAAGGCGTTTTCCATGACCACCACCAGCGGTTCTTCGATGCCTTTTTTCCAACCATGCAAGCGCGCCAGCTTCAGTGCGGTCTCGTTGGCTTCGGCGCCGGAGTTGTTGAAGAAGGCACGGTCCAGGCCCGACAGCTGGGTCAGGCGCTGCGCCAGCCGTTGCTGCCAGTCGATGCTGTACAGGTTAGAGGTGTGTAACAGCAAACCGGCCTGTTCGCTGATGGCGCTCACCAGTTTCGGGTGAGAATGCCCGACATTGGTCACCGCCACGCCGGCCACTGCGTCGAGGTATTCGCGGCCCTGCTGATCCCACAGGCGCGTGCCCAGGCCACGGGTGAAACTCAGGGCCAAGGGCTGGTAAGTGGTCATCAGGCAGGCGGCGGTCATGGTGTCAGGCTCCAGTGCATCGTGAGGGGTGCTTGAAGTATCGTTAGCCACCCCAGATGGATAAACTGCGCTTTTATGTAATGACTTTAAATCAGGGCTTTATAATGGATCTGTTCCAAGCGATGTCGGTGTACGTCAAAGTCGTGGAGGCCGGCAGCATGACCGCTGCCGCCCAGGCCTGTGGCATGTCGACCACCATGGTCGGCAACCACCTGCGCGCGCTGGAGCAACGCCTGGGCGTGAGCCTGCTCAAACGCACCACCCGCAAACAGAGCCTCACGGAGTTTGGCGGCCAGTATTACCAGCGCTGCCTTGAAGTACTGGGGCTGGTGGCCGACTCCGAGCAACTGGCCGAGCAGGCCCACAGCGACGTGCCCAAAGGCACCCTGCGCGTCACGGCGCCACCGGCCTTTGGCACCGAACGCCTGGCGCCCGCGCTCAGTGAGTTTTCCCGGCGTTACCCCTTGATCAAGCTTTACGTGGTGCTCAGCAACGAACGCATGGACCTGGTCGACAGCGGGTTCGACGTGGCCATCCGCCTCGGTGAACTGGAGCCCTCGAGCCTGATCGCACGGCCCATGCAGGACTACACGATCACCCTTTGCGCGTCGCCGGAGTACCTGGCCCGACGCGGCACACCCTCGACGCCCGAAGACCTGCAAACCCACGACTGCCTGGCCTTCGCCTACCCGTCTACCGACGATTGGCGCAACGCCGACAAACTGTGGCGCATGAGCGGGGCAGACGGCGAGGTCGAGATTCCGGTCTCCGGTTCGCTGACCATCAACAGCTCCCAAGCCCTGCGCCAGGCGGCGGTGCAAGGCATGGGCATCGTCATGCTGCCCGATGCGCTGGTGCAGCCTGACCTGCAGAGCGGCAAGCTCGTCGCATTGCTCACCACCTATCAACTGCCGAGCCGCCCGATGCACTTGCTGTACGGCCAGGACCGCTACCGGCTGCCCAAGCTGCGCGCCTTCGTGGATTTCGTCATGGAGAAATGGGCGCTTTAAAAGTCCACGCCCAGTTCACGCAAGCGTACGGCGGTACGCTCGGCCGAGACATGATGAATGCCCTGCCAGCCAAGGGCGATGGCGGCCTCGATATTGCCGGCCACATCATCGATAAACACCACTTCAGCCGGTTGGATATCCGGCAGGTGAGCACGCACCTGGGCCAGGCTGGCGTGGTAGATCGCCGGGTCAGGCTTGATCAGCTTTAACTCGCCAGACACGACGATATCGCGCAGGCGCTGCAGGAACGGGTAGTTGGCCCGCGCGTAGGGGAAGGTTTCCGCCGACCAGTTCGTGAGCCCGAACAACGGAACGTTGACGCGGTGCAACGCCTCCAGAATAGCGACGCCTTCCGGCAATGGCCCACGTAGCATTTCGTGCCAGCGTTCGTAATACGCCTGGATCAGCGCCCTATGGTGAGGGTATTGCTCGGTCAACAGGTGCGTCCCTTCGGCCAAGGTCCGCCCGGCGTCCTGCTCGGTGTTCCAGGCCTGGGTGCAGATATTGTCGAGAAACCATTGCCGCTCATGTTCATCGGCGATCAGCTTGCGGTACAGATGCTGCGGGTTCCAGTCGAACAGGACCCCGCCGAAATCAAAAACTACTGCACGAATCGTCATCAGATCCTCCGTTGGCGTGATTTGACAGCGTCAGAGTCTGGCACAGGACGGGGACCCGGCAATGCCGGAAAACGTGTAGGACGGATCTGAAACGAGCCTTTTTACAGGCGATAAAAAACGGCCCCGAGAGGCCGTTTTTCTGTGCGCGGAGCGGTTACGCCTGAATCAGGCCGTTGATCTTCACGGTCGGGTTCACATCGGCTTCGTAGTCCACGCCGTCGACTTCAAAGCCGAACAAGCGCAGGAACTCAGCCTTGTAACCGGCAAAATCGCTGATCTCGTTGACGTTGTCGTCGGTGACCTGGTTCCACAGCTCGGCCACGGCGTCCTGAACTTTCGGCTCGAGCTCTTTGAGGTCGGCACGCAGGCGGCCGTCGGCGTCGAGTTTTGGCTCGCGGCCATACAGGCTGTCCTTGAACAGGCCGTAGACCTGCTCGATGCAACCTTCGTGGGTGCCCTGCTCTTTCATGACTTTGAACAGCAGCGACAGGTACAGCGGCATGATCGGGATCGCCGAACTGGCCTGGGTCACCACCGCCTTGAGCACCGACACACGGGCGTCGCCTTTCAGTGCGGCGAGGTTGTCGCGCAGGGTCAGGACTTTTTTGTCCAGGTCCTTCTTGGCTTCACCGATGGAGCCGTTCCAGTAGATGTCCTGGGTCAGCTTCTCACCGAGGTAGGTGAACGCGGTGGTCTTGGCGCCTTCGGCCAGAACATCGGCGTCACGCAGGGCGTCGATCCACAGCTGCCAGTCTTCGCCACCCATGACTTTCACGGTGCCGTCGATTTCTTCCTGGGTCGCCGGCTCAAGGGTGGTGTCGACCACCACGCCTTTGTCGGTGTTGATACCGCGCAGGGTCACGGCCTTGCCGATCGGCTTGAGGGTGGAAGTGTGCACCACGCCCTGCGGGTCGGTACGGCGCGGCGCGGCCAGGCTGTAGACCACCAGATCGATCTTGCCCAGGTCTTTCTTGATGGTCTCGATGGTCAGGCGCTTGATCTCGTCGGAGAACGCGTCGCCGTTGATGCTCTTGGCGTACAGGCCTTTTTCGACAGCAAACTTCTCGAACGCGGCGCTGTTGTACCAGCCGGCGGAGCTCAGTTTGCCCTCTTCACCTTCCTTCTCAAAAAACACGCCCAAGGTGTCGGCGCCGCAGCCAAACGCGGCACTGATGCGCGCGGCCAGGCCGTAGCCGGTGGAGGCGCCCAGGACCAGCACCTTCTTGGGGCCACCTTCGATTACGCCGTGTTCGGTTACGTAGTCGATCTGTTCCTTGACGTTCGCTTCACAGCCAACAGGGTGAGCGGTCACACAGATAAAGCCACGAACCCGCGGTTTGATGATCATAAAATTTCTGCCTCTTCCAAGGTGCCGAAGGCCAATGGTGGCCATTCAACTTCAATCGTACCGGTCTATGACGCACGAAAAACCGAAGCGTCACGATAGTCGCAAATCCGGCGTTTACAAAATCCAATCCACGCGGGCTCGACGCCGCTTGAAAACCGCGTGAAACCTTCACAATTTCGCACTATTTAAAACGCCTTTGCGGCGCAGAAGGCCTTATTATGACGCAGTTGTTTCAATATGTTTCAAACCCCACCACTCGCAGCCACGGATCCGGACCTGTCGAATGGCGTCCTTCTGGAGCTGAGTTGCATGAACAAGCCTGCTTTGCGTAAAAAAGCGCTATCGGTCGCCTGGGTACTCGGCGTCTTGCTGATTATCGATGTGTTCCCAGAAACCACGCTGGTGTTCCTTTGCCTGGTGCTGCTGTGCGGTATTTACGACTTCTTGCGCAATGGCCTGTACGACACACCGACATTCAAAAAGTACTTTATCGGCAGCGGCCGCAACACCTGGCTGCTGGCACCGTTCAACACGCTGTTCGACCTGTTGAGCTCACGCAACCGCCACGTTTACACGATGCGCGACCTGCCACCCGCCTGGCGTGAAGACCTGCAACAGGTGCTCGACGACGCCATGGCCCACAAGGACGAAATCATCGGTTACCTGGACGAACGCATGGCCGAGAAGAAGCGCGGGATGCTGTTTTTCCAGTGGTACGGACGGCCGATCGAAACCACGCTGGATATTCCTCAATTGCGCAAAAAGCTGCCGTACGTGAAGACCATCGGCGTATCGGTATTCAACGAAAACCGCTCGACGTCGTTTCACTTCGGCCCTTTGCGCATGATGTTCCGGGTGCTCTACAACATGGCACCGGCCCCCCATCACGATGGTGTGTTCATCCAAGTGGGCAAACACAAACATTACTGGCATGACGACCCGCTGTTTATTTTCGATGACACGCTGATGCACGCGTCCTTCAACAAAAATGACGCCAAGCGCTACTGCCTGTTTATCGATATCGTACGACCGACCCCGGTGCCGTGGGTGCTGAACGCCGTGATCGCCGGGTTTGCCGGGATGGTCTTCACCCTGCGTCGGGTTTTCTACAAAAACTGGAAGCTGATTCAGTGAGTTCTGCGGCATGATGGGGATGGACGGTATTTGCACTCGGCCTTGTGCCTGAGGTAAATATTCGGCTCGGGCGCGTTAATCTGCGCCCACCCTTCTCAAGCCATTGCGCCTCATCGGGTGCGGTGGCTGCGCTTTCAAGGAATCAGAATGCCCCAACGTCAAGTCATCAATGCCTCGGTCAGCCCGAAGGGCAGCCTCGAAACCCTCTCCCAACGTGAAGTGCAACAACTGAGCGAAGCCGGTACCGGCAGCATCTACACCCTGTTCCGCCAGTGCGCCCTGGCAATCCTCAACACTGGCGCGCATATCGATAACGCCAAGACCATTCTCGACGCTTATAAAGACTTTGAAGTGCGTATTCACCAACAGGACCGTGGTGTGCGCCTGGAACTGTTGAACGCCCCGGCGGACGCGTTTGTCGATGGTGAGATGATCGCCAGCACCCGTGAGATGCTGTTCAGCGCGCTGCGCGACATCGTCTACACCGAGAACGAACTGGACAGCCAGCGCATCGACCTGAGCAATTCCCAAGGCATCACCGACTACGTGTTCCACCTGCTGCGCAATGCCCGTACGCTGCGCCCCGGTGTCGAGCCGAAAATCGTGGTGTGCTGGGGTGGGCACTCGATCAATACCGAAGAATACAAATACACCAAGAAAGTCGGGCACGAACTGGGCCTGCGCAGCCTCGACGTGTGCACCGGCTGTGGCCCCGGCGTGATGAAAGGTCCGATGAAAGGCGCGACCATTTCCCACGCCAAGCAACGCATTACCGGCGGGCGCTACCTGGGCCTGACCGAGCCGGGCATCATCGCCGCCGAAGCGCCGAACCCCATCGTCAACGAGCTGGTGATCCTGCCGGATATCGAGAAGCGCCTGGAAGCCTTCGTGCGTGTCGGCCACGGCATCATCATCTTTCCCGGCGGCGCCGGCACGGCCGAGGAATTCCTCTACCTGCTGGGCATTCTGATGCACCCGGACAACCGCGACGTGCCGTTCCCGGTCATCCTCACCGGGCCGAAACAGGCCGCGCCGTATCTGCAGCAGTTGCATGCCTTCGTCGGCGCCACCCTGGGCGAGGCGGCGCAGGCGCATTACCAGATCATCATCGACGACCCGGCCGAAGTGGCGCGCCAAATGACCGCCGGCCTCAAGTCGGTGAAACAGTTCCGTCGTGAGCGCAACGACGCATTCCACTTCAACTGGCTGCTGAAGATCGACGAGGGCTTCCAGCGTCCGTTCGATCCAACCCACGAAAACATGGCCAGCCTGCAACTGAGCCACGCGCTGGCGCCCCACGAACTGGCCGCCAACCTGCGTCGCGCGTTCTCGGGCATCGTGGCCGGGAACGTGAAGGACAAGGGCATTCGCCTGATCGAACAACACGGCCCGTACGAGATCAACGGCGACCCGGCCATCATGAAACCACTGGACGAACTGCTTCAGGCATTTGTTGCCCAGCACCGCATGAAATTGCCCGGTGGCGCAGCGTACGTGCCGTGCTATCGCGTCGTGCAGTGAGCGCCAATGGCGGGTTGACGACCGTCCGCAGACGCTGACGGTCGGTCATGGTTTGTATCGCTTTGGCCCATGGGCAAGCAGGTGATGACTGAGCATTTGGTCCAGGTTTGGATTATTCCGATTCACTCCTCATCTGCGAGCCACCCTATGGACCAACGGATCTTGTTGGAGATACTCCCCCCAGGCATCCGCACTGATCGAGTCCCTCACGCCCCTGTCGCCAGGCTTTGGTAAAAACCGCCTCTCCCCCCTGATCAAGAGAACGACCAACGTGCGCACGCTTTTTCTGGCTGCAATGGCCCTGTTGCCATCACTCGCCGAGGCCGACGTCATCTGGCCCGACCTGCCGACAACCTGTTTCGTCAGCGGCCGCCCAGCCACCAGCGCGGATGTCGACACGGGCTGCGCAGCGTTTCTGATCAATGTGAAGGGCAAGGCGGCGGGTACACCGATCAAGGTGGACGTTCCCCAATACGCCCTGCATGTGGACGAGGCCACCGGCAAGGAAACGCCGGTGATCATTATCCAGGCCGAGGAGAACGGCGAGATCAAGGCCGTGGGGTACAAGGAGCTGGGCACCGATCAACTCGGCGCCGCGCTGTTGAGGGAAGTTCGGCTACTGGGTACCAAAAAGCCCTCTTGAGCCTGGCTTAACGCACCCAGCCACCGTGCTGCCAGTGATAACCGTCGTTGCGCTGAACCCAGTGCGGATGCACATAGCGATACCCTTCACGCACCGGCTCCCAATGGCCGTGCACCGCCACATAACGCCCGCCTTCCCAGCGCCAGTAGCCGCGTGACCAGATGTAGCCTTCGCGTACCGCAGGCTCGACCTCAATGACCTGCACCGGCGGTGGCTGTGGCGCCACCACCTCGACATATTCTCGTTGCACTGGCCGACGATCATGCACAACACGCTCTTGCACACACCCGGATGCCGCGACGACAACCGCCGCCAACGCTGCATAACGTAACAACATAAAAACCCCTCGGGCGCTGACGCCCAACACTTGCACCAGTAAAAAATGCCCCGTGTTTCAGCCATGCATTACTCAGGCTTGAGTTACTTTTTAACAGGTGGTGTCTGTCAGGTTGCTGAACTCGGACACATCAAGAAACACACGCGACGGTCGGTCGTTTCAAGCGCACCAGCACCATCCCCGCGACCACCACGGCAATACCGGCATAGGTCGAGGCGTGAATCACATCGCCGAACATCAGCGCTGCCCACACCAACGTCACAGGGGGTTCCAGATACACCAGCGCCGCGACGCGTGTCGCTGTCATCACCCGCAGCAGCATCCACAGGCTCAGGTAAGCCCCAAACGTCGAGAACACCGTCAGCCAGACAATCGAGACCAGTACAGCGGGGTCATGGGGAATACTCAACGTATCGGTATAGAGCACGGCGCCGGTGAAGCCGATCAGGGTCAGCAGCGATTGGATAAACAGCGGCAGCATCAAGCCCGCGTCCCGGCCTTGAAGGCTGCGGCGCTCGTACAACGTCGCCAACGTCAGCCCCAGCGCCGCGGCCAATGGCAAGCCGTACATGAGCAAGCCGACGCTGGCGCCGCTGCTGCGGTACTGCCCGGCAATCACGATCAATACCCCGACAAAGCTGACTGTCAGCCCCGCCCACTGCCAGCCACCGCTGCGCTCAGTGGCGTTGCCCGTCGACAATGCCGCCGTCATCAAGGGCTGCAGCGCCGCAATGATCGCGGCAATGCCGGGCGGCAAACCGTTCTGGATCGCCACGTAGAGGCAACTCAGGTACAGGAACTGAGACAGGAAACCGACGATGGCATGATGCCGAATCTGCGCCCATGAAACGCTCAATACCCTGACATTCAAAAACACGCCCAGGCACAGCGATATCAGCAGGAAACGCCAGAACAGCAGGTTGAACGCCCCGCCGCCCTGGGTGCCGAGCTTGGCGCCGATGTAGCCGGAGCTCCAGGACAGCACAAACGCACCCTGCAATAACCAAAGCCTCAGGGTTGATCGCGTCATATCGCCTCCAATCTTCGTAGATTGACCCCAAGGCTAAAGAGCGCACATGCTTATGTATATTTGAATAACCGGCATAACCAATCCGAAAAAGCAGAATCATGACCAAACAATTGAACATTGATCTACTGCGCACCTTCCACGCCGTCGCGCGCTTTGGACGCTTCAACGAAGCGGCAGACCATGTGCATCGCAGCGCTTCAGCGGTGACGACTCAGATCCAGAAGCTGGAAAAACAGATTGGCCAGCGTCTGTTCAGCCGTAACAACCAGGGCGTGGAGTTGACGCTCTACGGCAAGAAACTGCTGGGCGAAACCACTGAGTTTCTCAAGAGCCATGACCGTCTACTCATCTCGCTGATGCCTCAACGGATGCAGGGCAAGATCCGCCTGGGAATACCCGATACGTATGCCCCCGCGTTCATTCAGGCATGCGTGCCGCAGTTGATCGCCGACAACCCCTTGCTGGAACTGGAAGTCGAAGCGCGCACCAGCGGTGAGTTGCTGAATATGTTCATGGCGAACCAGTTGGACCTGACGATCACCGTCAGCGCGCAGCCGCTGGCACAGGGCGAACGGCTGGGGCCCGTACAGCCGCTGTGGGTAGCGGCCGAACACTTCAGCTACACGCCGAACGCCGCCCTGCCCATTACGGTACCCGTTGCCGGCTGCCCGTATCGTGCAGCGGCGTTACAAATGCTGAAGGACCACGGGATTTATCATCGCGTGCTGCTGGAGAGCCCCAACTCTTCGGCTGTCGAAGCCTGTATACGCAGCGGCGTCGCGGTGGGCCTGATCGAGGAAAGTCGCATGGGCGAAGGACTGACTCAGCGCATCGCCGGCATCATGTTGCCGCCACTGCCGGAGCATCATCTGTACCTGCTGTGCGACAGTAGCAACGCACTGGCGCTGCATGTGTATGACCAGGTTAAACACAACTTCCACATTTGAGCGCTCCAGGGCCGACGCGCTGAAGTGCGCGACTGGATCGGACTGGCCGCGGCCGAGCGCTCGTGCCCTCCTCCATAAACACCACGCCCGCAAAAAAGCCCGCTGACCGTTACCGGTTCAGCGGGCTTTTGCTGGAGCGTGTTACAGCGCCAGATCAGACGCCGGCTTGCTCGGCTCAGCCGCAGGCTTGGCCGCTTCGGTCGCCTTGACAGGCGCTTTTTGCGGAATCACAGGTGGTGTCGGCAGTTGCAGGACATCGGCGGTGTAGGCCCATTCCTTGGCAACGGCTTCCGGGCTGTCGTTCAGCTTGGTGCCGTAGCTCGGGACGATCTGGTGAATCTTTGCCTGCCACTCAGGCGTCGCAACCTTGTCCTTGAACACTTTCTGCAGCACGGTCAGCATGATCGGAGCCGCGGTGGACGCGCCTGGCGATGCACCCAACAGGCCTGCGATGGTGTTGTCGGCGGAGCTGACCACTTCGGTACCGAGTTTCAGGACGCCGCCCTGCTCTTCGTCACGCTTGATGATCTGCACACGCTGACCGGCCTGCCACAGACGCCAGTCGGATTGCTTGGCGTTCGGGAAGTACTCTTGCAGCGCCTTGAAGCGGTCGTCATCGGACAGCATCAGTTGGCCGGCGAGGTACTCGACCAGTGGGTATTCACGAATACCGACTTTGGTCATGGGCCAGATGTTGTGGGTGGTGGTGCTGGTCAGCAGGTCCAGGTACGAGCCTTCTTTGAGGAACTTGGTGGAGAAGGTGGCAAATGGGCCAAACAGGATCACGCGCTTGCCATCCAGCACGCGGGTGTCCAGGTGCGGAACCGACATCGGCGGCGCGCCAACCGATGCTTTGCCGTAGGCCTTGGCCAGGTGCTGCTCGGCAACGGTTGGGTTATCGGTCACCAGGAACGAGCCACCCACCGGGAAGCCTGCGTATTCCTTGGCTTCAGGAATGCCCGACTTCTGCAGCAAGTGCAGTGCACCGCCGCCAGCGCCGATGAACACGAACTTGGCGTCGGTTTCAGTCTTGGTGCCGTCTTTCAGGTTTTTGTAGCTGACACGCCACGAACCGTCGGCGTTCTTGGTGATGTCCTGCACTTCGCTCGACAGTTTCAGGTCGAACTTAGGCGTGGTTTGCAGGTGAGCGACGAACTGGCGGGTGATCTCGCCGAAGTTCATGTCGGTACCCAGCGGGCTCCAGGTGGCCGCGATTTTCTGGTTCGGGTCACGCCCTTCCATCATCAACGGAACCCATTTGGCGATCTGTGCCGGGTCTTCGGAGTACTGCATGCCGGCAAACAGCGGGCTCGCCTGCAGGGCTTCGTAGCGCTTTTTCAGGAACTTGATGTTTTCATCGCCCCACACAAAGCTCATGTGCGGCGTGGTGTTGATGAACGAGCGCGGGTTCTTCAGCACGCCCTGACGGACCTGCCAGGACCAGAACTGACGGGAGATCTGGAACGCTTCGTTGATCTCGACCGCTTTCGGGATCTCAACGTTGCCGTTCTTGTCTTCCGGGGTGTAGTTCAGCTCAGCCAGGGCCGAGTGACCGGTACCGGCATTGTTCCAGCCGTTGGAGCTTTCTTCGGCCACGCCATCGAGGCGCTCGACCATTTCCATCGACCAGTCCGGTTCCAGCTCGTTAAGCCAGACACCCAGGGTCGCACTCATGATGCCGCCGCCGATCAGCAGCACATCGACTTTCTTTGTCTCTTGCGCGTGAACGGACGTGATCCCCATCGACAACGCCAGCCCCAGCAAGGCAGTGTTTACTTTTTTAAACATCAGTAGCACCTATGATAAAACGCCATCCGCCCCACCACTCCCTGATCATGGGCAACCCTCCATCACGCTACGCCAGGCAACGTATCGCGGGGGTGTGCACATTCACGTGAGAGCCGCAGGGTGGGCACACAAGACCGACGTATCGGCCTCACTTTTATGTCCCTTCTGCGCTGACTTCTTATCATTATTGGCTTCAGCTACCTGGGCGCCAGCCATCCGCCGGGACGTATACGGGTGTACGCACCAGAGAAAGCCTAGACCAAGACGGCGCGCAGAATATCACGCTAAACAGCGTTTATGCGTCGTTTGGCCAATTGACAGTGCTAAAACACCGGTTTTAAACCGGCAGATCGGCTTATGTGTCAAGCCAGCCAGGCGCGACGTGCGGTCACAGGGCAGTCTGCCCATGGAACTCTCGCGTAAACGGCTGTTCTAGAACCCTTCGTCGCGGCTCGCGTAGCACCCGCCGCTCACCTTCTTGCTTTACACCCAAACAGGGCGATCCATGTCTATCCAGCAAACAACCGCGCACGTGCTGCCCGCGCGCAGCGCCGCCAAGATGGAAGCGGCCATGGCCGTGGGCGCTTTCGCGATCGGTACTGGCGAATTCGCGATCATGGGCCTGATGCCCGACATCGCCCACAACCTGAACTTGAGCGAACCCCAAGTGGGCCACGCCATCAGTGCCTACGCGCTGGGGGTGATGGTCGGCGCGCCCCTGCTGGCGATCCTGGGTGCCAGGTTGCTGCGCAAACACATGCTGCTGCTATTGATGGGGCTGTATGCACTGGGGAACTTCGCCACTGCATTTACCCCGACCTTCGGCTCGTTGGTGGCCTTCCGCTTTATCAGCGGCCTGCCCCACGGCGCCTATTTCGGGATTGCCGCCGTGGTCGCCTCAAGCATGGTGCCGACCGACAAGCGCGCCGGCGCCGTGGCCCGCGTGATGATGGGACTGACGCTGGCGATGTTGCTGGGTAACCCGATTGCCACCTTCCTTGGCCAGCACCTGGGCTGGCGCTCGGCGTTTGCATTGGTCAGCGTCATCGCCCTGTGCACCATTGCCCTGGTCTGGCAGTTCGTTCCCCACCGCCGCGACGAACCCCGCAGCGACCCACGCAAAGAATTGCGCGCTTTTACCAAACCGCAGGTGTGGATGGCCCTGTCCATCGGCGCGATTGGCTTTGCGGGGATGTTCTGCGTGTTCAGCTACCTGGCCCCAACCATGCTTGAAGTGACCAAAGTCTCGCCCCAATGGATCCCCTTCGGCCTCGCCGCGTTTGGCGTCGGTGGCATCATCGGCAACATCGCCGGCGGCAAGCTGTTCGACCGCCTGCAATTTCGTGCGGTGGGTGTGATCCTGGTGTGGTCGATCGCCATCCTGCTGCTGTTCCCCTTCATTGCAGGCTCACTGTGGGGCGTGCTGCTCGGCATCGGCCTGGTCGGCACCATGGTCTCGCTGGCGGCGCCGCTGCAAATCCGCCTGATGGACATCGCGCACGAAGCGCCGAGCCTGGCGGCGGCCTCCAACCACGCAGCGTTCAACCTGGCCAACGCGCTAGGACCCTGGTTTGGCGGGATGGCAATTACCGCGGGATATGGCTGGACGAGTACCGGGTACATTGGCGCGGTGACCGCGCTGGTCGGCCTTGGCCTCTACCTCATCGCCCGCCGCATGAAAGGCGGCCACTAACCCCCACACTTGCGCCCCACCACCGAGCACATGTGGGAGGGGGCTGCCTCCGATAGCAGTGGGTCAGTCACCCCACAACTGACCGACCATCACTGCATCAATCATCATGCAACAACCCCGACCCATACTCCCCATAACTACTTCCCAACCCACTGCCGCCAAAATTCATCCTGGCGGCTTTGCTGGGGCTGTGGTCACCGAATGCCTGGCATCCGCCTGAAAAACACGGGTCGCTGTTCACAGCGGACGAGGATGAACATGCGCTCAACAGCAACGTGCCAGCAATCAGCGCGACTTTAACCAGGTTCGAGATCATGTTTTCAGTTCCCTGTGGGCTGGAGGCGCGGGGGTCCTCTCTTGAAGAGGATCGTAGACCTCAAAGGTGCAGGGGTTTATGAAATTTTGCGCGGTGACAGCAGGGGTTCAGGTTGCCGCCTTGGGGTCAGGCGGCGGGGGTTGGGGGTCAGGCGGTGGCTGGGCTGGCGGCAGGCGCGACTTGCTCTTGGGCGCGGGCGACGAGCAGAGCGCTCAGGTCGATGAGTTGTTGTATGCCAAGGATGATGGCGCGGTGCGGGTCTTCTAGGTCGAAGGCCAGGGTGGCGGCCATTTGGTTGGCGGAATCCAGGTGCTCGGCGGCGTTGGCCAGGAGGGTTTCGGTGTCGATGTTGGGGCTGACTAGGAAGATATGGCTGGTTGGGTGTTCGACGGGAGCAGCGTCATCGGATGGTGGCAGGTAATGGTGAATTGCTCGTTGGGCAGCCGTTTGTAGTTTGGCATCGACGGGCGCAGTGTTTTGATCGACATAAGAATTGCGTGATTTGTTAGGCATGGGCGAAGCTCCAAATTTTCGGGAGTTAAAACGCCTTAGCAATACGGACTTCCACCTCCGGCCGCTGGGTTTGTAGCGGCTTGAGGAGGTTAGCGATGGGAGGTCTGACGGGCAAGCTGAGACAAGTGTGGGAAGGTTCCTAGGCTATATCGTGGTCTGACGCCGGCATACATGACCCCGATATACATTTAATAAAAATAATTTTTATGGCGGAAACTTAGTCCGAGGTGATCAGTCTGTATAAATAATGGCAGGTTGCCAGCCCTCTTGACTCGCTTAGGCATGCAAAGCAACTCCGCCCCCCCCAAGACTTGATCAAGGAGTTCGAGACGAACATTCATAAATACCCTTATTTACCGTTCAAAAAAACTTTCGCGCGTGGCCGCGGCACCTAATATCTTTTCCTGTGATATCGAGTTATCTCGAACGGAGCTTTAATGAACTTCAAGATTGCTCTGCTGGGTTCGATTATTCTATTTTCGCCCCTGCATCAAGCCTATGCTGACACGTGCAGTAAGAATATCTATAACGGTTACAACTGCAGATATGACGACGGAACAACGTCTACCAGCAGCGCTAATATTTATGGTGGCGAGGATACCCGCTACAGCGATGGCCGCACATCAAAAAGCAGCGCCAATATTTACGGTGGGCAAGATACTCGCAACAGCGATGGCACTACCTCGCAAAGCAGTAGGAACATTTACGAGGGGCTGGATACCCGCAACAGCGATGGCACTTCGGCGCGAAGCATCGGAAACATTTATGGCGGACACGATACTCGCTACAGCGACGGCCGCTCTTCGAGAAGCACAGCCAATATCTATGGCGGGCAAGATACTGATCATTAGAATAGATCATTACCGTACTAGCTTGGACATTCACCTCAGAAATTGATAGAGCTCTCCCGAAGGGCCGTTTTGTTGCCCTCTAGGATGTCGCAGCTAGCATTATTGCGACAACGCTGTATTTACTATCTGCATATCGGTGCAGGTCTGTTTCATGCAAATCGGTGTTGCAAATCGGTGTCAGACCACGATATTCGGCGCAGCGATTGCCCTGAACTCATCGGCGTATGCAAGGGCACAGAACACGCCTCCCCGACACCCAAGACCCATCCCTGATAAACTGCGCACCATTCCACCCCGCTGACTCAGACCCCTAATGCCCCTACAAACCGCCCCCCTCTCTCGCCGCTTCTCCGTAGCCCCAATGATGGATTGGACTGACTGATCAGCCGAGCCCTTCCGCTCCTTAGCTCCAAGCCAGACCCTCTAGTTTTTTAGCATTTATTCAGCACTGAGCAGCCCAGCACAGTGATTGCTTATCTGTGGGTGAACGCTATGAAATCAGAGCTTTCAGTCCCCCAAGGGTTTGCTGGCCCATCTGACAAAACCATCGTACGCATGCGCGCGCACCACGCACATCCGCTTTATCGAGAAAGACCCCATCCTGCACAAGGCCCTCATGGCCAAAAAGTGGGCCGCCTTCGCCGAGCGCTACAACGGCCCCGCCTACGCCCGCAACCTGTAAGACGTAAAGACGGCGACCAACACCGCTTTCTACAGGCCGACCGCGACAGCTACACCTGGGTCAAGGCTTACTACTACAAGGTCAACAGCGCCGACAAAAAAGAGGCTATCGCAGGCTCAGGCGACAACCTCAAGGAGCTGCGCCACAGCTACACCGACCAGGCCAGCGCAATGGAAGCGCCTGCAGCGCGGTACCTCCCCCCCTCAGCTACACACTGGCCAAGGTTCGCCCCGAGCTAACACCCGACCAAACCTACAGCCTGCACGGCGTAAAGGCCGAGATCAGCGCCATCATCTGGCTAGGCGGCAACCTGCGCCACAGTTTCACCACCGAGAGCTACACCACCAGCCTGGAGCTGGAGTCCAAACTGCCTGACGGCGACGACTTGGAGCAACTGGCCGAAGCCGACAGCACCTACACCGGCGTGGTGGCCTGGTACCGCGACGAGAAAACCGGCGAGCAAAAGCAACTCACCGCCGGCGACAAGGCCAACCCCAAACGCCTGACCCACCTCTACGCCAACAAGGCCAACGCCCAGCGCGCAGTGGATCGGGAGCCGCAGCGCAAGCCGCAAAACTAGGTCTATGATAGTTGATAGGTAAATGACTGGAGGGTTTAAGAACCGTTGAAGCGCCACACCAATAACCAACACTATTAAGAGAAAGGAATGCCATGCCAAATCTTTATATTGCAACACCGGTATTACTGGGGGCTCTTCTAACAGGGTGCACCACTACATCAGTGGTTAAATCAAATTTATTATCCGATCAAGACCATGGAAATGGAACGGTTTATTCACTACCAAAACAGCTTGTAAAAATAACATTTTCTCGAACCCCACTAAACTCTAGCGAAACCGCTGCAAACGTAAAAAAACTCAAAGACACCATAGAAGCCAAAAAGAAAGAAATCAAAGAATTAACCACAGAAGAAAGTGCACTAAAGAAGCAGATTGCAAAACTTTCCGGAGACAATAAAGCCGAAGTAGAAGCAAAACTAAATATCGAGCTAGCCATGCTGCAAGCTAAGAAACTAGTGCACACCGCAGAGCTTAGTGAAAAAGTAATTGAGCTCAACACAGCAACACAAGACCATACGCTTGCGCTAAACAGCGATGCTGCCTACGCTGAAAAGCTCGAAATAACTGCAGAGCCAATCACCACTGACAAAAAATTCACATACTCAGCCGGTGTTGACCACAGTCCTATGTTCTCAGACAACATAGAGTTGAAAAGCAAAAATGGCTTACTTGATGGAGCACTGGGCCATAGCGATGACAAAACTTCAGATATATTTGTGTCTATTGTCAGCAGCTTAGCAGCCATGAAATCTCCAGGCAGCAACAAAATGGTTTATCGAACACTCAAAAGGCAGCCAGCCGCCCCTACATGCACCAAATCTCCCGTTATCTCAGTATCTCAAACTATAGACCCGTACGAACCTAAACAGCTTGATATTGTTAACCAGCTTGTTCGTAGAGGCTGTATAAAAATAAGCATTAGTTCCGATGGCTTTGATAAGCAAACACAGTCGACCGGCCCTGCTGCCGCCGATGGATTAGTTTATCGAACACCTGGCATTCTGAATTTCTATGTCAATGAAATAATAGACAATGTTGGTACAACCGGCCCTACACCAATTGGCATTATACCTGTTGGCCTGGCCCAGGCTGGCCATAGCGGCTATGTATCTTTGCCGAAAGGTCGATTCGCAAAAAATGAATATGATGTGTCATTCAGCAACGGCGTTCTCGTAAAACATAAAACGGTTCAGCCGAGTGAGGTTCTTGGCGCAGCAATGATTGTTCCAAATACAATCAGAGGAATTTTTGCACTGCCAACGGAGCTGATTAAGTTTAAAGTCGACTATTCATCCAGCGACAAAAGTATTGCTGACAGTCAGAAAGCGGTATTAGCCGCTCAAGTTGAAATGGAAAAACTTCAAATGGAACTTGAAAAACTCCAGAAATCTAACTAACCACACCAATACGCAAAACCCCGGCCAAGGCCGGGGTTTAAACGATCCACATACGTGCTAACCATTGTAATATTTATAAAGACTTGGGCTAATTATCCATGAGTCCCTCAAACTCACCAAACCATGCTTTCGAAAAAGCTTTCTTGTCATTTTTAACACTAACGTATTGTTTACCAGCACTGCACGTTCATAGCTATCAAGATCACTCATAAAAATCTTGTAATAGTGTTTTTTCTGACGTTCAGACAGACTTCCTGACTCAATAACGTCCCTTACAAGAAAGAACTGCCTATTGATACCCGCAGCGGACATTTTCTCTAGATTATTTTTCACAAATCGATGCGCCCGCTTTGCAGCAGTAAGAGTAAACGCACCCTTTGCATCTAACGCCCTCCGAAGCTTCATTATGTTATTTGCAGTTCTCTTACAGTGCTTTGTTTTATTCCCGGCCGCATCGACGAAGCAATACTCAGCCCGGCGTTCTCTAAGCATTGATAAAAGATTAAAAAACGACGATTCAAACGCCTGAACCCTGAGAATTTTCTCTTGTTCCTTAAGCGAATCGATTGATACAGAAATATCTTTCTCCTGAACACTGATAGAAACCAAAATGGCGATAAAAGCCATAAAGCTCAAAAGTGGATTTAAAATACCTCCAACAAAGTCGCCAACCTGCCCAAGATTAGTCTCGACATTAACACCTATGAAATACAATAACGCAAACAACAAAACAACTGACACGACCAAGGATGCAGCGAAGATAACGAGAAACCTTTGCTGTTTCGAAAAACTCTTAAATATCTCAATCAAAAAACCTTTAACAGCCCCAAAATAGGCTATAAGAATCACGCTCAAAGCGCACGAATAAACCATAAGAATCAAAACAAGATTCTTTAAAACAAACGAACTCATATACACCCTTTTATATGGCTACCAATAAAGATCAAAATACTTTTGTTTTAACTGCCCCAAGCCCTTCAAAGCCGTTGACGGTGCAGCGATTCCTCTCACGTAACACCATATCCCTTACGGTTCGCACTGGAATATCTCGCACAAAAAGCCCCGCAATAGCGGGGCTTTTCATCGTTCAGCTTGGAGCATGCAGCATGCAGCATGTCCAAATCAACGTAAGCGCACCATAAAGCCCACATTCCAAGCCAAAATCTAATGACTGATGCTGTACTCCCGATTTCTTTCAGGAGCCAGGCGCCATGATGCGTCCCGACGCCAAAGTCGAAAAAGTGTACCTCTACCCTAAGCCCGTCGACTTCCGAAAATCCATCGACGGCCCGGCCGCCCTGGTCGAGCTGGATATTAAAGTCGCGGTATTCGACCCGGTGCTTTTTGTTTTTCTGAATCGCCACCGTACCCGAGTGAAAATCCTATATTGGGAGCGCAACGGCTTCTGCCTTTGGCTCAAGCGCCTCGAATCTGAACGGTTTAAAACATCGCCCGAGGCCACCGATGAAGCCATCGTGTTGAGCGTCCAGGAATTGAACTGGTTGCTCGACGGCTTTGACCTTTGGCGCAACCGTCCGCATCAGGTTTTGACTCCACGATTTGTCGCCTGACGGGTATAATCCGGGCATGATTTCCATGCCCGCCCAATTACCTGATGACCCTGCTGCACTCAAGCAATTGCTTGCTTACATGCAGTCCAAGGTCGCGGTTCTCGAAGAAGAGAACGCGCTGCTTCGTCAGCGTCTGTTCGGGCGCAAGTCTGAGCAAAGTGCCGATTCGACGACGCCACAACTGGCGCTGTTTGACGAAGCAGAAAGCATTGCTGCGCCCGCCACCGATGACACCGAAGAGGACGTCGTCGGTCCGGCGAAACGCCGTGGTAAGCGCAAGCCTCTGTCCGCTGACTTGCCGCGCGTCGAAGTCATCCATGACCTGCCCGAACACGAACTGACCTGTGCCTGCGGTTGCCGCAAGCATGCCATCGGCGAAGAAGCCAGCGAACAGCTGGATATCGTGCCGATGCAGATCCGGGTGATCAAACATATCCGCAAGGTTTACGGCTGCCGTGGCTGCGAAACGGCCCCGGTCACCGCCGACAAACCGGCTCAGTTGATCGAAAAGAGCATGGCCAGTCCGAGCGTGTTGGCGATGTTGCTGACGACCAAGTACGTCGATGGCCTACCCTTGCACCGATTCGAAAAAGTCCTTGGGCGTCACGGCATCGATATCCCACGCCAGACCTTGGCGCGCTGGGTGATCCAGTGCAGCGAGCATTTCCAGCCACTACTTAACCTAATGCGTGATCGATTACTGGAAAGTCCCGTGATCCATTGCGATGAAACCCGCGTTCAGGTACTGAAGGAAGCGGATCGAGACCCGACCAGCCAATCCTGGATGTGGGTACAGGCCAGCGGCCCGCCGGATCGCAAAGTCGTGTTGTTTGATTACACTTCCAGCCGAGCGCAGGACGTGCCATTGGGTCTGCTGGAAAGTTATCGCGGCTACGTGATGACTGATGATTACGCGGGTTACAACGCCTTGGCGTTGCAACCGGGTGTGGAACGGCTGGCGTGCATGGCTCATGCACGACGCAAGTTCGTCGACGCACAAAAAGTGCAGCCCAAGGGTAAAACCGGGAGGGCTGATATCGCGCTGACGATGATCAACAAGCTGTACGGCATAGAGCGTGAGTTCAAGGACGTCAGCGATGAACAGCGATTTATCGGTCGTCAGGAAAAAAGCTTGCCGATCCTGGCCCAGTTGAAAAGCTGGCTGGATAAAACCCAGCCGCAGGTCACGGCACAAAGTGCATTAGGCAAGGCCGTGCATTACTTGGCGAACAACTGGAGCCGGCTGGAGCGTTATGTCGAAGCCGGTTTTTTACCCATCGACAACAACGCCGCTGAAAGAGCGATAAAGCCATTTGTCATCGGGCGCAAGGCCTGGCTGTTCAGCGATACGCCCAAAGGCGCTACCGCCAGTGCCCAAGTCTACAGCTTGGTCGAGACCGCCAAGGTCAACGGCCAAGAGCCCTATACGTGGCTGCGCCACGTACTGGAACGACTGCCGCATGCGCAGTCGGTGGCCGACTACGAAGCGCTACTGCCATGGAACTGCTCGCCAGAGATGCCACGGTAAACGAGGTGGTTGTCTTGCGGTAGGTGTGGTTCATGGACCGCATACGAATATCGGGGTCAGCCCCCTATATCTGACGTACTGGCCTGCCTCAGATACCGACACATTCCACACAAAGCAATGTGCAACGCGAGGTGGTGCGAAGCGCAGCACACGCGCCTCCCACACCCAAGACCCATCCCTGATAAACTGCGCACCATTCCACCCCGCTGACTCAGACCCCTAATGCCCCTACAAACCGCCCCCCTCTCTCGCCGCTTCTCCGTCGCCCCGATGATGGACTGGACCGACCGCCACTGCCGGTTCTTCCTGCGCCTGCTTTCCAAGCACGCCCTGCTCTACACCGAGATGGTCACCACCGGCGCGATCCTGCACGGCGACCACGAGCGCTTCCTGCGTCACAGCGAGGCCGAGCACCCGCTTGCGCTGCAGTTGGGCGGCAGTGTTCCCGCTGACCTCGCAGCCTGCGCACGTATGGCTGAGGCGGCCGGTTATGACGAAGTGAACTTGAACGTCGGCTGCCCGAGTGATCGGGTGCAGAACAATATGATCGGCGCGATCCTGATGGCGCACCCTGCACTGGTGGCGGAGTGTGTGAAGGCGATGCGGGATGCGGTGTCGATTCCGGTGACGGTGAAGCATCGTATCGGGATCAATGGGCGTGACAGTTATTCCCAGTTGTGTGAGTTCGTTGGCACGGTGAGGGATGCGGGGTGCACCAGTTTTACGGTGCATGCGCGGATTGCGATTCTGGAGGGGTTGTCGCCGAAGGAGAATCGCGACATTCCGCCGTTGCGCTATGACGTGGCGGCGCAGTTGAAGCAGGATTTCCCGGAACTGGAGATTGTGCTGAACGGTGGAATCAAGACGTTGCAGCAGTGCCAGGAACATTTGCAGGTGTTTGATGGGGTGATGTTGGGGCGGGAGGCTTATCACAATCCGTATTTGCTGGCGGAGGTGGATCAGCAGTTGTTTGGCAGTGAGGCGCCGGTGATCAGTCGGGCTGAGGCGTTGGCGCAGTTGCGGCCGTATATTGCGGAGCATTTGGCCAGTGGTGGGGCGATGCATCACATTACGCGGCATGTGTTGGGGTTGGGCACCGGCTTTCCGGGAGCTCGTCGGTTCAGGCAGTTGTTGTCGGTGGATATTCATAAGGCAAGTGATCCGTTGGCGTTGCTGGATCAGGCGGGGGAGTTGTTGGAGGGGCGGTGAGACGTTGGGTGGCCGGACTGTTGTGGCAAGCCTGCTCACCACGATAAGCCAGCGCCAACACGGGGCCGTGTTGGTGGGGGGAATTTGGGTTGAACCTGTCGGGGGTTTTGGCCTCCTAGTTAGCAGTATGGCCGTGATTCAAACGGCTGTTTTCAGGTTGTTGCCCTCGCAAACGATCGAACGCATTTGCGCCCTTGAGCGCCTGTCGGCGCTCGGGTAATGTCACCAGACCCATAGGACAGAGCACGCCCATGACTTCCAAGCTGGAACAACTCAAGCAATTCACCACCGTTGTCGCCGATACGGGTGATTTTTCCACCCTTGCCAAGCTCAAGCCGCAGGATGCGACAACCAACCCGTCCCTTCTGCTCAAAGCGGCGTCGATCCCCGGCTATGCCAAGCTGCTGGATGAGTGCGTACAGGACTGCAATGGCGATGTGGGCCTGGCCAGTGACCGCTTTGCAGTAGCGGTAGGCCAAGAAATTCTGAAAGTCGTGCCGGGCCGTATTTCAACGGAAGTGGATGCACGCCTGTCGTTCGACACTGACGCCGTACTCAAGCGCGCGCACCGTCTGATCGACCTGTACGAAAAAGCCGGCGTTGGCCGTGACCGCGTGCTGATCAAGATCGCCTCCACTTGGGAAGGCATCCGCGCAGCAGAGCAGCTGGAAAAAGAAGGCATCCAGACCAACCTGACGCTGCTGTTTTCCTTCGCCCAGGCCGTGGCCTGCGCAGAAGCCGGCGTGTTCCTGATTTCGCCGTTCGTGGGCCGTATCTATGACTGGTACAAGAAAGCCAACGGCAGCGACTACACCGGCGCCGATGATCCAGGCGTGCAGTCGGTGACCCGCATCTACAACTACTACAAGGCTAACGGCTACAAAACCGTGGTCATGGGCGCCAGCTTCCGTAACCTGAGCCAGATCGAAGAGTTGGCCGGGTGCGATCGCCTGACCATCAGTCCGGACCTGCTGGAAAAGCTGGCGGCCGACACCGGCAAGCTGGAACGTAAACTGTCGCCAGGGCACGCCGGTGAAGCTCGCGTACACATGACCGAAGCGCAGTTCCGCTGGGAGT
The DNA here is from genome assembly GCF_023148575.1 of Pseudomonas sp. EYE_354. Lineage (NCBI taxonomy): Bacteria > Pseudomonadati > Pseudomonadota > Gammaproteobacteria > Pseudomonadales > Pseudomonadaceae > Pseudomonas > Pseudomonas sp. EYE_354. Next base: position 235,160 of record NZ_JAHXNQ010000002.1, read on the forward strand.
CCAACGAAGACGCCATGGCCACCGAGAAGCTGGCCGAGGGTATTCGCCAGTTCGCGCGCGATCAGGAAAAACTCGAAGCACTGTTGGCGGCCAAGCTGTAAAAGCTGCCACGGCAAAAAGGGCGGTCACCCTCACGGGTACCGCCCTTTTTTGTGCATCCGATCCTATGGGATCAATGCCGTTCCAGCGCATTCACCAGGTCGTGAAACGCTTCGCGATTGGACTCGTTCAAGCCCATCAGAATTTTATGCGCTTCCAGCACCTTGATCCGCACCACTTCCTCGGACTGGTCCTGGGACGGCAGATCGGTCAGGCACTCCGGGCACGGGATCGGGCGATCAACAATGTTGAACACCTGGTCGAAACCCATGGACTGCAGCAGACGGGTGATGTCTTCGTGGGTGGTGACGACCGTAGGCAACAGGCCGACCTTCTGCCGCGACAGAATGGACAGCTTGGCCAGCAAGCCGAGGGTGGTGCTATCGATGCTGCGGGTTTCGGTCAGATCGATCACGATCGCCGAAAAATTCAGCGCAGTGAAAATCCGCTCAATCGTCGCATCCAGCGCTGAACACAAGGTCAGGCGCACTTCACCGACAAACTTCAGGACAAATGTCCCGTCTTGCTCGGCGAATTGGATTCTTCCGGTACTCATCAAAGATTCCTGCTCAACACCAATAGGGCGATATCATCCGGCATCTCCCCTAGCGTGGCCAATCCAAAAACCTGCCGCAGGCCATCCAGGCTGCCGCCCGCCGACTTGACCCGTTGGGGCAAGGCCGCTTCTTTCTCTTTGAGTGTAGGCTCTGGCAAAAGGTCCAGGATGCCATCGGACATCAGCGTCAGGCTGAAGGTCGGCGGCAATTCCAGGATGTGGTCTTCGTAGGTCGCTTCATTGAACAAGCCTACGGGCAGACCACGTCCTTCCAGGTAACGCACACTGTCGGGAGTGTATAAAACAGGCATCGGCAGGTGGCCGCCAATGCTGTAGGTCAAAAGACCGGTTTCTTCATCAATCACGCCGCCGACCATCGTCACGTGCTTGCCCAGCTTGCAGCTGATCAGGCCCCGGTTGATGTGGCCCAGCACTTGGGAGGGCGTGAACTCCGGCAAGGTGCCATTGCGTTTGGATTCGAACAACAGCCGCGTGGTCATGAATTTCAACAAAACGGTCACAAAAGCAGAGGATGCACCGTGGCCGGACACATCGGCCAGGTAGAACGCGACACGCCGCTCATCCACGCGAAAATAGTCGACGAAGTCCCCGGACAGGTACAACGACGGAATGATTTGGTGTGCGAACTGGAATTCGTCGATGGTCCAGGGGCTGACCGGCAGCATGTTCATCTGCACCTGGCGACCGGCGTTCTGGTCTTCCTGGAGCAGGTTCAGGCTGGCTTCGAGTTCACGGTTGGCGGTCTCAAGCTTTTCGCGGTAACGCTGGTTCTCGAACAGCAAGCGCGAACGGTCCAGAGCACGACGCACCGAGTGCTCCAGCACCGCCAGGTCTTCCAGGGGTTTGATCAGGTAGTCGGCGGCGCCCAGGCGCAACGCCTCGACGGCGTCGTTCATGACGCCGGCACCGGATACGACGATCACCGGCGTCTGCGGCGCAAGCTCGGTCACCTGGCGAATCAGTTCAAGGCCGCCCATCTGGGGCATGCGCAGATCGCAGATCACGAGGTCGGGCTGGTCGCGCTCGAATACCTGGAGACCCTGTTGACCATTGCTGGCCTGCAGGACGCTGAAGCCACTGTCTTCCAAATAGGCCGCGAGACTCGCGCGCACTACTTCGTCGTCATCGATTATCAGCAGCGTGGCACTGGTTTTTTGCATGTGGGCAAACGGCGCCAGAATTAGGTTGGCGTAGGCGGCTCGGCGATGGCCGGACTCACACTACTGGATTCGCTTTCTAGCCTCTCTGTCCTACAAAGCATAGGCGTTTTGCCCACGCACAACTGTAAAGCAGAGGTGCCCTTCTAAGGCGCAGACGGTACTCCCATCCGCCAGGCGTTTCAAGCTCATGCCGATGGTCGCCGAGCGTCTTTACACCGCAAATCACCGGGAGTTATAAGAACAGCCACAACCACAACACAAAGTAAGGATGGAACCGATGAGCGAACACGAGCGCGACTACGCTGAGAAACGCGATTTCATCCGCATGCGACTGGATGCAGATGTGTCTCTGATCCACGCAGGACAAGAGATCGAGGGGGTTTGCATAGACCTCTCCAGCTCCGGCATGCAGGTGCAGGCGCCCCGCCAATTCAACGTGGGCGACCTGTTGACGGTGCGCATCGATTCAGAGCACGCCGCACTCAAGGGCCTGGAGGCGGACACCGAAGTGGTGTGGGCCAAAACAGTCGGTGATGAGCAGCAGCTGGGCCTCAAGATCCTGAAAATGCGCTGAATTCGCGCACAAAAAAGGCGACCGCCCGGGGGTCGCCTTTTTTTCATTTCAAAACGTCACAGCTTAAAAATCGTCAACTACCTTGCCGTCCTTGACCTTGAACTCGCGGTTCTGCAGGTAGGCGTTACGAATGAAAGTGTATTTGTCGCCCGTGATCAGTTTCTCGCTGTCGAGAAGGCTGGCACGGGTGTCGACGATGCCCAGACCCATCACGCTGTTGCGCAGCGAGACATCATCCATATACCGGTAAGGCTGGGTATAGCTGTCTACGTACTTGGACGGCGCATCGCGCAGCGTGCTTGGGCCCAGCAACGGAATCATCACATACGGGCCGCTGCCCACGCCCCAGTACCCCAGGGTCTGACCGAAGTCTTCATCGCTACGTTGCAGCCCCATTTTGGTGCCTACGTCGATAAAGCCCAGCACGCCAAACGTGGTATTGACCAACAGACGGGCCGTATCAACACCGGCATTGTGAGGCTTGAGCTGCAGCACGTTGTTGGCCAGGTTGCCGACGTCGCCGATGTTGCGGAAGAAGTTGTGGATACCGTCTTCGACGAATTGCGGGGTGATCCACTGATAGCCTTGGGCCAACGGCTTGAGGGCGTAGGTATCAACGGTATCGTTGAAGGTGAAGATAGGGCGGTTGATACTTTCCCACGGGTCATCTTCCGACGCAGCCTGTGCGGCGAAAGGGGCCAACAGGACAGTGGCACACACCGATAGCTGAGCGAAGTAGTGGCTCCAGCGCATAGCTTTAACTCCTTGAATGATCTGTCATGGGCGCTATGCCCTGAATAAGGCCGTCAGTATATGACGGAAGTGTCCGTTTAGGCAGTCGCCAGGAAACGTCCCATGCAAAATGGACAAAATTCCTACAATTGACGAGGCTGTCATCCGTCTGTCATCCGGTGCCGATAGCGTCACAGCTATTTCAAGGATGTCGACATGCCTCACGCCGAGATTGCAAATGCCAGCGCCCCCGCCTTGACTGCCGTGTTGTTCGGCCTGAGTGGCTGCCTGGTGGATTTTGGTTCCCAGGCACGCACAGCCTCCTCCTCTGCACAGTCACAGGCCACACCCGGCGCCCTGAAAATCCTGCGTAGCCTCAAGGAGCAAGGCGTGCCCTGCGCCTGGCTGGATGAACTGCCCTCCTCTGTCACCACGCCACTGGCCGCCAGCCTGCCAGGCTGGCTCAAGGCCGCCTCGCCCTCCCCCATCCGCTGGCCCGCGCCCCATGCGTGCTGGCAAGCCTTGATGGAACTGAACATCGAGCGCCTGGAAGGCTGCGTGCTGGTCAGCGGCGAGCCGCGCCTGCTGCAATCGGGGTTGAACGCCGGGCTATGGACCATTGGCCTGGCCTCCTGCGGCTCACTGTGCGGCCTGGCGCCCGAGCAGTGGCAGGCGCTGAGCGACAAGGAACGCGAACACAAGCGCGGCAAGGCCACGGTGGCGCTGTATGGCTTGGGGGTGCACTCGGTGATCGATCACCTCGGCGAACTGGCCACCTGCCTGGCGGACATCAGCCTACGCCGGCTCAAAGGCGAGAAGCCCTGATCGAGATCATGCACAGTCGGCCCCGGTGGATTAATCTACAGGTCCGCCCGTAGACCTTTCCCGGCGTGCCGCGGTCTATGTCAGTGCCTATCGATAAAAGGAAGAACGTCATGCCTGCCCGCGAAAAACTGCAAGAACAGGTCACCATCCTGCGCGAGCAACTGGAACAGGATCCGCCGCTGCCGGCCGAAAAACGTGAAGCGTTGGAAGCCTTGCTTGCCAAGTTTGAAGTGCAACTTGAACTGGAACCGGCCACCCAGCCGCCGAGTATCGCGGACGATGTGAACCGCGCGGTGGAAGGCTTCGAACTGGAACACCCAGGCATCGCCGGGACGTTACGCAATATCGTGATCACCCTGGGCAACATCGGGATCTGACAGCAAGAGCCCCGCAATCGCGGGGCTTTGCAGTTACTGGCGCGCCAGACGCACGTTCTGGAACGTCACATCCTCGGTACTGCGGTAGGGGTTGATATCCAACCCGCCACGGCGCACATACCGCGCATACACGGTCAACTTCTGCGGCTTGAGCAGGCGCTGCAAGTCCAGAAAGATGCGCTCCACGCACTGCTCATGGAAGTCCGAGTGCTGGCGAAAGCTCACGATGTATTCCAGCAGGCTGGCGTGATCCAGCGCGTGGCCACGGTATTCCACCACCACGCTGCCCCAGTCGGGCTGGCTGGTCACCGGGCAGTTGGACTTGAGCAAATGGCTGTGCACGCGCTCTTCGACAACGCGCGAATCGTCACAACGCAACAGCTCCGGACGCGGGTGTTCGTAGTTACTGACGCGGATGTCCAACTCATCGATGCACACACCTGGCAGCGCCATGACACCTTCGGCCTCGACCTCGGCCAGGCTGCGGATACGCACGCTGACCGGCTTGCCGGCGGCTGCGCTGAGGTCGGTGCACAGGGTAGCTTCCAGGCTTTGCGTGTCGGCAAAAGCCGTCTGGTTCAGCGAATTGAGGTACAGCTTGAACGACTTGGATTCGATGATGTTTGGCGAGTCGGCGGGAATGCTGAACTCGGCGATCGCCACCACAGGCTTGCCCGACGGCAGCAACCACGACAATTCAAAGCAGTTCCAGAAGTCCACGCCCTTATAGGGCAGGGTCTCGGCGCTCAAGCCCAGCTCGGCCCACTTGGCGGCACGCGCAATCGGGAACAGCAACGACGGGGTGTAGGTGGAGATGTATTCACTGGACTTGCCCAGCGGCGAATGTTCGGCTGCGGGATGCATGGCGGAAACCTGGCTAAATAAACCGCGCCAGTCTACCAGCCTTTGCCCCCGCCCTTAAGAAACGCCTTACTCAACGGTCAGCTTGCCGACCATGCCCGCCTGGTAATGCCCGGGCAAGTTGCAGGCGAACTCCAGCCCCGTGGCCCGAGTGAACGTCCATGTCAGCTCAGCCGTTTTACCGGGTTCGACCAACACGCTGTTGGGATCATCGTGCTTCATGCCGCCCATCTCACCATGGCCCATGGCGCTGTGGTCCATCTTGCCCATGCCGGTGGCGGTGAGCATGCCACTGGCTTGCATCTGCAGCATTTCCTTCTGGTGGGCCGCGTGCATCGCGGCGTCGCCCAGATTGAATTCATGGAGCAACTGGCCTTTGTTGACCAGGACGAAGCGCACGGTTTCGCCGGCCTTCACATTCAGGGATTTGGGCGAGAAGGCGATGTCCTGCAACGTGACTTGCACCGTACGCGTGGCCTTGTCCGCCGCTGCCGGATGGCCGAACGCATAAGCGTGGGCCGTATCGGCCGATGCATTGAAACTCAGCGCCAACAGGCAACCCGCCAACAACAAGGGTGTACGCAACATCATTGCTATTCTCCAAAAAGGTATAACCCGCTCTGGCAGCACTCTAAGATGGCGCCGCTGCCAGCCAGCTGACTGCTGGATTACAACTTTGTCAGGTTGCACCCTTGGCCTGACAGCCACGGTATAAAGCCCTTCGCCACCCGCTGCCCGAGCCGCCCATGAAACTGCTGATCGTCGAAGACCAACCGAAAACCGGCCACTACCTGCGTCAGGGCCTGGCCGAGGCGGGTTTTACCACCGAATTGGTGGCCGACGGTACCAGCGGCCAGCACCTGGCGTTGACCGGTGATTATGACCTGCTGATCCTCGACGTGATGCTGCCCGGTCGCGACGGCTGGCAAATCCTGCAGGCGGTGCGCGGCGCCGGCCTGGATATCCCGGTGCTGTTTCTCACCGCGCGGGACGCCGTAGCAGATCGCGTGCATGGACTGGAACTGGGCGCCGACGACTACCTGATCAAGCCCTTCGCCTTTTCCGAACTACTGGCCCGCGTACGCAGCCTGTTGCGCCGTGGCAGCAGCGCGCCCCAGGAAACCGCGCTGCAACTGGCCGACCTGCGCCTGGACCTGATCCGCCGCCGCGTCGAACGCGACGGCCAGCGCATCGACCTCACCGCCAAGGAGTTCTCCCTGCTGGAACTGCTGCTGCGTCGCCAGGGCGAGGTGCTGCCCAAAACGCTGATCGCTTCTCAGGTGTGGGACATGAACTTCGACAGCGACACCAACATCATCGAAGTGGCGATCCGCCGCCTGCGCCTGAAAGTCGACGACAACTTCCCCACCAAGCTGATCCACACCGTGCGCGGCATGGGCTATGTGCTGGAGGAGCGGTGCAATTGATCCAGCGCCTGTCCCTGGCCAGCCGCCTGGCACTGCTGTTCGCCGCCTGCACCGCCGTGGTCTCGCTGCTGGCCGGCGTGCTGTTCAACCAGGCCAGTGAGGCGCACTTTATCGAGCTGGACCAACAGCAGCTCGACAGCCAGCTCGTCGCGCTGCGCAGCACCTTGCAGGGTGTCGATTCGCCGCAGTCCTTCGCCCAGCGAGCCGCACAACTGCGCGCCGAACTCAACCGCCAACCCGACCTCACGCTGCGCATCAGCGCCGGCGGCGAGCGCTGGCTCGACGATGCGCCAACCATCACCCTGCCCACCGCCCCCGGCCTGCACAACCTGCAAAACGCCGGTACCGATTACCGCGTCTACAACGCACCGTTGTCGGCCGGCCAGCCCGACTCGCCCCAACTGAGCCTGCTGCTCGACATCACTCACCATCAGCACTTCCTGCAACGTATGCAGCATTTGATCTGGCTGACCGTCGGCTTATCGGCCCTGGCCACCGCGCTGCTCGGCGCCTGGGCCGCACGCAGCGGGTTGCGCCCATTACGGCGCATGGGCGAAGTGGCGGCCGGCGTGTCGGCCCACTCCCTGACCCAGCGCCTGCCCCAACAACATATGCCCGTGGAACTGGCGGAACTGGCCCAGGCCGTCAATGCCATGCTCGGCCGCCTGGACGACGCGTTCCAGCGCCTGTCGGCGTTTTCCTCCGATATCGCCCATGAGCTGCGCACGCCGCTGTCGAACCTGCTGACCCAGACCCAGGTCATCCTCACCCAGCCGCGTGCGCTGGAGGATTACCGCGAGGCGCTGCACAGCAACCTGGAAGAGCTGCAATGGATGGCGCAACTGGTCAACGACATGCTCTACCTGGCCAAGGCCGATCACGGCTTGCTGATGCCGAGGCGCGAGCCCTTGGCACTGGCCGATGAAGTTGAAGCGTTGTTGGAGTTTTTCGCCCTGGTGGCAGAAGACGCGCAGGTCACGCTGGTGCGCAAGGGCATTGCCCACACGGGCGGAGATCGCGGCATGCTGCGGCGGGCTTTGTCGAACTTGCTGGATAACGCGCTACGGTTCACCCCACCGGGCGGCGAAGTACGCGTGCGCATGACGCAGAGTGCAGAGGGTGTAACGCTGACGGTGGAGAACAGCGGGGAAGGCATCCCGGCGCGGTTGTTACCACGCTTGTTTGACCGATTCTACCGGGCTGATCCGGCACGCCATGAAGGCAGCAGCGAGCATGCGGGACTGGGGCTGGCAATTACCCAATCGATTGTGCGGGCGCATGGGGGGAGGATTTTTTGTGAGTCTGAGGCCGGATGGACACGGTTTGTGATCGAGTTGCCCAAGGGAGAGTGAAGCAGGCTGGCCCGGCCCTATCGGGGGGGCAAGCCCCCGATATCGATCTAAAACCTTACGAATATCTCAGCGCGTGCGCCGGCTCGATCTTCGCCGCCCGATACGCCGGGTAAAGCGTGGCCAGAAAGCTCAACACGAACCCGGCCGTGCAAATCAGCACCACATCGCCGCCTTGCAGCTCCGAAGGCAGGTTGCTGACGAAGTACACATCCGAACTGAAGATATGTTGCCCGCTGACCCGCTCGAACCAGCCCACCAGTTCACTCACGTTCAGCGCCGCAATCACCCCGAGCACACCACCGATCAGGGTGCCGACGATACCGATCACCGTACCCTGCACCATGAAGATCGCCATGATCTGCCGTGGCGTGGCACCGATGGTGCGCAGGATCGCGATGTCGGCGCCCTTGTCGTTCACCACCATGATCAGCGTGGCAATGATGTTGAACGCGGCCACGGCGACGATCATCAGCAGCAACAGGCCGATCATGGTCTTTTCCATTTTCATCGCGCTGAACAGGCTGCCCTGGGTGTGGGTCCAGTCATCGGCCTTGTAAGCCGCGCCCAGGCCAGTAGCGATAGCCGCCGAGACGCTTGGCGCCGCATACAGATCCTTCACCGCCAGGCGCACACTCTGCACCTGGTTGGGCTGCCAATGCTGAATTTCTGCGGCATCGGCCATGTGGATCAACGCCATGGAGCCATCGAGCTCGGCGCCGACCTTGAAGATCCCGACCACGTTCAACCGCTGCATGCGCGGGGTGATGCCACCCGGTGCACTGCTGATTTCCGGCACGATCAGGGTCAGTTTGTCGCCCACGTTCAAGCGAAACCGCCGCGCGGTGATTTCACCGACCACCACGCCGAACTCGCCGGGTTTGAGGTCTTCCAGTTTGCCGCGCACGATGTGCTGGGCCACGATCGACACCTTGCCTTCCTGGGCCGGGTCGATGCCGCTGATTTCAATAGGTTGCATCGCCCCCTTGTAGGAGAACATGCCGTCCATTTGGGTGAACGGGACGGCGGCGGTCACTTGCGGGTTCTTCATCGCGGCGGCAGCCACCGGCTGCCAGTCATCGATCGGCTTAACGCCGACGATGGTCGCGTGGGGCACCATGCCGAGAATGCGCGAGCTCATCTCGCGCTGGAAGCCGTTCATCACCGACAGCACCACGATCATCGCCAGCACGCCCAGGGCGAGGCCGATCATTGAGGTCATCGAGATAAACGAAACAAAACGGTTGCGGCGCTTGGCGCGGGTATAGCGCGTGCCGATGAAAATCGATAACGGTCTGAACATTCGCGTGCACCGCCTGAAAAATTGAAAAAGCCCGACGCCAGGCGCCGGGCTTGAAACGGGTCAGATGGCGACCAGATGACCTTCCTGCAAGTGCAGCACGCGGTCCATCTGCCGGGCCATGCTCATGTCATGGGTCACCACCAGGAACGCGGTGCGCATCTGGGTGCTCAGTTCCAGCATCAAATCCTTGATGCCCTGGGCTGTGTGCGAATCGAGGTTGCCGGTCGGCTCATCGAGCATCACCAGGCCAGGGTTGTTCACCAGGGCGCGGGCGATCGCCACGCGCTGGCGTTCACCACCGGACAGTTCGGCCGGTTTGTGTTCCAGACGATGGCCCAGGCCGACGCGCTCGAGCAACGCCTTGGCACGCTGGCGCGCCTCCGGAATCGCGGTCTTGCCGATCAACAACGGCATACATACGTTTTCCAGCGCGGTGAATTCCGGCAGCAGATGGTGAAACTGGTACACGAAGCCCAACGAGCGGTTCCGCAACTGGCCACGGGCCTTTTCGCCCAGAGCCGAGAGTTCTTCGCCCGCCAGCCACACGCTGCCCTGGGACGGCGTATCGAGGCCGCCCAGCAGGTTCAACAAGGTACTTTTGCCGGAACCGGAACTGCCGACGATCGCCACGCGCTCGCCGGGGTGCAATTCCAGCTGAAGGTTTGACAACACCACCACCGACTCCGGACCTTCCTCGTAGGATTTGCCCAGGTTGCGGCAGCTCAGGATTGCTTTTTCACTCATGCCCGATTCACTCATAACGTAAGGCCTGTGCTGGCTGGGTACGTGCCGCGCGCCAGGCTGGATACAGGGTGGCAAGGAAACTCAGGAGCAACGCAGCGCCGCCCACCATCAACACGTCCTGGGCCTGAACCTGGGACGGCAAGTAGTCGATGAAGTAGACGTCGGCGTTGAGAAACTTGTGGCCGATCACCTTTTCGAGCAGGGCGATGGCGGCGCTGACGTTCAGCGCGGCCAGAATGCCCACGGCGGTGCCGATCAAGGTGCCGACCACGCCGATCACCGTGCCCTGCACCATAAAGATCGCCATGATCTGGCCCGGCGTGGCGCCCAGGGTGCGCAGGATGGCGATGTCGCCTTTCTTGTCATTCACCACCATTACCAACGTGGAGATGATGTTGAACGCGGCCACCGCAACGATCAGCAGCAACAGCAGGCCGATCATGGCTTTTTCCATGCGGATGGCCTGGTACAGGTTGCCGTGGGTGCGGGTCCAGTCGCGGGCGTAGTACTGGCTCTCGCCCAACTGCTGAGCGATCTCCCAGGCGCCGCGCGGGGCGTCGAACAGGTCGTTGAACTTCAGCCGCAGGCCCTGCACCTGGTCCGGCTGCCAGCGGTGCAGGCGGGCCAGGTCGGTGAGGTTGGTCAAGCCCAGGTAGCCGTCGATCTCGCCGGCGCCGACGTGGAAGGTGCCGACCACGGTAAAGCGCTTCATGCGCGGGAACATGCCGGCCGGGGTCACGGTGACTTCCGGTGCGACGAAGGTGAGCTTGTCGCCCAGGCCCACACCGAGCTTGGCTGCGGCCTTGTCGCCGATCACGATGCCAAAGTCGCCGGGCGCCAGGTCGTCGAGTTTGCCCTGCAGCATGAACTTGTCGATGATCGACACCTTGCGTTCCTGGGCCGGGTCGATGGCATTGAGCAGGATTTTCTGCACCTTGCCGTCATGGGTCAGCAGCCCCTGCATCTGGGTAAACGGCGCAACGGCCAGCACCTTGGGGTTCTGCCTGACCTTGTCGGCCAGGCTTTGCCAGTCACTGATCGGCGCGTCGCCCTCGATGGTCGCGTGGGGCACCATGCCCAGCACGCGGGTGCGCATCTCATGATCGAAGCCGTTCATCACCGAGAGCACCACAATCATCACGACCACGCCCAAGGCGAGCCCGATCATCGAGGTCAAGGAAATGAACGACACAAAATGATTGCGACGCTTTGCACGGGTATAACGCGTGCCGATAAATACGAAGAGAGGTCTGAACATGTCGGGGCTTGTTCGGAGGAAAAGAAGACGTCCCGGTGGCGGGGTCTGGTAAGCAGCTTTACACTCAGACCATTACCGTTACCTGGGGTTCGCCATGTCGACATTAGATGAAGAAGAGCGCCGCGAATACTACCGTATCGACGACATGATCGCACTCCAAATCAAAAGCCTGTCTGCCCCCGAAGCAGCGAGCAAAGAAGTGTTGCTGGATGATTCGCCGCTGTTCAACCTGCTCAGCGAACTGCACCTCAGCGAATTCGAAGCCCAGCACCTGCTGCGCCAGCTCAGCGAGAAGGATCGCACCCTTGCGGCGTTCCTGCGCGTACAGAACAAACGCCTGGATTTGCTCAGCCAGATCATGGCCCGGGGCCTGCTGGACGAAGTCGGCGCCCCGCAGCCAGTGATCATTTCCGAGGGCGGTATCGACTTCCAACACCCCGCCCCACTGGCCACCGGCGCGCACCTGGCCGTCAAACTGGTATTGATGCCCCAGGCGCTCGGCCTGTTACTGCGCGCACGGGTGACCCATTGCGACCCCAAGGGCAGCGGGTTTGAGATCGGCACCGAGTTCGAAGCCATGACCGATGCCCAGCGCCAGTTGCTGGCGCGCTACATCCTGCAAAAACAAGCCCAGGAACGGCGCCTGGCGCGGGAACAGAGCGACGCCCAAGACATCTGATTTTGTATTCATCCCGCCGGACACCCTGGCGCATAGGAGCAACTGTGACCCTGATTTATGGCCACCGCGGTGCCAAAGGCGAAGCACCGGAAAACACCCTGACCAGCTTTCAGGAATGCCTCAAGCACGGTGTACGCCGCTGCGAATTGGATTTGCACCTGTCCATGGACGGCGAACTGATGGTCATCCATGACCCGACCCTCAAACGCACCACCGACCGACGCGGCAAAGTCGTCGAGTATTCGGCGGCCGACCTTATGAAGATGGACGCCCGTAAAGGCGGCCCGGGCTGGATCAAGCCGTGCCCGATCCCACGCCTGGAAGCACTGTTCGAGCAGTGCGATTTCGATCACTGGCAACTGGAAGTCAAAAGTGCGTCGCGCACCCGCGCAGCGACCACCGTGCTGGCAATCCGCGAGATGGCGGTACGGTTTGGCCTGATGGACAAGGTCACCGTGACTTCAAGCTCGCGCGAGGTGTTGAAAGCGGCCGTTGAGCTTACCCCGGACCTGTCACGCGGCCTCGTCGCCGAATACGCCTGGCTCGACCCGTTGAAGGTCGCGCAGAACTATGGCTGTGAGTACCTGGCGCTGAACTGGACGTTGTGCACCCCTGAGCGCCTGGAAAAGGCCCAGCGTCAGGGCTTGCACGTGTCCGTGTGGACGGTCAACGAACCTGCGCTGATGCGCAGGCTCGCCGACTTCGGCGTAGATAGCCTGATTACAGACTTTCCCGGTTTGGCCACTGCCACCCTCGAGAATTACTGAAATCGGTCTCCCCGGCCGGCTCAGGCCACCGGCCGGAGCCGCTCAAAAAAGCCGGTTGAGGCCGTCGTAGGCCGCTACCCGATAGGCTTCCGCCATGGTCGGGTAGTTGAACGTGGTGTTCACAAAATACTTGAGGGTATTTTGCTCACCCGGCTGGTTCATGATCGCCTGGCCGATGTGCACGATCTCCGACGCCTGGTAGCCGAAGCAATGCACGCCGAGGACTTCCAGGGTTTCGCGATGGAACAGGATCTTCAGCATGCCTTGCGGCTCACCGGCGATCTGCGCGCGCGCCATGCTCTTAAAGAACGCCTTGCCCACTTCGTAAGGCACCTTGGCCTTGGTCAGTTCGTGTTCGTTCTTACCGATCGAGCTGATCTCGGGAATCGTGTAGATCCCGGTCGGCACGTCGTTCACGTAGCGCCAGCTGCCGTTGTCGACGATGCTGCCGGCGGCCGAGCGCCCCTGGTCGTGGGCGGCACTGGCCAGGCTTGGCCAGCCGATCACATCACCGGCACCGTAGATGTTCGGTACGCAGGTGCGGTAGTTTTCGTCCACTTCGATCTGGCCACGGCTGTTGACCTTGACCCCGATGTTTTCCATGCCCAGCTTGTCGGTGTTGCCGGTACGGCCATTGCACCACAGCAAGGCGTCGGCCTTGATCTTCTTGCCGGACTTGAGGTGCAGGATCACCCCGTTGTCCAGGCCTTCGACCCGCTCGTACTCTTCGTTATGGCGCACGGTGATGTTGTTGTTGCTGAAGTGGTAGCTCAGCGCCTGGGAGATCTCCGAGTCGAGGAAGCTCAGCAACTGGTCGCGGTTGTCCACCAGCTCCACCAGCACCCCCAGGCCGCTGAAGATCGAGGCGTATTCACAGCCGATCACGCCGGCGCCGTAGATGATCAGTTTGCGCGGGGTGTGGCCCAGGCTCAGGATGGTGTCGCTATCATAGATACGCGGGTGGTGGAAATCGATGTCCGCCGGACGATACGGGCGCGAACCGGTGGCGATGATGATGTGCTTGGCCACCAGCTTCTCGACCACGCCGTTGGAGCACACCACTTCAATGGTTTGCTCGTCTGCAAAGCTGCCGGTACCGAAGAACAGATCGACGCGGTTACGCGCGTAATAACCGGTGCGCGACGCCACTTGCTTGGCAATGACTTTCTCGGCGCTCTTGAGCACATCCGGGAACGAGAACCAGCGCGGCTCACCAATGGCCCGGAACATCGGGTTGGTATTGAACTGCATGATCTGGCGGACCGAGTGACGCAGGGCCTTGGACGGGATGGTACCCAGGTGGGTGCAGTTACCGCCGACCTGGCGACGGCTATCGACCATCGCCACCTTGCGCCCCGCTTTGGCGGCGTTCATTGCCGCACCTTCTCCAGCCGGGCCGGAACCCAGTACCACCACGTCGTAGTTGTAGACAGCCATGCGTACTCCTCAGAACAGGCCAGGCGTACGGTTGGACGCCTGGCTAAATCATGCCGCGGCCAGCGGTCATGAAGGACAATTTGGCTCAAGTGTGTGAACCGGGGCACAGTCTATATAAGGCTCAACGCCGCGCACATTAACCCTTGGTCGCGTCGTAGGCCAGTCCTGCCATACTACATGACGCAAATCAGCACCGATTTCAGGACGAGCCATTATGCGACAACTCTTTGTGTGTTTAATGCTGATGCTATCGATCACAGCCCAGGCCAATGAGGCCGACCGACTCAAACAGGCTGATTTCCCGGCGCGTTTCGAGAGCCTGGCCCTGAAAAACCAGGCGGTGCTCAACTATCTGTGGGCCGATGTTTATGCGGCCGGTCTGTATGCCCCTCAAGAGGCAAGCGCCAGGCAGGCCTGGGCACAACAACAGGACCTGCGCCTGGTGCTGTACTACTTTCGCGACATCGACCGCAAGGATGTGATCAAGGCCGCCACGGTTACACTGGAGCGCCAGCAAGCCAGCGCCCGGTTGAAGCCCGAACTGGATCAACTGCATGCACGCTTTCGCAATATCCGCAGCGGTGATCGCTATGCCCTGGATTTTCGCCCGGGACGCGGCTTGAACCTGGAGATCAATGGGCAAGTGGTGTTCAGCAGCCCCGATGTGGAGCTGGCGAAGGCCTACATGGGGATCTGGCTGGCGCCCAAGGGGCTGTCGGACAGCTTGCGTGGGCAGTTGCTCAATTGATGCGTCGGCTGAACTACCGCTAACGGGGGGCAAGCTCCCTCCCCCATTTGAATATATTCACCACAAACCCCAGCCATGAAAAAGCCCCGAACCAGTCGGGGCTTTTTCATTCAACACTCAGGCTTAGCGCGGGAACGCAGGCGGGTTGACCCCGGCCATGTCTTCCATCACGCGGACCACCTGGCAGCTGTAGCCGAACTCGTTGTCGTACCACACGTACAGCACAACGCGGTTGTCCTGGGTGATGGTCGCTTCGGCGTCCACCACACCGGCGTGGCGCGAACCGACGAAGTCGGTGGACACCACTTCCTGGGAATTGACGAAGTCGATTTGCTTATGCAGATCGGAGTGCAGCGCCATGTAGCGCAGGTACTCGTTCATCTCTTCACGGGTCGCGGCTTTCTCAAGGTTCAGGTTGAGGATGGCCATCGACACGTTCGGCGTCGGTACACGGATCGCGTTACCGGTCAGCTTGCCGGCCAGCTCAGGCAAAGCCTTGGCGGCAGCGGTGGCGGCACCGGTCTCGGTGATCACCATGTTCAACGCGGCACTACGGCCACGGCGATCGCCCTTGTGGAAGTTGTCGATCAGGTTCTGGTCGTTGGTATACGAGTGAACGGTTTCAACATGGCCGTTGACGATGCCGAACTTGTCATTGACTGCCTTGAGCACCGGCACGATGGCGTTGGTAGTGCAGGAAGCGGCAGACACGATCTTGTCGTCAGCGGTGATTTCACCGTGGTTGATACCGTGCACGATGTTCTTGAGCTTGCCTTTGCCAGGCGCGGTCAGCACAACGCGGTCGATACCTGGGCACGCCAGGTGCTGCCCCAGGCCTTCGGCGTCACGCCATACACCGGTGTTATCCACCAGCAACGCGTCTTTGATGCCGTACTGGGTGTAATCCACCTCGGTCGGGTTCTTCGCGTAGATCACCTGGATCAGGTTACCGTTGGCGGTGATGGTGTTGTTTTCTTCGTCGATGGTGATGGTGCCATTGAACGAACCGTGTACCGAGTCACGGCGCAACAGGCTGGCGCGCTTGGTCAGGTCATTCTCGGCGCCTTTGCGCACGACGATGGCGCGCAGGCGCAGGCCGTCGCCACCACCGGTTTTTTCGATCAGGATGCGCGCCAGCAGGCGGCCGATACGACCGAAGCCGTACAGCACAACGTCGGTGCCTTTGCGGGCAGCGGCGCTTTGCTGGCCAACCACATCGGCCATCTCTTCACGCACGAACTGCTCGGCGCTACGGCCGGCGCCTTCCTTGCGGAACTTATAGGCCAACTTGCCCAGGTCTACCGAAGCCGCGCCGAGCTTGAGCTCGCTCATGGCCTTGAGCAGCGGGAATGTTTCGTGGACGGAGAGTTCGCTGTCGTCGGCGGAGCGATGGCGCGCAAAGCGGTGCGCCTTGAGAATCGCGATGACAGACTGGTTGATCAGGCTGCGGCCATAGATCGAGCTCACCACATTATTATTGCGGTACAGCTGACCGATAAGCGGGATCATCGCTTCTGCGAGTGCTTCACGGTCGATCCATTCACCAAGACACTGGTCGGGCTTCTGAGTCACGGGAACCTTCCACATGTAGGGGCTGAAAAAAGGGGCTACATTATGCCGCCCGACTGCCCTCGTCGCAATGCGCGCCAGACAACAAAAAGCCCTCGCTGAAAAATAGCGCCCCGCTGCAGCCCAGTAAATACGCGGGTTCCAGAAGGCCACTAGTTGGGCGAACGGGCCGACTTGTCTGTAACACTCCAAAACATTCGCACTTTTTGGCACTACATATTGAGCCAAACCACGCCATTGTTTGTCTTAGCCACTACATTTCCTGCAAACCGTAATAGGCACAGTCAGCAACTGACAGGCGGCACCTTGCCCCGTTACAATTACCGACTTTGTCGCAACGCTTGGAGCTCAACCTTCCGTGCCCGTTCTGCGTCTACCGCTACTCCCTGCCGCGGCAGGTAAACAGCACTGGGGCAACCTGCCCGGTGCCGCCCTGAGCCTGGCCATCGCCGAGGCTGCCAGCGCAGCCAAGCGCTTTACCCTGCTGCTCACCGCCGACAGCCAAAGCGCCGAACGGTTGGAGCAGGAGCTGAGCTTCTTCGCCCCCGATTTGCCGGTGCTGCATTTTCCCGACTGGGAAACCCTGCCCTACGACCTGTTCTCGCCGCACCAGGACATCATTTCCCAGCGCATCGCCAGCTTGTACCGCTTGCCGGAACTGGCCCACGGCGTGCTGGTGGTGCCGATCACCACGGCCCTGCATCGCCTGGCGCCGACCAAGTTCCTGCTGGGCAGCAGCCTGGTGCTGGATATCGGCCAGAAGCTCGATGTGGAGCAGATGCGCACGCGCCTGGAAGCCAGCGGCTACCGCTGCGTCGACACGGTGTACGAGCACGGTGAGTTCGCAGTACGCGGCGCGCTGATCGACCTGTTCCCGATGGGCAGCAAATTGCCGTATCGCATCGACCTGTTCGATGACGAAATCGAGACGCTGCGCACCTTCGACCCGGAAAACCAGCGCTCCATCGACAAGGTGGAATCGATCAAGCTGCTGCCGGCACGGGAATTCCCGTTGCAAAAAGACGCGGTCACCCGCTTCAAGGCGCGCTTTCGTGAGCGCTTCGACGTCGACTTCCGCCGCTGCCCGATCTTCCAGGACCTGAGCAGCGGGATTACCCCCGCCGGTATCGAGTACTACCTGCCACTGTTTTTCGACGAGACGTCGACCCTGTTCGATTACCTGCCTCAGGACACCCAAGTGTTCTCGTTGCCGGGTATCGAGCAGGCGGCAGAGAACTTCTGGAATGACGTGCGTAACCGTTACGAAGAGCGCCGTGTCGATCCATCCCGTCCTTTATTGCCGCCGGCGGAATTGTTCCTGCCGGTAGAGGACTGCTTCGCGCGGCTCAAAAGCTGGCCGCGTGTGGTCGCCAGCCAACAGGACGTGGACGCCGGCAGCGGCCGTGAACGCTTCCCCGCCGGGAGCCTCCCGGACTTGGCAATCCAGGCCAAAGCCACGCAACCCCTGGAAGCGCTGTCCAACTTCCTCGGCGACTTCCCCGGCCGCGTGCTGTTTACCGCCGAATCCGCCGGGCGCCGTGAAGTACTGCTGGAATTGCTGGAACGCCTGAAGCTGCGACCGAAAACCGTCGACAGCTGGCCGGACTTCGTTGCGAGCAAGCATCGTCTGGCCATCACTATTGCGCCACTGGACGAAGGCCTGCTGCTGGATGACCCGTCCCTGGCGCTGATTGCCGAGAGCCCGCTGTTCGGCCAACGCGTGATGCAACGCCGTCGTCGCGAAAAACGCGCCGACGCCAACAACGACGCCGTCATCAAGAACCTCACCGAACTGCGTGAAGGCGCGCCGGTGGTGCATATCGACCACGGTGTGGGCCGCTACCTCGGTCTGCAGACGCTGGAGATCGATAATCAGGCGGCCGAATTCCTCACCATGGAATACGCCGAGGGCGCCAAGCTCTACGTGCCGGTGGCCAACCTGCACCTGATCGCCCGCTACACCGGCAGTGACGACGCCCTGGCCCCTTTGCATCGTCTGGGCTCCGAGACCTGGCAAAAAGCCAAGCGCAAGGCCGCCGAACAGGTGCGCGACGTCGCCGCCGAGTTGCTCGACATCTATGCGCGCCGCGCTGCCCGCGAAGGGTATGCCTTCGCCGACCCGAAAGCCGACTACGCAACCTTCAGCGCCGGCTTCGCCTTCGAAGAAACCCCGGATCAGCAAACCACCATCGAAGCCGTGCGCGCCGACATGCTCGCGCCCAAGCCGATGGACCGCCTGGTGTGCGGCGACGTGGGCTTCGGCAAGACCGAAGTGGCCATGCGGGCGGCGTTCATTGCCGTGCACGGCGGACGCCAAGTGGCCATTTTGGTGCCCACCACCCTGCTCGCCCAGCAGCACTACAACAGCTTCCGCGACCGCTTTGCCGATTGGCCGGTGACCGTGGAAGTGATGAGCCGTTTCAAATCCGCCAAGGAAGTGAATGCGGCCATCGCCGATTTGGCCGAAGGCAAGATCGACATCGTCATCGGCACCCACAAGCTGTTGTCGGACGATGTGAAGATCAAGAACCTGGGCCTGGTGATCATCGACGAAGAACACCGCTTTGGCGTGCGCCAGAAGGAACAGCTCAAGGCCCTGCGCAGCGAAGTCGATATTCTGACGCTCACGGCGACACCCATCCCACGCACGCTGAACATGGCGGTGTCGGGCATGCGCGACCTGTCGATCATCGCCACGCCGCCCGCGCGACGCCTGTCGGTGCGCACGTTCGTCATGGAGCAAAACAAAAGCACGGTCAAAGAGGCGCTGCTGCGTGAGTTGCTGCGTGGCGGCCAGGTGTATTACCTGCACAACGACGTAAAGACCATCGAAAAATGCGCCGCCGACCTCGCCGAACTGGTGCCGGAAGCACGCATCGGCATCGGCCACGGGCAGATGCGCGAGCGCGAACTCGAACAGGTCATGAGCGACTTCTACCACAAGCGCTTCAACGTGCTGATCGCCTCGACCATCATCGAGACCGGCATCGACGTACCGAGCGCCAACACCATCATCATTGAGCGCGCCGACAAGTTCGGCCTGGCCCAGTTGCACCAGTTGCGCGGCCGAGTGGGTCGCAGTCACCACCAGGCCTATGCCTATTTGCTGACGCCGCCACGCCAGCAGATCACCTCGGATGCGGAAAAGCGCCTGGAGGCCATCGCCAATACCCAGGACCTGGGCGCCGGTTTTGTGCTGGCCACCAACGACCTGGAAATCCGTGGCGCCGGCGAACTGCTGGGCGACGGCCAGAGCGGGCAGATCCAGGCCGTGGGCTTCACGCTGTATATGGAGATGCTCGAGCGCGCGGTCAAAGCCATTCGCAAGGGCGAACAGCCGAACCTCGACCAACCCCTGGGCGGCGGGCCGGAGATCAACCTGCGCCTGCCGGCGCTGATTCCCGAAGACTACCTTCCCGATGTGCACGCACGGCTGATCCTGTACAAGCGCATCGCCTCGGCCACCGACGAAGAAGGCCTCAAGGACTTGCAGGTGGAGATGATCGACCGCTTCGGCCTGTTACCGGAGCCGACCAAGAACCTGGTGCGCCTCACCCTGCTTAAATTGCAGGCCGAGCAACTGGGTATCAAGAAGGTCGACGCCGGGCCGCAGGGTGGGCGAATCGAGTTCGAAGCGCAGACGCCGGTAGACCCGTTGGTGCTGATCAAGCTGATCCAGGGCCAGCCCAACCGCTATAAGTTCGAAGGGGCTACGCTGTTCAAGTTCATGGTGCCGATGGAGCGTGCCGAAGAACGTTTTAATACCTTGGAGGCGCTGTTCGAGCGCCTCATCCCGAAATCTGTTTGAAGGACGCCTCAATGCGCCTGTTCCGCATGCTGAGCCTGTTGTTGGTGGTCGTGGCACCCTCGGCATTCGCCGACAGCCCGTACCAGGTAGAAATGATCCTGGTCCGCCAGAATGCGGAGCCGGTGATCAATAGCCGCGCCGCGCCGGAAGACTGGGATGCCGGCGCCGTACGCCTGGGCGACAAAATGAGCCCGCCTCGCTTGAACAACATCGTCGACAAACTCAACGCCGATAACAGCTACACCGTGCTGGCGCACAAAGCCTGGGAGCAGAACCTTGGCGAGCAGCCGGTCAAGATCGCGATCACTGATGGCCAGGAGCAGTTCGGCCAATTCCCGATCCAGGGCACGCTGAGCCTGCAACTGGGGCGTTTCACCGATATCGACGCGCAGTTCTGGATCAACCGGTTCGACAGCAACGGCAGCGTGATCGCCAGCGAACACCTGAACCAGACCGACGTGCGCACCAAGAACAACCAGCTCAACTACCTGGACGGCGGCCACCTGGCGTTGCTGATCAAGATCACCTCGCTGACCGCCAAGCCACCCAGCGCACCACCGCCCGACCTCCAGGACTGATTCAGTGCCATGCCCCTGACGTCGTCGCTGACCAAGCCCCTGGCCCCTTCGTGGGCCAATCGCTTCAAAGAGCAAAGCCTGGAGCGTGGGCGACGTTATGCCCTGGAGAATCGCGTGCGCATCGTCGAATCCGGCGACAGCACCATCATCGCCAGTTGCGAGGGCTCGGGCGGCAACGTTTACCGACAGACCATCTCACTGCGTGAATCGGCCAAGGGCACGCTGATTCTGGTCGACAGCCGCTGCACTTGCCCGGTGCGCACCAACTGCAAACACATCGCGGCGGTGCTGCTCAAGGTCCAGGAAACCCTGGCCTACCCGGCCGCCGCCCAGGATGCAGAGCTGCTGGAAAAGCTCCAGAGCGTGCTGGATAACCGCGTGGTGCTGCCGCAAGTGGTGATGGAGGACGTACGGCCGATCCCACGCCTGTGGCTGGCCAGTGTCGAATTCAGTGCGTTCGAACCGCGCAACGGCAAGATGCAGCGCTACATCCAGCACCGCGCGGCGCTGTCGTTCAACTATTTGGGCAACTATGTCAGCGGGCAGAAGAACGCCGACATTATCGTGCGCCAGGAAACCCAAAGCCTGCGCATCAAGCGTCATCCTGAACGCGAGCAACCCTATCGCGAGCACCTGCGCCTGTTGGGCTTCAAGATCGCCACGCGTCAGAGCAAAGCGCTGCCGGAAAGCGCCGGCGAACTGTTTGAGATGGTCAATGACAGCGCCTGGCTGAACTTCACCCTCAACGCCGCCCCGACGTTGCGCGCCGAGGGCTGGGAACTGCAGATCGATGAGGATTTCGGTTTCGACCTGAGCGCGGTGGATGACTGGTACGCCAGCGTCGATGAGGCGCCTGAGCGTGACTGGTTTGATCTGGAGTTGGGCATCATCGTCAACGGCGAGCGCCTGAGCCTGTTACCGATCCTGTTGAACCTGATGCGCTCCCACGTCGAGATCCTCAACCCGGAAAAACTCGCACGTCGTCGCGACGACGAACTGATCCTGGTGAACATTCCAGGCCTGCCCAATGGCCACGGCCCACTGCAGGTCGCATTGCCCTACGGTCGGCTGAAACCGGTGCTGGCAACTTTAGGCGAGTTTTACCTGCAGGAAGCCGGCACCACCACCCTGCGCCTGGCCAAAGCCGATGCGATCCGGCTCAACCCACTGGAAGACCTGCCCCTGCAATGGGAAGGCGGCGAGAAGATCCGCCATTTCGCCCAACGCCTGCGGGACATAAAGGACTTCACCTGCGTTGCTCCGGCAGGCTTGAACGCGACCTTGCGCCCCTATCAGCTGGAAGGCTTGAGCTGGATGCAGTCGCTGCGCCAACTGGACGTTGGCGGCATTCTTGCGGATGACATGGGCCTGGGCAAAACCCTACAGACCTTGGCGCATATTCTCAGCGAAAAAATCGCCGGGCGCCTGGATCGGCCCTGCATGGTGGTGATGCCCACCAGCTTGATCCCCAACTGGCTCGATGAAGCGGCGCACTTCACCCCGCAGCTCAAGGTGCTGGCGCTGTACGGCGCGGGGCGAAAGAAACATTTCGCCAACCTGCAGGATTACGACCTGCTGTTGACCACCTATGCCCTGCTGCCCAAGGACATCGAGCTGCTCGCCGCCCAACCCCTGCACGTGCTGATCCTCGATGAAGCCCAGTACATCAAGAACCCTTCCAGTAAGGCGGCCCAGGCGGCGCGCGAGCTGAATGCGCGGCAGCGCCTGTGCCTGAGCGGCACGCCGCTGGAAAACCACCTGGGCGAGCTGTGGTCGCTGTTCCACTTCCTGCTGCCAGGCTGGCTGGGCGACGTCAAAAGCTTCAACCGTGATTACCGCGTGCCCATCGAAAAACGCGCCAGTGACGTGCGATTGCAGCACCTCAACGGTCGGATCAAACCGTTCCTGCTACGCCGCACCAAAGAACAGGTGGCGACCGAACTGCCACCCAAGACCGAGATTATCCACTGGGTCGAGCTCAACGAAGCGCAGCGCGACGTGTACGAAACCATACGCCTGGCTATGGATAAAAAGGTCCGCGACGAGATTACCCGCAAAGGCGTGGCGCGCAGCCAGATCATCATTCTTGAAGCGCTGCTCAAGCTGCGCCAGGTGTGCTGCGATTTGCGCCTGGTCAATGACGCCACCCTGCCCGCCCGTGGCAGCAGCTCGGGCAAACTCGACAGCTTGCTGGAAATGCTTGAAGAGTTGTTTGCCGAAGGACGTCGAATCCTGCTGTTTTCCCAGTTCACCTCGATGCTCAGCCTGATCGAAGTCGAATTGAACAAGCGCGGCATCGCCTACGCACTGCTCACTGGCCAGACCCGGGATCGGCGCACACCGGTGAAAGCATTCCAGAGCGGCAAGTTGCAGATTTTTCTGATCAGCCTGAAGGCCGGTGGCGTAGGCCTGAACCTGACCGAAGCCGACACCGTGATCCACTACGACCCATGGTGGAACCCGGCCACGGAAAACCAGGCCACCGACCGTGCGTATCGCATCGGGCAAGAGAAACCGGTGTTCGTCTACAAGATGATTGCCAGGGGCACGGTGGAGGAAAAAATCCAGCACCTGCAGAAGGAAAAGTCCGACCTGGCGGCGGGCGTGCTGGATGGGCGGTCCACCGGGGATTGGCAATTGGGCAACGAGGATATCGAGGCGTTGTTTGCGCCGTTGCCCAATAAGCAAGAGAAGCGCTGATCGTCAGATCGTCTTGGCGAGCAAGCCTACCTGTTGAGTCGTGAAGACATTCACGTGTGGGCGCTGGCTAGCCTGCGCTGGCAGCGCCAAGGTGTTCAGCCGATCAACTGAGCATCGCGCAATGCAGTTAGCGCCGTCAGCCAGCGCGGGTCCTGCTTGTAGTCCGTGGAAGCAAGCCCCTGGCCGCGCATACGCGCAATCCGTGCCGACGGCTTGACCTTCATGCGCTGCGCCGCACTCAACGCCAGCTCGGCGGCCGCACGGTCGTTGCACACCAGGCCCATGTCACACCCGGCAGTCAGCGCCGCCTCGATACGGCTGGCCGCATCCCCGACCACATGGGCGCCGGCCATGGACAGGTCGTCACTGAAAATCACCCCGTCAAATTGCAGCTCGCCGCGCAGGATGTCCTGCAACCAGCGCCGCGAAAAGCCGGCGGGCTGGGCGTCGACCTGCGGATAGATCACATGTGCCGGCATCACCGCCGCCAGTTGCCGGCTCAGACGTGCGAACGGCACCAGATCATTGGCGCGAATCTGCTCCAGGCTGCGCTCGTCATTGGGAATCGCGACGTGGGAATCGGCCTCGGCCCAACCGTGGCCGGGAAAGTGTTTGCCGGTGGCGGCCATACCGGCACTGTTCATCCCACGGATAAAGGCACCGGCCAGCACGGCGGCGCGCTCGGGATCGCCTTCGAAGGAGCGGGTGCCGACCACGGCGCTGCGCTGGTAATCCAGGTCCAGCACAGGCGCGAAGCTCAGGTCCAGGCCCACCGCCAGCACTTCGGTGGCCATAACCCAACCGCACTGCTCGGCCAGGTATTCAGCGTTAGGGTTATCAGCCAGCGCGCGCATGGCCGGCAAGCGCACGAAGCCCTGGCGCAGGCGCTGCACACGACCGCCTTCCTGATCGACGGCCAGCAGCAGGTCCGGGCGCACCGCACGAATCGCGGCGCTCAACTCGCGCACCTGGCGTGGATGCTCGATATTGCGCGCAAAAATGATCAGGCCGCCCACTTCAGGCTGGCGCAACAAGTGACGATCCTCGGCCGTCAGCCAGGTACCGGCAACGTCGACCATCAAAGAACCTTGCAGGGCAGCAGTCATAAACCTTCCTTAAATAACGCACACAACCCGTTGCCCTCACCTGGCGTGGAGCGCAAGGCAGGTACAACGGGTTGCGAATAAATAGCTGAAATCGGCATGGCGGCTAGCTTAGCGGATGCAAACGGCCGCGCACACCCAGGTGATCAAACCTTGGCCGGCACCGGAGTGGTTTTGCTGCGTGGGCGCAACTGGGCAGCCGCCATGGTCGGGTCGGTCACACCGGTTTCGGCACGCATGCCGGCGGCGAGGAACGGCACCATCAGGCGCATCACCTGCTCAATGGAGGTGTTGACGCCGAAATCGGTCTCGGCAATCGCGCGCAGCGCCTTGATCCCGGACATGCTGAACGCCGCCGCGCCGAGCATAAAGTGCACGCGCCAAAACAGTTCGATCGGAGGAATACGCGGCGCGGCCTCGTTGACCAGCAGCATATAGCGACGGAACACCTTGCCGTACATGTCTTCCAGGTAACGACGCAGGTGACCCTGGCTCTGACTGAACGCCAGGCCCAGCAGGCGCATGAAGATCGACAAGTCGTTGCCGCTGCGTGGCTGGACCACCAAGGCTTGTTCGACGAGGATTTCCAGGAGTTCTTCCAGCGTCGGCTTGTGGTCGGCCTTGGCCTGGCGACGTTCCAGCTCGCGGTCGAGGCTGGCGCAGAACGGACCCAGGAAGCGCGAGAACACCGCCTGGATCAACGCCTTTTTCGAGCCGAAATGGTAGTTCACTGCGGCGAGATTGACCCCGGCCTTGCTGGTGATCAGCCGCAATGAAGTTTCAGCGAATCCTTTTTCCGCGAACAATTGCTCGGCAGCATCGAGAATGCGCTCAACGGTTTCCGACTGGGCCATGGGTACTCCGCCTGACAAACACTCGTTTGAAACATACGTTTCAGAGTGTGTCTTGTCAAGCCTGTGGGTTCGCTTTCCGGCCGGGCAGTCATGTATTTGAGCGCTATTTAATCACATCCTTCACCCTCTGTAGGCAGCGCTATCTCTACCCTGTAGGACCGATCACGGATGACCGTCCAGCGGCGTCGTCAAAAAGGATGATTGCCAAGCGCAGTTCACTGTATATAATCCCAGTCACTGTATAAAAAGACAGAGCGATCAACATGCTAAAACTGACGCCACGCCAAGCTGAGATTCTGGCTTTTATCAAGCGCTGCCTCGATGATAACGGCTACCCGCCGACACGAGCCGAAATTGCGCTGGAACTGGGGTTCAAGTCCCCCAACGCCGCCGAAGAACACCTCAAGGCCCTCGCTCGCAAAGGCGCGATCGAGATGACTCCCGG
Organism: Pseudomonas sp. EYE_354; assembly: GCF_023148575.1. NCBI lineage: Bacteria > Pseudomonadati > Pseudomonadota > Gammaproteobacteria > Pseudomonadales > Pseudomonadaceae > Pseudomonas > Pseudomonas sp. EYE_354. The sequence continues at coordinate 261,134 of NZ_JAHXNQ010000002.1, forward strand.
TGCTTCGCGGGGTATTCGCATCCCTGGCTTTGAAGCCAAGGCCGACGAATCGACACTGCCGATCATCGGTCGCGTCGCCGCCGGTGCGCCGATCCTGGCACAGCAGCACGTCGAGGAGTCCTGCAACATCAACCCGACGTTCTTCCACCCGCGCGCCGACTACCTGCTGCGGGTACACGGCATGAGCATGAAGGACGTGGGCATCTTTGACGGCGACCTGCTGGCCGTACACACCACCCGCGAAGCCCGAAATGGCCAGATCGTCGTCGCGCGGATCGGCGATGAAGTCACCGTAAAGCGTTTCAAGCGCGAAGGCAGCAAGGTCTGGCTCCTGGCCGAAAACCCTGAGTTCGCCCCGATTGAAGTGAACCTGAAAGACCAGGACCTGGTGATCGAAGGCCTGAGCGTCGGCGTCATTCGCCGCTAAAGGAGGCATCATGCAGCTCGTACACACCCCACAACACACACAACTGTCGCTGTTCGAGGCCTTTATGGCCCAACCCCTTGCGCCCATCCTCAAGGAAACGGTCGAGGCGCCCTGGAGCGCCGAACCTGAGGCGTTCAGTGAGCTGTCGTTGCGCGGTGCTGCCGGAAGCTGCCTGAGCCTGCTGGCACCGATCCTGCGCGAGTTGAGTGAGGATCAGGACGCGCGCTGGCTGACGCTCATCGCCCCGCCCGCCAGCCTGACCCAGGCCTGGCTACGGGACGCGGGCCTCAACCGTGAGCGTATCCTGCTGCTGCAACCACGCGGCGCACAAAGCGCTCAGCAGTTGACGTGTGAAGCACTTCGACTGGGCCGTAGCCATACGGTGGTGAGCTGGTTGAACCCGCTGAATGCAACGGCCAAGCAGCAACTGATCAGTGCTGCGCGCACCGGCGATGCGCAGAGCTTGAATATTCGGTTGGGGTGAAAGGCTGAAGAGGCTAGTCGCCTACGACTGAGCGGGCTTGTTTTTGTGGTGAGCGGGCTAAACACTCAGATCCGCTCACCAGGGCATATTCCATCAAAGCCCTTCAGTGAAGAACCCGCGGCCCGTCTTCTTTCTCGGGCTCGCCTTCGGCCAGGCGGCCGGCCATCTGCACGCCCACGCTCAACATGGCTTTAGCCACTTCCACGTGCTGACCTTGCAAGAACACCTTGGCATCCTCGGAAAAATCCAAAATCACCAGAGAACCCTCGTCCTCCGCCCGGCGCAGCTCGATTCGGCCGTCAGGCAACTCAACAATTTCCAGAAAGGACGTCGGCATAAAAGTCTGTTCTCCACGAAAGGCCGGGATTATATCAGTCATCCCCCCGACCTCGCTGAGGATCTGAAGAGGTTTCTTTACAGCTTGATGAACGGTTCTTTCTGCGTTCAGGCTGGCTTTAGCACTCGTTCAGGCCTTCACGAAAGCGTAAGGCCATCTTTTTCAGCTCCTGACGCCAGCCCTCCAGTTCTTCCCGACTCAAGGGCTCAGGCTCTTCCTCCTCCAACGCGACCGCCACGATCAGCGGCTGAGTCACGTCCCCCTTGGGCACATGGGGAACACGAGGCGGCTGGAACATATCGGCATGCGCTTTGAGCAAACGCGCCACCCAGCTGTCGGGGCTTTGGGCCATTTCAACCAGCTCGGCCAGTTCGGGAATGGCCATGGACTCAAGCACGTCACGGTTCATGATCATTTCCGCACGGGGCGAACCGGCCTGGGGCAAGCGGTAGAACCCGGCGATTTCATGACATAACCCGAGCAAGGCACCGTACAAGTGGAACAACGCCGCTTCACGCCCCGCCTGAACCAGCGCGATGGCATTCATCTCTTTCCCTTCCTCGGCACGGCCAAGGGCTTCCAGGGACAAACCCGCGAAGTAAATTTTCTGATTGGTACGGGTATAGAGTTCGTTGGCCATAGCGGCAATCTCCACAACGAATGAGGCGTAATGCTGGCTGAACAGTGTCACGGATCAGCCGAGCCCACTGCAAGCGCAAAAAAAGGCCGCCCATGCGGGCGGCCCTTGTACGTCGCCGGTTGGTCGATCAAGCGCCCTGGCGCTTGTCCTCGACCTTCCACTTGCCACCGTCGTAGAACGCTTTCCAGCCTGTAGGCTTACCGTCCACTTCGGTCTGCACGTACTGCTCCTTGGTTTTGCGGCTGTAGCGGATCACGGCTGGACGACCATCCGGGTCCTTCTTCGGCGCTTCACACAGGAAGTGGTATTTCGGGTCGATCTCATCCTTATGCGGCACGATCTCCAGCACCAGCGGTGCGCGGGTCTCGCGGTTTTTCGGGAACTGGCTGGCGGCCAGAAACAACCCCGAAGCACCGTCACGCAGGATGTAGGTGTCGTTGACCTTCTCGCACTTGAGCTCAGGCATCTTCACCGGGTCCATCTTCGGCGGTGCAGCGTCTCCGCTTTTGAGCAATTTGCGGGTGTTCTTGCAGGTTGGGTTGGTGCAACCGAAGAACTTGCCGAAACGGCCGGTCTTGAGCTGCATATCGCTGCCGCACTTGTCGCACTCCAGGCTCGGACCCTCGTAGCCCTTGATGCGGTAGGTGCCCTCTTCAATCTCGTAACCGTTGCAATCGGGGTTGTTACCGCAGATGTGCAACTTGTGTTTCTCGTCCAGCAGGTAGGCGTCCATCGCCGTGCTGCAGATCGGGCAGCGGTGCTTGCCACGCAGCACCAGCGACTCGGATTCACCCTCGTCATCGGCAGCGATCTCATCACCCGGCACCAGGTTGACCGTGGCCTTGCAGCGCTCTTTCGGCGGCAGGCTGTAGCCCGAGCAGCCGAGAAACACGCCGGTCGATGCGGTACGAATCTGCATCGGGCGGCCGCACGTCAGGCACGGGATGTCGGTCATTACCGGCTGGTTGGCACGCATGCCGCTCTCGGGGCTTTCGGCCACTTCGAGTTTCTTCTTAAAGTCGCCGTAGAACTCGTCGAGGACGTTTTTCCAGTCGCGCTCGCCATGAGCCACGTCATCGAGGTTCTCTTCCATCCCGGCGGTAAAGCCATAGTCCATCAGGTTGGAGAAGCTCTCGGACAGGCGTTCAGTGACGATATCGCCCATCTTTTCCGAATAGAAACGCCGGTTGTGCAGCGCCACATAGCCGCGGTCCTGGATGGTGGAGATGATCGCAGCGTAGGTCGAAGGACGACCGATACCGCGTTTTTCCATCTCCTTGACCAGGCTGGCTTCCGAATAACGCGCCGGCGGCTTGGTGAAGTGCTGGGACGGGTCGAGCTTGATCAGCTTCAACGTATCGCCCTGGGCCATGTCCGGCAACACATCATCATCGCCTGGCTTGGCGATTTGCGGCATCACGCGGGTGTAACCGTCGAACTTGAGGATACGGCCCTTGGCACGCAGCTCGAAATCGCCGGCACCCACGCTGACCGTGGTGGACAAGTATTGCGCCGGCAGCATCTGGCAGGCCAGGAACTGGCGCCAGATCAACTCGTAGAGGCGCTCAGCATCGCGCTCCATGCCACTCAGCTTGGCCGGCGTGGTGTTGGCGTCGGAAGGACGAATCGCTTCGTGAGCCTCCTGCGCGCCCTCTTTGCTGCTGTAGACGTTTGGCTTTTCCGGCAGATACTTCTTGCCGAACTCGCTTTCAATATAAGTGCGCGCCATCGCCACCGCGTCTTGCGACAGGTTGGTGGAGTCGGTACGCATATAAGTGATGTAGCCGGCTTCGTACAGACGCTGGGCCATCATCATGGTTTTCTTCACACCAAAGCCCAGGCGGTTGCTCGCGGCCTGCTGCAGGGTGGAGGTGATAAACGGCGCCGACGGCTTGCTGCTGGTCGGTTTGTCTTCACGCTTGACGATGCTGTAGCTGGACGCCTTGAGCTTTTCCAGCGCGGCCATGGCCTGGGCTTCGTTCAGCGGCTTGAACGCCTCGCCTTTCTCGCGGGCCACTTCAAAGCGCACGTTGGCGCCCTTGGCGGTACCGAGGTCGGCATGGACTTCCCAATACTCTTCAGGGTTGAACGCACGGATCTCACGCTCACGCTCCACCACCAACTTGACCGCTACCGACTGCACACGGCCGGCGGACAGGCCACGGGCGATCTTCGCCCACAGCAACGGCGAGACCATGTAACCGACCACGCGGTCGAGGAAACGACGGGCCTGCTGGGCGTTGACACGGTCGATATCCAGCTCGCCCGGCTTGGAGAAGGCTTCCTGGATGGCTTTCTTGGTGATTTCGTTGAACACCACACGCTTGTAGCGGCTGTCATCGCCGCCGATGGCTTCCCGCAGGTGCCAGGCAATGGCTTCCCCTTCGCGGTCCAAGTCCGTTGCGAGATAGATGGTGTCGGCATCTTTGGCGAGCCGGCGCAGCTCTTCGATGACCTTTTCCTTGCCCGGAAGGATTTCATACTTGGCCTTCCAGCCATGATCCGGGTCCACACCCATGCGCGAGACCAGCTGCTTGCGCGCTTTCTCTTTTGGCGTGAGTACCGGACCTTCGCCCGCAGCCGCCTTGCCGCGCTTGGCGGCAGGCTCCTTGCTGGCGCTAGCCGAACCGCTGGTGGGCAGGTCTCGGATATGGCCGATACTCGACTTCACCACGTACTCGTTGCCCAAGTACTTGTTGATGGTCTTGGCCTTAGCCGGGGATTCCACAATGACCAGCGATTTGCCCATGGATCGGAAAATTCCTGAATTCGAGAAGTGAAAGGCAGTTGGCGCCTGTCGCGGCAACGCTATATATAGTGGCAACAAGGTGAGGTCAAGCGCAGCATTCTGCGCGGCCTGCCGTTATTGCCCTGAAAAAAGACTGGCTTCGGCCTGGACCAAAGCAAAGCGCGGGACGTGCTCACCGTCAACTTCGACGGTCTCCAGGAACATGCTCAAGGGACGCACCCAAAAGCCGTATTCGCCATACAGCGCTTGGTAAAACACCACTTCTTCTTCGGTCTCGGAGTGCCGTGCCACACTGAAAACGCGGTACTGCGGCCCCTTATAATGTTGGTAGAGCCCTGGTTCGACTTTCATGCTCTGCCTCCCTTACAAAATTTATTAAAAAAAATACAAAACCGCCAAAAAACAAAAACCGGGGCACTGGGCCCCGGCTTCCGTCAACCCAACGCTTAGACGCGTTCGAAGACGGTGGAAATGCCTTGGCCAAGACCAATGCACATGGTGGCTACCCCGAGGTTGCCGCCATTTTGCTTCATCACATTGAGCAAAGTGCCGGAGATACGTGCACCGGAGCAACCGAATGGGTGGCCCAGGGCAATCGCACCGCCGTGCAGGTTAACCTTCTCGTTCATCTTGTCGAGCACTTTCAAATCTTTCAGCACTGGCAGGGCCTGTGCGGCGAAAGCTTCGTTGAGCTCAAAGAAGTCGATATCGGCGATGGAAAGGCCCGCACGCTTCAAGGCTTTTTGTGTCGCTGGTACTGGACCATAGCCCATGATCGCAGGGTCCACACCCGCCACCGCCATCGAGCGAATCACCGCCAGCGGCTGGATACCCAGGTCCTGGGCACGCTGCGCCGACATCACGATCATGCACGAAGCACCGTCGGTGATTTGCGACGAAGTGCCGGCCGTCACGGTGCCGCCTTTCGGGTTGAATGCCGGCTTGAGCGCCGCGAGGCTTTCCAGGGTGGTGTCCGGACGAATGGTCTCGTCATAGTCGAACAACTTCAGGAAACCGTTCTCGTCGTAGCCGTTCATCGGGATGATCTCATCCTTGAACTTGCCTTCCACGGTCGCCTTGTGGGCGAGCTGGTGGGAGCGCAGGCCGAACGCATCCTGGGCTTCGCGGGTGATGCCGTGCATCTTACCGAGCATTTCCGCAGTCAAACCCATCATGCCCGAAGCTTTCGCCGCGTAGAGCGACATGTGCGGGTTAGGATCGACACCGTGCATCATGCTGACGTGGCCCATGTGCTCCACGCCGCCGACCACGAACACATCGCCGTTGCCGGTCATGATGGCCTGGGCGGCGGTGTGCAGCGCGCTCATGGACGAACCGCACAAACGGCTCACGGTCTGCCCAGCCGCAGTGTGCGGGATCTGGGTCATCAGGGAAGCCATGCGTGCGATGTTCCAGCCCTGCTCCAGGGTCTGGTTGACGCAGCCCCAGATCACGTCCTCGACTTCATTAGGGTCGACCTTGACGTTGCGCTCCAGCAACTTGCTGATCAGGTGCGCCGACATATCTTCAGCGCGGGTGTTGCGGTGCATGCCGCCCTTGGAGCGGCCCATCGGCGTGCGACCGAAGTCGACAATCACCACGTCTCTTGGATTCAAGCTCATAAATATTCTCGCTCTAGTCGTTTGGGCGCTTAACCGAAGAAGCTTTGGCCATTCCTGGCCATTTCACGCAGCTTCGCGGTCGGGTGGTACAGCGGGCCCAAATCAGCGTATTGATCAGCCAGGGCAACGAATTCGGCCACACCGATCGAGTCGATGTAACGCAGCGCACCGCCACGGAATGGAGGGAAACCAATACCGTACACCAGGCCCATATCGGCTTCGGCGGCGGTTTCAACGATACCGTCTTCCAGGCAACGCACGGTTTCCAGGCACAGGGCGATCATCATCCAGTTGATGATGTCCTCGTCGGACACCTCACGCTGTTCGTAGATGACAGGCGCGAGCACTTCGTGCACCGATGGGTCGGCAACTTTCTTCTGCTTGCCCTTCTTGTCGGTCTCGTAGGCGTAGAACCCTTTGCCGTTCTTCTGGCCCAGGCGCTTGGCTTCGTAAAGGGCGTCGACAGCCGAACGACGGTCGTCCTTCATGCGGTCCGGGAAGCCTTCAGCCATGACGTCACGACCGTGGTGACCTGTGTCGATGCCGACCACGTCCATCAGGTACGCCGGGCCCATGGGCCAGCCGAATTTTTCCATGACTTTGTCGATGCGCACAAAGTCCACGCCGGCGCTGACCAGCTTGGCGAAACCGCCGAAGTACGGGAACAGTACGCGGTTGACCAGGAAGCCCGGGCAGTCGTTGACCACGATCGGGTTCTTGCCCATTTTTTTGGCGTACGCCACGGTGGTGGCAACGGCCAGCTCGCTGGACTTCTCGCCACGGATGACTTCCACCAGCGGCATCATGTGCACCGGGTTGAAGAAGTGCATGCCGACGAAGTTTTCCGGACGCTTGAGGGCCTTGGCCAACAGCGAGATGGAAATGGTCGAAGTGTTCGACGCCAGAATGGTGTCGTCTTTGACCTGGGCTTCAACTTCGGCCAGTACCGCCTGCTTGACCTTCGGATTCTCGACAACCGCTTCGACCACCAGGTCGACGTGGCCGAAATCGCCGTAGGACAGCGTAGGACGAATGCCGTTAAGCACTTCAGCCATTTTCGCAGCGGTCATGCGACCTTTATCAACGCGGCCCACCAGCAATTTGGCAGCTTCCGCCAGGCCTTGCTCGATACCGTGCTCGTTGATGTCTTTCATCAGGATCGGCGTGCCTTTGGACGCCGACTGGTAGGCAATACCGCCGCCCATGATACCGGCGCCGAGTACGGCAGCCTGTTTCACGTCCTTGGCGATTTCGTCGTAGGCCTTGGCCTTTTTCTTCAGTTCCTGATCGTTCAGGAACAAGCCGATCAAGCTTTGGGCAGCCGAGGTTTTCGCCAGTTTGACGAAGCCGGCCGCTTCCACTTCCAGGGCTTTGTCGCGACCGAAGTTCGCGGCCTTCTGGATGGTCTTGATCGCTTCAACCGGCGCCGGGTAGTTCGGGCCGGCCTGGCCAGCCACGAAACCTTTGGCGGTTTCGAACGACATCATTTGTTCGATGGCGTTGAGCTTGAGTTTTTCCAGCTTCGGCTGACGCTTGGCCTTGTAGTCAAATTCGCCGCTGATGGCGCCCTTGATCAGGTTCAGTGCAGCTTCGGCCAATTTGTCCGGGGCAACCACGGCATCGACGGCACCGACTTTCAGTGCGTCTTCGGCTTTGTTTTCCTTGCCGGAGGCAATCCACTCGATGGCGTTGTCGGCACCGATGATGCGCGGCAGGCGCACGGTGCCGCCGAAACCTGGGTAGATGCCCAGTTTGACTTCAGGCAGACCAATTTTGGCGGTGGCGGCCATGACGCGGAAGTCGGCGGCCAGGCACATTTCCAGACCACCACCCAGCGCGATGCCATTGATCGCGGCAACGGTTGGCACGTTGAGGTCTTCGAAATCGCTGAAAATCTTGTTGGCTTCGAGGTTGCCAGCCACCAGCTCGGCATCGGGCAGCTTGAAGTTGTCGACGAATTCGGTGATGTCAGCGCCGACGATAAACACGTCCTTGCCGCTGGAAACGATCACGCCCTTGATCGAAGCATCTGCTTTGATGGTGTCTACGGCCTGACGCAGTTCGTTCAGGGTTAGACGGTTGAACTTGTTGACGGACTCACCCTTGAGGTCGAATTTCAATTCGACGATGCCACTTTCAAGAGCCTTAACCGTGATGGCTTTACCTTCGTAAATCATCAACTGATCTCCACGATATGGAAGCTGAACAGTACACACTGGACGCTGGCCTCTGGTTGGACATTGATAGTTGCGTCAATGCTCATGCCCATCTGCCAGGCACACCCGCCAATGCGATAGTCGGGATTCTGTATGATCGGTCTGACAGACAAACGCTCAATTCATACGCCCGTTTGATTCGGGTACGCCACCTTCATCCAATTCCGGACAATTGTCAATCGCCCGAAGGGCTAGGAAAAACACGACTTTCCAGTCATTTTAGGAACCCTGAGCGTGGCCCCCCAGGCCATCAATATCCAGTTATTCACGAAATCAATAGTGGGTAAGTTGTGGGAAAAGACTGTACAGATCGGGATATGCCGCTAGGCTTGCGACAACCGTAAAGCGCCTGGATGAACATCCGACGCGCACAACACACATTTACCGGCCTGCCTGGCCAACTCCAGCCCGATGATGATGTCGGGCTTTTTATTGCCTGAGATTGAGCCCAACGCACTCAAGCCAGGGCTTTGAGCAACGCATCGATGGCCAGCAAATCACGCGTCTCGCCTTTCTCGCCCCAGTACAGGGCGATCATTTGCGTATCGGCCTCGACTTTGTAGACGTTGGCCGGCAGCGTCGCAAAATGCTGCAACAACTTCTCATCCGAGCACTCTTCGCGCCAGCGGTTGACCCACACGCCCGGCTCCAACTGCCAGTAACTCCAGATCGACGGCGTGCTGCCGCGTCGTGGTCGGCAGTATTGCGCGCAGGGGCTCGGCGGTTCCTGCTTGAGCCAGTGTGGCCACTCCTGGGGCGCCAGCTGCATGGCCAGGCCGATACGGCGTGCTTCCATGCGCAGGGCCATGCGCCCGCTCTGATGGCGCGACGGACGCAGCCATGCCAGGGGGCTTAGAACCACCGCAAGGATTGACACCACTATCCAGACCGTCATATGTGTACTCCCGATTTTCTAGATGAGCGGATTTGACCTGAAGCAACCCCATCCGCTTGAAAGCAGCCATACTTCACTTATTGCAGTCCCCCTGGAGGAACGCCCCATGTCCTACGAACATATTCTGGTCGCGGTCGACCTGACCGAAGAGTGCGATCCAGTGATCAAGCGCGCGCGGGACTCCGCAATCGCCAACGGCGCCAAACTGTCACTGGTGCACATCGTCGAGCCCATGGCCATGGCCTTTGGCGGCGACGTGCCGATGGACCTTTCCCAGTTGCAGCAGCAGCAATTCGACCAGGCCAAGGAACGCCTTGACCGATTGATTCTCAAATACCCGGAAGTAAGCAAGGAAAATTCCCACCTCACCTACGGCCAACCGCGCCAGGAAATCCACCACCTCGCCAAGGAACAAGGTTGCGACCTGATCGTGGTCGGCAGTCATGGCCGTCACGGCCTTGCGCTGTTGCTGGGTTCCACCGCCAATGACGTGCTGCACGGCGCGCCGTGTGATGTGCTGGCGGTGAAGCTGGTAAAAAATTCGTAAGACCGACGGACCTCCAGTGTGGGGGGGGGGCAAGCCCCCCCTGCCACATTTGAACCGCATGACATATGAAAAAGCCCGGCGCCTGTATAAGGGCACCGGGCTTTTTTATGGCTCGAAGATCAATCAGGCATCCAACTCGGCCCAACGCTCAACCAGCGCCTCCAGTTCCTGGTTCAGCGCCTCCAGCGAAGCGATGACCTTGGCGGTTTCCGCCGCAGGACGCTGGTAGAAACCCGCGTCAGCCATTTCCGCTTCTACCGCGGCGATCTGCTGTTCCTTGGCGTCGATGTCACCCGGCAAGGCTTCCAGCTCGCGCTGCAGCTTGTAGCTGAGTTTCTTCTTGGCCGATGGTGCAGCTTCCTGCACCGGCGCAGCAGCGGCTACCGGGGTGACCACTGCGGAGTTCAAGTCGGCTTTGCCGGACTTGCTCTCGGTCACGCCCAGCAGACGCGGCGAACCGCCCTGGCGCAGCCAGTCCTGATAACCACCGACGTACTCGCGTACCTTGCCTTCACCTTCGAAGACCAGGGTGCTGGTCACCACGTTATCGAGGAATGCCCGGTCGTGGCTGACCATCAGCACAGTGCCGTTGAAGGTCAACAGCACTTCTTCGAGCAGCTCGAGGGTTTCCACGTCGAGGTCGTTGGTCGGTTCGTCGAGTACCAGCAGGTTCGCCGGCTTGCTGAACAGCTTGGCCAACAGCAAACGCGCGCGCTCACCACCGGACAACGCTTTGACTGGGGTCCGGGCACGCTGCGGGCTGAACAGGAAGTCGCCCAGGTAGCTCAGCACGTGGCGGCTCTGGCCGTCGATATCGATAAAGTCGCGGCCTTCGGCCACGTTGTCGATCACGGTCTTTTCCAGGTCCAACTGGTGGCGCAACTGGTCGAAGTAGGCCACGTCGATGCGCGTGCCTTCTTCCACGGTGCCGCTGGTCGGTTGCAGACCGCTGAGCATCAGCTTGAGCAAGGTGGTCTTGCCGGTACCGTTGGCGCCCAGCAGGCCGATACGGTCGCCGCGCTGCAGGACCATGGAGAAGTCCTTGATCAGGAACGGACCGTCCGGGTGATGGAAGCTGACGTTTTCCAGCACCATCACTTGCTTGCCGGACTTGTCGGCGGTGTCCAGTTGGATATTGGCCTTGCCGGTGCGCTCACGACGCTCGCCGCGCTCAACACGCAGGGCCTTCAGGGCGCGTACGCGACCTTCGTTACGGGTGCGGCGGGCCTTGATGCCCTGGCGGATCCAGACTTCTTCCTGGGCCAGTTTTTTGTCGAACAGCGCGTTGGCGGTTTCTTCAGCGGCCAGCGCCGCTTCCTTGTGCACCAGGAAGCTGGCGTAGTCGCCGTTCCAGTCGATCAGGCCGCCACGGTCCAGTTCAAGAATGCGCGTGGCCAGGTTCTGCAGGAAAGAACGGTCGTGCGTGATGAACAGCACGGCGCCCTGAAAATCCTTGAGGGCTTCTTCGAGCCAGGCGATTGCGCCGATGTCCAGGTGGTTGGTGGGTTCGTCGAGCAGCAGCAGGTCCGGCTCGGACACCAGCGCCTGGGCCAGCAGTACGCGACGGCGCCAGCCACCGGACAACTCGGCGAGGGTCTTGTCGGCCGGCAGTTGCAGGCGGCTCAAGGTGCTGTCGACCAGTTGCTGCAAGCGCCAGCCGTCACGGGCTTCGAGGTCTTGCTGGACGTGCATCAGCTTGTCCAGGTCTTCGTCGGTGACGCAGTTCTGCGCCAGGTGGTGGTATTGCGCAAGCAACTCACCCACGCCATCCAGGCCTTCGGCGACCACGTCGAACACTGTCCGTCCGTCGGCCACCGGCAATTCTTGCGGCAATTCGCCGATCTTGAGGCCCGGCGCGCGCCACACGGAGCCTTCATCGGGCTTCTGGTCGCCCTTGACCAGCTTCATCATGCTGGATTTGCCGGTGCCGTTGCGGCCGATGATGCACACCCGCTCACCACGGGCGATCTGCCAGGACACCTTGTCCAACAACGGCATAGCGCCGAAAGCAAGGGACACATCGCTGAATTTGAGCAGGGTCATACGCTTCTCCAAAAACTGGGCGCGCATTCTACCTGACTTGAGGGTCGGATGCGGCCGGCATTTTTGATGCCGACACGTTCTGTAGGACATTTCTGGCGAACTTGAATGAACCGGCCGGCAAAGCTTTCGCCTGCCGCTGGCAAAAGGCTAAGCTAGGAGCAATCAGTGTCGGCGGTGCCGGTGCTAGTCGTGATTTCTCTGCACGGACGTCTCATGCGCAGTCGCCTTTTCAACTTTTTATCTTGTCTGCTTCTTTCCGCCACCGCCGTTCAATCCGCCCAGGCCGTGGACCTCACCACCCAACGTCAATATTACGATGAAGCCAAGCGCGCCCTGGCCAAGGGCGACACCGGCCCGTACATGCAATACAGCCAGGCGCTGGCCGACTACCCGCTCACGCCTTACCTCGCCTACGACGAACTGACCGCCCGCCTGAAAACCGCGAGCAACCAGGAGATCGAGCAGTTCCTTGCCAAAAACGGCGACCTGCCCCAGGCCAACTGGATGAAGCTGCGCTGGTTGCGCTGGCTGGCCGAACGCGGCGACTGGCAGACCTTTGAAAAGTACTACGACCCCAAGCTCAATTTCGTCGAACTGGACTGCCTGCACGGCCAATACCAACTCACTCACAACCTGAAAGCCGAAGGCTACAAGACCGCCGAAAAACTGTGGATGACCGGCAAATCCCAACCCGCCGCCTGTGATGTCACCTTCGGCCAGTGGGCGGCCGACGGCCAACTCACCGAACAGAAAATCTGGGACCGCGCCAAACTCGCCGCCGAAGCGCGCAACTACGCCCTGGCCAACAGCCTGGTGAAGACCCTGCCGACCCTCGGCGCCCAAGGCCGCCTGATGGTGGACGTGGCGCAAAAACCCGACATGCTCAGCGACCCATCACGCTTCCAGCCAGCCACCGAGGCCATGTCGGACGCCGTGGGCCTGGGCCTGCGTCGCCTGGCACGCCAGGACCCGGACAAGGCCATGGCTATGCTCGACGGCTATGCCAGCAGCATGCACTTCTCCCGTGACGAAAAAGTGTCGATCGCCCGCGAAATCGGGCTGACCCTGGCCAAACGCTTCGACCCACGCGCCCTTGAGGTGATGACCAAATACGACCCGGAACTGCGCGACAACACCGTCTCCGAGTGGCGCCTGCGCCTGCTGCTGCGCCTGGCGCGCTGGGAAGATGCCTACCAGTTGACCCGCAAACTCCCACAAGACCTGGCCACCACCAACCGCTGGCGCTACTGGCAGGCCCGCAGCCTGGAACTGGCCGAGCCGAAAAACCCGCAAGCCCTGGTGCTCTATAAGAACCTGTCGCGGGAGCGGGATTTCTATGGGTTCCTCGCCGCCGATCGCTCCAAGGCGCCTTATCAGTTGAATAACAAGCCGCTGCTGATGAGCCAGGCGCTGATCAACAAGGTGCGCAACACCCCAGGCGTGCGTCGTGCCCTGGAGTTCTACGCCCGTGGTCAAGTGGTCGATGGCCGCCGCGAGTGGTACCACGTCAGCCGCCACTTCAATCGTGACGAAATGGTGGCCCAGGCCAAGCTGGCCTACGACATGAAGTGGTATTTCCCGGCGATTCGTACCATCAGCCAGGCGCAATACTGGGACGACCTGGACATCCGCTTTCCCATGGCTCACCGCGACACCCTGGTACGTGAAGCCAAAGTTCGCGGCCTGCATTCCAGTTGGGTGTTTGCCATCACCCGCCAGGAAAGCGCCTTTATGGACGATGCCCGCTCCGGCGTCGGTGCCAGCGGCCTGATGCAACTGATGCCCGGCACCGCCAAAGAGACAGCGCGCAAATTCAGCATCCCCCTGGCCTCCCCGGCCCAGGTGCTGGACCCGGACAAAAACATCCAGCTCGGTGCCGCGTACCTGAGCCAGGTGCACAGCCAGTTCAACGGCAACCGTGTCCTCGCCTCCGCCGCCTATAACGCCGGGCCCGGCCGTGTGCGCCAATGGCTGCGCGGTGCCGATCATCTGAGTTTCGACGTGTGGGTGGAAAGCATCCCCTTCGACGAAACCCGCCAGTACGTGCAAAACGTGCTGTCTTATTCGGTGATCTACGGGCAGAAGCTCAACTCGCCACAGCCGTTGGTGGATTGGCATGAGCGCTACTTTGATGATCAGTAATACAAGCCGCTTCAAGCGACAAGGTTGAAGCTTCAAGCTGAGTGCAAATGCCCGCATTATTTTGCGGGCATTTTTTATGGTGGGGAAAGTGGGCGTTAAACGCCGTCCTGCGCCCCATCACTGAACTGCAACGCTGCCAACCGCGCGTACAGTGGATTGCTTGCAATCAACTGTTGATGCGTGCCCACCGCCACCAGCTTGCCCTGGTCCATCACGGCAATGCGATCGGCATGTTTTACTGTGGCCAGGCGATGGGCGATGACCAAGGTGGTGCGCCCCTGCATCAGTTGCGGCAGGGCCTGTTGGATCAAATGCTCGCTCTGGGCATCCAGGGCGCTGGTGGCTTCGTCCAGCAGCAGGATGGGGGCGTCCACCAGCAACGCGCGGGCGATGGCCAGGCGTTGACGTTGGCCGCCGGAGAGGCCGAGCCCGCCGTCGCCCAGGTGAGTCTGGTAGCCCTGGGGCATTTGCAGGATGAAGTCATGGGCATGGGCAATGCGCGCGGCGGCCTCAACCTGGTCACGGGTGGCGGCCGGGTTGCCATAACGGATGTTGTCTTCAACGCTGCCGAAAAACAGCGCCGGGCTCTGGGAGACCAGGGCGAAGTGGCGGCGCAGGTCCATCGGGTCGAGCTCGGTCAGCGGGTGGCCTTCAAGCAGAATGCGCCCCTGCCGGGGGTCGTAAAAGCGCAGTAACAGGTCAAAGAGCGTCGATTTGCCCGCGCCCGACGGCCCCACCAGCGCCAGGGTTTCACCGGGGTTAATGGTCAGGTTCAAACCGTCGATGGCGTAACTGTCCGGGCGTGAGGGATAGCAAAAGCGCAGGTCCTGCAACTCTATACGGCCGCTGACGCGCGCCGGCAAACGAACAGCATCGGTGGCGGGTGCCTGGATTTCGTTGGTCGACTGCAACAGCTCACCGATCCGTTCTGCCGCACCGGCAGCGCGTTGCAGTTCGCCGAGCACTTCGCTCAGGGTGCCGACGGCACTGCCGACGATCAGGCTGTAGAACACAAACGCCGCCAGTTCACCGCCGGAAATGCGCCCACTGATAACGTCCATACCGCCGACCCACAACATTACCCCCACGGCACCCAGCACCAGCATGATCACCAGGGTGATCAGCCAGGCACGTTGCGCAATGCGTTTACGCGCGGTGGCAAATGCCTCCTCCACAGTTACAGCAAAACGCTGCTCGTCCTGCACCTGGTGGTTATAGGCCTGCACGGTCTTGATCTGGCCGAGGGTCTCGGACACGTAGCTGCCCACATCGGCGATCCGGTCCTGGCTCAGACGCGACAGGCTGCGCACACGGCGACCAAAAATCAGGATCGGCGCCAGCACCAACGGCAGGGCCACCACCACGATGCTGGTGAGTTTGGGGTTGGTGACGAACAACAGCACAATCCCGCCGATCACCATCAAGGCGTTGCGCAGGAACAACGACAGCGACGAGCCGATCACCGATTGCAGCAAGGTGGTGTCGGTGGTCAGCCGCGACTGGATTTCCGAGCTGCGGTTGTTTTCATAGAAACCTGGATGCAGGTAGATCAGGTGGTTGAACACCTGGCGACGAATGTCTGCCACCACCCGCTCGCCGATCCAGGACACCAGGTAGAAGCGCGCAAAGGTGCCCACCGCCAGGCCCAACACCAACACCATGAACAGGCCGATGGACTGATTAAGCAAGTGCGGCGACTGGGTCATGAAGCCCTGATCCACCAGCAGGCGAATGCCCTGGCCCATGGACAAGGTGATGCCCGCGGTGACGATCAGCGCCAACAAGGCGCCCAGCGCCTGCCAGCGGTAGGGCGCGATAAAGCGGCTGGCCAGGCGAATGGCGCGGCGTTGACGGGTTGAGAACATAGCGGGCATCACCGAAGAGGAATCTGTCCCTCTACATGGGGGGAACTCCGGCGAATAACAATGAGTCAGGTTAATTATGCCCACCGATACGGCCCCCTAGAGGCTATCGGTCTAACGGCCGGCTGGAAATTCGCAGCGGTTTCTGGTGGACTGGCTGTTCGAACCGGTGACCTGGCAAGGAGTTGTCACAGCCCGGTCACGCGGGGGTTTTAAAGTAGGCACACAACCTGATGAGGAGACAGGCCATGACCTTGCAAAACAGCAGCGATGCCAAGATTGAAGTAATCCGCCAACCGCAGCACTTGCCTTGCTCCGTCATCGACGCCCAAGGCCACGAGGTGCAGATTACCGAAGAGATGATCCAGCAGGCGTGCCGCGAGCTGGAAGAAAAATTGGTCAAGCCTGCCCGGCAAGGCTGAAGCGCCAGAGCTTTTTTAGTCCCGGCCGCCATGGCCGGGTTTTTTATGCCGGTCAGATCAGTTCGGCCCCCAGGGCTGCGACGATCTGCGACAGCGCGGCAGACTCACCATTGATCCGCACCTTTAAACCCTCGATCTCCCGACGCGCGGGGTAATGCTTGCGCAGCAGGTCAAAGGCCTTACGCTGCTCGTCCACGCTGCCGACCAGGCTGCGGCGGAAATCCGCATCATCCCGGCGCGGGTCGTACACGCTGCGACACAAGGTGGCCAGCGCCCAGACCGGATCGGTTTCGGCATTGAGGTGCACCTCAGCCAGCCACAGCGGTGGCAGCAGATCACTTAACTGAATACTCGGTGGCTGCCCCAGGTGCGCACAGAACGCCTGATAAATCTGCGCCGTGCCACGCTGGCGACCTTCCAGGCTGTAACCGGCGATATGCGGCGTGGCCAGCACGCACAGGTCGGCGAGGTCGACATCCACCTCGGGCTCGCCTTCCCATACGTCCAGCACCGCCTGCAGGTCGTCGCGCGCCAGCAGCACCTCGCGTAGCGCGGCGTTATCCACCACCGGGCCACGGCTGGCGTTGATCAGCCAGGTGCCGGGCTTGAGCTGTTCCAGGCGTTGGCGGTCGAACAAATGCCAGGTGGAACCGTTGCCGGACTTGGTCAACGGCGTGTGCAAACTGATCACATCGCACTGCTCGATGATCTGCGCCAGGCTCACGTAATCGCCGTCTTCGGCGATCTGCCGGGGCGGGTCGCACACCAGCACCTTCCAGCCCAGCCCCTTGAGCACCTTGACCAACCGCCCGCCCACTTCACCGGCACCGACGATGCCGTAGGTGCGCTGAGTCAGGTCAGCGCCTTCGATCTCGGCCAGGGTCTGCAGGCTGCCCAGCACGTAGTCCACCACACCACGGGCGTTGCAACCCGGGGCGCTGGCCCAACTGATGCCGGCCTGCTTGAAGTAGTCCAGGTCCAGGTGGTCGGTGCCGATGGTGCAGGTGCCGACGAAACGCACGTTTGTGCCTTCCAGCAACGCACGGTTGACGTTGGTCACCGAGCGCACCAATAGCACGTCGGCCTGCTCGACCGTAGCGCGGTCGAGCGAACGGCCGGGCACCCGGCGAATCTCGCCAAAACCTTGGAAGAATGCATCGAGCAGCGGGATATTTTCGTCGGCAACAATCAGCATGGCAGGCTCCTTTGGCGGACCGGCAGTGTACAGGGATCGCGGCCGTCGCTTACAAATCGCTAACACAGGTTTTTTCCTGACCGTTGCGTCAAGGCGTAGAATCCGCCGTCCTTGTGCCTCTCTCTATTGGACATTCGTACGTGAACACTGCCACTGCCCCCCTCACCCGCCCCGCCCGAATCAGCCGGGAAGTGGGCGGCCTGATGACGCTGGCGCTGCCGATCATGATCGGCCAACTGGCGACCACCTTGATGAGCTTTGTCGATGCGGTGATGGCCGGTCGCGTCAGCCCGCAGGACCTGGCGGCAGTGGGCCTGGGCAACTCGATCTGGATCCCGGTGTACCTGTTGATGAGCGGCACCCTGCTGGCCACCACGCCGAAGGTCGCCCAGCGCTACGGCGCGGGGCAGTACGCTGACATCGGGCCGCTGGTACGTCAGTCCTTGTGGCTGGCCGTGGTGGTTGGCATCACCGGCGCCGTGCTGCTGCTCTGCGCCGAACCGATCCTGCACGCAATGCAGGTTGAGCCGGACCTGATCGCCCCCACCATGGGCTACCTGCACGGCATCGCCGCCGGGATGCCGGCCATTGCGCTGTACTACGTATTTCGCTGTTTCAGTGAAGGCCTGGGCCGTACGCTGCCCAGCATGGCCATGGGCCTGTGTGGATTGGCGCTCAATATTCCGCTGAACTACATCTTCATCTACGGCCACCTGGGCCTGCCGGCCATGGGCGGCGTGGGCTGCGGCTGGGCCACGGCGATTGCGATGTGGGTGATGATGCTCGGCATGGCCGGCTGGACGCGTTTTGGGCCGGCCTACCAGAGCAGCGAACTGTTCAAACGCTTTGACTGGCCGCAATGGGCGGTGATCAAGCGCGTGCTGGGGATTGGCCTGCCGATCGGCATCGCGATCTTTGCCGAGTCGAGCATCTTTGCGGTCATTGCCTTGTTGCTGGGCAGTCTGGGCGCCACGGTGGTATCCGGGCATCAGATCGCGCTGAACGTCAGCTCGCTGGTGTTCATGATCCCCTATTCGCTGAGCATGGCCGTCACCGTGCGTGTCGGCCAGGCCCTGGGGCGTGGCGAGGCCCGGCAAGCGCGCTTCGCCGCAGGCGTCGGCATGGGCACCGCCTTGGCGTACGCCTGCCTGTCGTGCAGCCTGATGCTGTTGTTGCGCGAGCAGATCGCGGCGATCTACACCCCCGACCCGGTGGTGATCCACCTGGCGTCGACGCTGATCGTGTTTTCCGCACTGTTCCAGTTCTCGGACTCGATCCAGGTCACCGCCGCCGGCGCCTTGCGCGGCTACCAGGACACGCGGGTGACCATGGTGCTGACCCTGTTTGCCTACTGGGGCGTGGGCCTGCCGGTGGGCTATGCCCTAGGGCTGACCGACTGGCTGGGCGAGCCAAGCGGCCCGAGCGGTTTATGGCAGGGGCTGATCGTGGGCCTGAGCTGCGCGGCAGGGATGTTGCTGGTGCGCCTGGCGCGCAGTGCACGCCGGCGCATTCGGGCCGACAAGGCGCAGGCTTAATCGGCTTTCTTGCGGATCCAGTACAGGAAGGTGCCGGCCTGTTCCTGCTGGTCCACCAGTTCGTGGTCAAGAAACACGCAGAACTTGGGGATATCGCGGCGGGTCGAGGGGTCGGTCGCGATGACCTTGAGCAAGCCGCCCGCGGGCAGGTCACGGATGTGCTGATGCAGCATCATCACTGGCTCCGGGCAGTTGAGGCCGGTGGCGTCGAGGGTGCCGTCGACGGGCAGGTCAAGACTCATACTTCACTCCTAAAACTAACGCGCTCTCCTGGGAGCGGCGGTGCGACTTGCCCGCGATGGGCAAGCGTTGGACAGTTATACCGCTATCGCAGGCAAGCCAGCGCCCACATTTGAACTCAGCGGCTTTTGGATTTCTTTACGTCGATTAACCGACGCAAATGGCACGTCACTTCCTCGCGGTCGTGGTACAGCTGCTTGCAGCCGATCTCCACGCGAATGCCGCGTGCCTTGAAGCCCTCTTCAATGCGTTCCAGCAGGCGCTTGACTTCGGCATAACGCTGCTTCATCGGCAGCTTCAGGTTCACCACCGCTTCGCGGCAATGGCCCTCGCCGATCCAGGTCTCCAGCAACGCGGCGTTGCGCGCCGGTTTCTCGACGATGTCACACACCATCCAGTCCACCGGTTGCTTGGGCACGAAGGTGAAGCCGTCGGCCATCAAGTGTTGCACCAGGCCAGTGTCCATCAGGCTTTCGGCCATAGGGCCGTTGTCGATGGCGGTCACCAGCATGCCACGGTTGACCAGTTGCCAGGTCCAGCCGCCCGGCGCGGCGCCGAGGTCGACGCCGGTCATGTCGCCGTGCAGGCGCTCGTCCCACTGGTCGCGTGGGATAAAGTGGTGCCAGGCCTCTTCCAGCTTCAGGGTCGAGCGGCTCGGCGCTTCACGCGGGAACTTCAAACGGGGGATGCCCATCGGCCACATCGCCGAGTTGTTCGACTCGGCCAGGCCCATAAACACTTCGCGGCCGCTCTTAAAGGTCAGCAGCAGGCGCGGCTTGCTCGCATCGTCGACCAATTTGCCGGCGTTGAGCAGGGCTTTGCGCAGGTGCACTTCAAATTTTTTGCAGAAGTTCGACAGTTCCTTGCCGTCGTTGGTGTCGACCATTTCCAGCCACAGGCTGCCGCAGACCGGGAATTCGCGCAGGTGAGCGAGGATCACGCTGATGCGGTCGGTTTCCGGCAGGTCGATAAATACCCCGCGCGCCCACTGCCTTGGGAAGATCAGCTCGGCAAAGCGTTGGCCATGCATCAGGCGCGCGGCGCCGTCTTCTTCGGTGCAGACAAATTCGGCGCAGGCGCTGCCGGTCTTGGCCTTGGCGTAGCCGGAAACGTTCAGGCGCGCGGCGTGTTCCGCGATCTCGGAACAGACTTCGCCTTCAAAACCCGGGCGGCAGTGCATAAAAAGGGTGTTCATCGACTCTCCTGGTGACTCAACCGGCCTTGCGCTATCGCAATGCCTGTCATGAAAACGCGCGCATGATAGCCGAGTTCGGAACCTTGGACTTGTCCATAGAGTCCAGTTATTAGCCTGCTAATGAAAACAGCGCTAGCTTTAAAGCTCTGTTCGTCCCGTCAGGTCCGTAGCCGTGCGGACCATAAGGAGTCGCGTCATGTCCTCGCTTGATAGCCTGAAAACCCTTAAGACCCTGGAAATAGACAGCAAAACCTACCACTACTTCAGCCTGCCCGAAGCCGCCAAGAGCCTGGGCGACCTGGACAAGCTGCCGATGTCGCTCAAGGTGCTGCTGGAAAACCTGCTGCGCTGGGAAGACAACAAGACCGTCACCGGCGCCGACCTCAAGGCCATTGCCGCCTGGCTCAAAGAGCGCCAGTCCGACCGCGAGATCCAGTACCGCCCTGCCCGTGTATTGATGCAAGACTTTACCGGTGTGCCCGCCGTGGTCGACCTGGCCGCCATGCGCGCCGCCATGGCCAAGGCCGGGGGCGACCCGCAGCGCATCAACCCACTGTCGCCGGTGGATCTGGTGATCGACCACTCGGTGATGGTCGACAAGTTCGGCAATGCCGACGCCTTCGAGCAAAACGTCGACATCGAAATGCAGCGCAACGGCGAACGCTATGCCTTCCTGCGCTGGGGCCAGAGCGCCTTCGACAACTTCAGCGTGGTACCGCCGGGCACCGGCATCTGCCACCAGGTCAACCTGGAATACCTGGGTCGCACCGTGTGGACCAAAGACGAAGACGGCCGCACCTATGCGTTCCCCGACACCCTGGTGGGCACCGACTCCCACACCACCATGATCAATGGCCTGGGCGTGCTCGGCTGGGGCGTGGGCGGGATCGAAGCGGAAGCGGCGATGCTTGGCCAGCCGGTGTCGATGCTGATCCCGCAAGTGATCGGCTTCAAGCTCACCGGCAAACTCAAAGAAGGCATCACCGCCACCGACCTGGTGCTGACCGTGACGCAAATGCTGCGCAAAAAAGGCGTGGTGGGTAAGTTCGTCGAGTTCTACGGCGACGGCCTGGCCGATCTGCCCCTGGCGGACCGCGCCACCATCGCCAACATGGCCCCGGAATATGGCGCCACCTGCGGCTTTTTTCCGGTGGATGATGTAACCCTGGACTACCTGCGCCTGTCCGGCCGCCCGAGCGAAACCGTGAAGCTGGTGGAGGCCTACACCAAGGCCCAGGGCCTGTGGCGCAACGCCGGCCAGGAGCCGGTGTTCAGCGACAGCCTGGCCCTGGACATGGGCAGCGTCGAAGCCAGCCTCGCCGGGCCGAAACGCCCCCAGGACCGCGTGGCCCTGCCGAACGTCGGCCAAGCCTTCAGCGACTTCCTCGACCTGCAATTCAAACCCACCAACAAAGAAGAAGGCCGCCTGGAAAGCGAAGGCGGCGGCGGTGTGGCGGTGGGCAACGCCGACTTGGTGGGCGAAGCGGATTACGAGTACGAAGGCAGCACTTATCGCCTGAAAAACGGCGCGGTGGTCATCGCCGCGATCACCTCCTGCACCAACACCTCCAACCCCAGCGTAATGATGGCGGCCGGGCTGCTGGCCAAAAAAGCCGTGGAAAAAGGCCTGACCCGCAAGCCCTGGGTCAAAAGCTCCCTGGCGCCCGGCTCCAAGGTGGTCACCGACTATTACAACGCCGCCGGCCTGACCCACTACCTGGACGCACTCGGCTTCGACCTGGTGGGTTATGGCTGCACCACCTGCATCGGCAACTCCGGCCCGCTGCCTGAGCCGATTGAAAAAGCCATCCAGAAAGCCGACCTCACCGTGGCCTCGGTGCTGTCCGGCAACCGTAACTTCGAAGGCCGCGTGCACCCTTTGGTGAAAACCAACTGGCTGGCCTCGCCGCCGCTGGTGGTGGCGTACGCCCTGGCCGGCACCGTGCGTATCGACATCAGCAGCGAGCCGTTGGGTAACGACAAGGACGGCAAACCGGTGTACCTCAAGGACATCTGGCCGAGCAGCCAGGAGATTGCCGACGCGGTGGCCCAAGTCAGCACCGGCATGTTCCACAAGGAATACGCCGAGGTGTTCGCCGGGGACGAGCAGTGGCAGGCCATTGAAGTCCCCCAGGCCGCGACCTATGTGTGGCAGAAAGACTCCACCTACATCCAGCACCCGCCGTTCTTCGACGACATTGGCGGGCCGCTGCCGGTGATCGAAGACGTCAAGGCCGCCAACGTCCTGGCGCTGCTCGGGGATTCGGTGACCACCGACCACATCTCTCCTGCCGGCAATATCAAGACCGACAGCCCCGCCGGCCAATACCTGCGCGAGCAGGGCGTAGAACCGCGCGACTTCAACTCTTACGGCTCACGCCGGGGCAACCACGAAGTGATGATGCGCGGCACCTTCGCCAATATCCGCATCCGTAATGAAATGCTCGGCGGCGAGGAAGGCGGCAACACGCTGTATATCCCCACGGGCGAGAAGATGGCGATTTACGATGCGGCCATGAAATACCAGGCGTCGGGCACGCCGCTGGTGGTGATCGCCGGGCAAGAGTACGGCACCGGCTCAAGCCGCGACTGGGCGGCCAAAGGCACTAACCTGCTGGGGGTCAAGGCGGTGATCGCCGAAAGCTTCGAGCGCATTCACCGCTCCAACCTGGTGGGGATGGGCGTGCTGCCGTTGCAGTTCAAGCTGGATCAGAACCGCAAGACGCTCAAACTCACCGGCAAAGAGAAAATCGACATCCTCGGCCTGACCGACGTTGAGATCGTGCCGCGCATGAACCTGACGCTGGTGATTACGCGGGAGGATGGCAGCCGCGAGAAGGTGGAGGTGCTGTGCCGGATCGACACGCTCAATGAAGTGGAATACTTCAAAGCCGGCGGCATCCTGCACTATGTGCTGCGTCAGTTGATCGCCGCTTAAGAACACAGGCGAACACGTGCGGGAGAGGGCTTGCCTCTCCCACCGTTTAACCCTGTTGTACCTGTCGGATCAGCCGAACAGCCATTTCCACAGCAGCACCAGTACCACAACCGCCAACACCGGCCGCGCAATGCGGTAGGCCTTGGGGTGCTTGCGCTTCCACTGCTTGACCACACCGCTGAACTTGTCGCTGAAGGTCTTGCTCCAGGCATAGGCCTGGTTGATGCCACCTACGCGTTCGTCGTCCAGGTTCTGCGGCGCCGTGGCGCGACCCAATTGCTTGCTGACCCAACGGTTGACGCGGGTCATGAACGGGTTGCTCAAGGGGCGTTCAATGTCACAGAACAGGATCACGCGGGTGTGCTCGGTTTCGTTCTTCACCCAGTGCACATAGGTTTCGTCGAACATCACGTCGTCACCGTCGCGCCAGGCATATTCCTGGCCATCGACGAAAATGCGGCAGGCGTCGGAGTTGGGCGTGGACAGCCCCAGGTGATAGCGCAGCGAGCCGGCAAACGGGTCACGGTGCGGGTTGAGGTGGCTGCCGCCGGGCAACAGCGCAAACATCGCGCCCTTGACGTTGGGAATGCCGCTCACCAGTGCCACGGTTTTCGGGCACAGCGCCTCGGCCGACGGCAACGGTTTGTCGTACCACTTGAGGTAAAAACGTTTCCAGCCCTTCTTGAAGAACGAACCAAACCCGGCGTCGTTGTTCTTTTCGGCGGCACGGATGTAACCCTCGTCGAACAGGCGCATGGCTTCTTCGCGGATCACTTCCCAGTTGTCCTTGAGCACATCCAGTTCCGGAAACTTGCTGCGGTCCAGGTAAGGTTTGGACGGCACCGCGGAGAACAGGTACATCAAGGCGTTATAGGGGGCGAACAGCGCCGAGTGGTTCACAAACTGGCGCAACATCGGTAAACGGGCCTTGCCGCGCAGGTGTACATACAGGGTGCTGCCGATAAACAACAGCAACACCGACAACTTGGCGGCCAACGAAAAGGTCATGCAGCAACTCCTGGAAATAAGCGCCTGGCCAACCACTTCCCGTCACGGGGAAACCAGACATAGCAGCCGGCCATGATAAACAGTTGGGCCATTATGCAGAAGGCCCAGGGTACCGGGGCTGACACACATCAACCCCAAATGCCTATCAGGCCTGGTTTTCCTGGTCGGTAAACAAATCGCTGAACAGCATGCTCGACAGGTAACGCTCACCGGAATCCGGCAGGACGACCACGATGGTCTTGCCTTGCATTTCCGGCTTCTCGGCCAGCCGCACAGCCACCGCCATCGCCGCGCCGCAGGAAATACCGCACAAAATCCCCTCTTCCTGCATCAGGCGCCGGGCCATGGCCTTGGACTCGTCGTCGGTCACCAACTCCACACGATCGACCATCGACAAATCGAGGTTTTTCGGGACAAAACCCGCGCCGATGCCCTGGATCTTGTGCGGGCTGGGCTTGATCTCTTCACCGGCCAGTGCCTGGGTGATCACCGGCGATGTAGCGGGCTCGACGGCCACCGACAGAATCGGCTTGCCGGCGATGTTCTTGATGTAGCGCGACACACCGGTGATGGTGCCGCCGGTGCCGACGCCCGCGACCAGCACATCCACGGCGCCGTCGGTGTCGTTCCAGATCTCCGGGCCGGTGGTTTTTTCGTGGATCGCAGGGTTTGCCGGGTTTTCGAACTGGCCCGGCATAAAGTAGCTGGCCGGGTCGCCGGCGACGATTTCAGCGGCTTTCTCGATGGCCCCCTTCATGCCTTTGGCAGGCTCGGTCAGCACCAGCTCAGCGCCAAGTGCCTTAAGCACCTTGCGTCGCTCAATACTCATGGACGCCGGCATGGTCAGCAGCAGCTTGTAACCACGGGCGGCGGCGACGAACGCCAGGCCAATCCCGGTGTTGCCCGAGGTGGGCTCGACAATGGTCATGCCCGGCTTGAGTTTGCCGCTGCTTTCCGCGTCCCAGATCATGTTCGCGCCAATGCGGCACTTCACCGAGTACCCAGGGTTACGCCCTTCGATCTTGGCCAGGATGGTCACGCCGCGCGGCGCGATACGGTTGATCTGAACCAGGGGCGTGTTACCGATGGAGTGCGCGTTGTCTGCAAAAATGCGGCTCATGACGGGTCCTATTGGGCGGTTTTCAGAAAGATTCCAAGGGTATGCCTCGTGCCGCAAAGCGTCCAGTCGAAGGAACGTTGCGCCTGTCGCGGCAGTCCACCTCACTATATGGACCGAGCTATATGGACCGAGGACCCTTCCCATGAAACGTCGCTACAGTTGGCCACTCTTGACCATCGCCGGATTGCTGGTGGTTTTGGTTGCCTTGAACATCGCCCTGCCCTACCTGGTGCGTAACTACCTCAACGACAAGCTCGCCGAGATGGGCGATTACCGGGGCCACGTGACCGACGTGGACCTGGCGCTGTGGCGTGGCGCTTACAGGATCAATGGCCTTGAGATCATCAAGGTCGACGGCAAGGTGCCCGTACCGTTCGTCAACGCACCGCTGATCGACCTCGCGGTGAGCTGGCACGCTCTATGGTACGACCACGCCGTGGTGGCCAAAGTGCGATTTATCCGGCCCGAGGTGAACTTCGTCGACGGCGGCGCCAACAAGCAGGCGTCCCAGACCGGTAAAGGCACCGACTGGCGCGAGCAATTGAGCAAACTGGCACCCATCACCCTCGATGAGGTGCGCATCGAAGAGGGCAAGATCGCCTTCCACAACTTCAGCTCCAAACCCGTGGTGAAGATCGACGCGACCGACGTCAACGCCAGCTTCTACAACCTGACCAATGTGGTCGACGTCAAAGGCAAGCGCGACGCGCGGTTCGACGGCAAGGCCCTGTTACAAGGCCAGGCGCCGGTGGACGCCAGCGCAACGTTTGACCCGCTGAGCAACTTCGAGAATTTCGAATTCCGCCTGCGCGCCAAAGACCTGCAGCTCAAGCGCATGAACGACTTTGCCTCGGCCTACGGCAAGTTCGACTTCAAGGCGGGCACCGGCGATGTGGTGATCGAAGCCCAGGCCGAGAAAGGCCAGTTGACCGGTTACATCAAGCCCTTGCTGCGCGACGTCGAGGTGTTCGACTGGAAACAGGACGTCGAAAACCAGGACAAAAATATCTTCCGTTCGATCTGGGAAGCGGTGGTCGGCACCAGCGAAACCGTGCTGAAAAACCAGCGTAAAAACCAGTTCGCCACCCGCGTGGAACTCAGCGGCAGCGTGCATCAGCAGGATGTCAGCGCGTTTTCGGCGTTCCTGGCGATCCTGCGCAATGGCTTTATCCAGGCCTTCAACGCGCGCTATGAACAACCCAAGCCGTCGGCGGACTGAGCCTGACCGCCCATTCAGAGACTGAATAACCCGTCTGCGTTCACAGTCGCCGGGGGCGCGCGGTATAGTCCGGGCATTGATGAATTCGAGGAAACACCGATGAAGTTCGAAGGCACCCAGGCCTACGTTGCAACCGACGACCTGAAACTGGCCGTGAATGCCGCCATTACCCTGGAGCGACCACTGCTGGTCAAGGGCGAGCCCGGCACCGGCAAGACCATGCTCGCCGAGCAACTGGCCGAATCCTTCGGTGCCAAGCTGATCACCTGGCACATCAAGTCCACCACCAAGGCCCACCAGGGCCTGTACGAGTACGATGCGGTCAGCCGCCTGCGCGACTCGCAACTGGGCGTGGACAAAGTGCATGACGTGCGCAATTACCTGAAGAAAGGCAAGCTGTGGGAAGCGTTCGAGTCCGAAGAGCGGGTGATCCTGCTGATCGATGAAATCGACAAGGCCGATATCGAATTCCCCAACGACCTGTTGCAGGAACTCGACAAGATGGAGTTCTACGTCTACGAAATCGACGAGACCATCAAGGCCAAGAAACGCCCGATCATCATCATTACCTCCAACAACGAAAAAGAGCTGCCGGACGCGTTTCTGCGCCGCTGCTTCTTCCACTACATCGCCTTTCCCGACCGCACCACCCTGCAGAAAATCGTTGATGTGCACTACCCCGACATCAAGAAAGACCTGGTCAGCGAAGCACTGGACGTGTTCTTCGACGTGCGTAAAGTGCCGGGCCTGAAGAAGAAACCGTCCACCTCCGAGCTGGTCGACTGGCTCAAGCTGCTGATGGCCGACAACATCGGCGAAGCGGTGCTGCGCGAGCGCGACCCCACCAAAGCCATCCCGCCCCTGGCCGGTGCTCTGGTCAAGAACGAGCAGGACGTGCAGTTGCTGGAGCGTCTGGCGTTCATGAGCCGTCGCGGTAACCGCTGATGCTGCTCAACCTGTTCAATGAGATGCGCGCGGCCAAGGTGCCGGTCTCGGTGCGCGAGCTGCTCGACCTGATCAACGCGCTCAAGCAGCGCGTGACCTTCGCCGACATGGACGAGTTTTACTACCTGGCCCGCGCGATCCTGGTCAAGGACGAGCGGCATTTCGACAAGTTCGACCGCGCGTTCGCCGCCTATTTCAATGGCCTGGAAAAGCTCGACGACCACTTGCAGGCGCTGATCCCCGAAGACTGGCTGCGCAAGGAATTCGAACGCTCGCTGACCGACGAGGAGCGCGCGCAGATCCAATCCCTCGGCGGCCTGGACAAGCTCATCGAGGAATTTAAGAAACGCCTGGAAGAACAGAAAGAACGCCATGCCGGCGGTAACAAATGGATCGGCACCGGCGGCACCAGCCCGTTCGGCTCCGGCGGCTACAACCCGGAAGGCATTCGCGTCGGTGACGCCGGCAAGCGCCAGGGCAAGGCCGTAAAAGTCTGGGACCAGCGCGAGTACAAGAACCTCGACGACCAGGTTGAATTGGGCACCCGCAATATCAAGATCGCCCTGCGCCGCCTGCGCAAATTCGCGCGCCAGGGCGCGGCCGACGAACTGGACATCGACGGCACCATCGACCACACCGCCCGCGATGCCGGGTTATTGAACATCCAGATGCGCCCGGAGCGGCGCAACACCATCAAGCTGTTGCTGCTGTTCGATATCGGCGGTTCGATGGACGCCCACGTGAAAATCTGCGAAGAGCTGTTCTCGGCCTGCAAGACCGAGTTCAAGCACCTGGAGTATTTCTACTTCCACAACTTCGTGTACGAATCGGTGTGGAAGAACAACCAGCGCCGCACTTCCGAACGCACCTCCACCCAGGACCTGCTGCACAAATACGGCGCCGACTACAAAGTGATCTTTATCGGCGATGCGTCGATGGCGCCGTATGAAATCACCCAGGCCGGCGGCAGCGTCGAACACTGGAACGAGGAGCCGGGGTACGTATGGATGCAGCGCTTCATGGCCAAGTACAAGAAGCTGATCTGGATAAATCCGTATCCAAAGGACACCTGGGGCTATACGGCATCGACCGCGATCGTGCGGGAACTGGTGGAGGATCAGATGTATCCGCTGACCCTGCGCGGGCTTGAGGAAGGGATGCGCTTCCTGTCGAAGTAAGCCTGGCGTCCAATTCAATACAAACCCACTGTGGGAGGGGCCAGCCCCTTCCCACCTTGGCACCTCGGTGTATTTCAGGCGGTGCTCAGCCGCTGCAAATATTCGACATGCTGCCGATGCGCCGTCTCCTGCACCACAGGCGCCAGCCGCACTGTCTCCCCCGGCAGACACTGCGCCAGCCGCGCCAGCGCCAATGGCGTCAACGCGCCCAGGCGCGGGTAGCCGCCGATGGTCTGCCGGTCATTGAGCAACACAATCGGCTGCCCATCCGGCGGCACCTGGATCGCGCCCAATGGAATCCCTTCGGAAATCAGCGACGGCCCCTGGTACTGCAGCGGCGTGCCGAGCAGGCGCATGCCCATGCGGTCGGCGCGGCTGTCCAGGGACCAGTCGGTGTTGAACGCATCGAACAGGCTCTGGCCGCTGAACTGCCCGATCTGCGCCCCGACAATCACCTCAAGGGGCGCCTTGTCAGGCAATGTCGGCTGGCTTAACACCTTCATCGCCCCGCCTGTGCCCAGGTAAGCCAGGAGCCCGCCTTGGGCCAACGCTTTGCCGAAGCCGTCCGGCCCGCCCAACCCCTCGCGCACCACCGTCGCGCAACTGCCCAGCACATCCGGCGCCTCGAACCCGCCCGGTGCGGCCAGGTAAGCGCGCGCGCCATTGAACGGCTGGGTAAAGCGCAACCGCTGGCCCTTTTGCAGGATAAAACTGCGCCCAGGGCTGATCGCGCGCTCGTCGATATACGCGCCCAGATCGGCACCGGCCAACGCCAGCAGGCAATACGCCTCGGCCTGCACGGTAAAGCCGCCCAGGGTGATCTCCACCACCGGCGCGTCCAATGCGTTGCCCAGCAACCAGTTGGCCCACGACATCGACACCCAATCAAGCGCACCGCCCTGGGTCACGCCCAGGTGGCGTACGCCAAAACGACCGGCGTCCTGCAACAGGCACAAAGGCGTGCTGGCCTCGATGATCAAGCGACTCATGCCTGTGCCTCCAACGGCGTGTCATCACCACCCAAATTGATAAATTCGGCGTGCTCGACGGGTTCAAAGCGCACGGTGTCGCCAGGTTGCATCAAGCTGTAACCGTCGCGCTGGCGGTCGAAGAGTGTGGCCGGGGTGCGGCCGATGAGGTTCCAGCCGCCCGGGGAAACCACCGGGTATGCGGCGGTTTGCCGCTCGGCGATGCCGACACTGCCGGCCGCCACGCGTTTGCGCGGGGTATTGAGGCGCGGTGTGGCCAGGCATTCGTCCACCAGCCCCATAAAGGCAAAGCCGGGGGCGAAACCGAGGGCGAACACCTGATATTCGTGGGCGCTGTGGCGGCGGATCACATCGTCCACCGTCAAGCCGCTGCGCTGGCTGAGCAAGGTCAGCTCGGGGCCGACGCTCAGGTCGTACCACACCGGCAGCACGTGGCACTGGCCGCTGCCCTGGGCCTGTGGATGCAGGTCGGTCAGCGCTTGGTCGATCAGCGCCCGCGCCTGGGCCGGGGTCAACGCGGTGAGGTCGTAATGCACCATCAAGGTGGTGTACGACGGCACCAGGTCCACCAGCGCCGCGCCGAACCCGTTGCGCAGGCGCTGGGTGGCGGCGAGCATCCAGGGCATATTAGCTTCGGCGATCACGTCGAACAGACGCACCATCAAGCAATCGATGGCCACCACTTCAATACGTGGCTTCATGCGAGTTTCAACGCCTCGCGAATACGCTGCACGGCCGCGACCGAGCTGGCGTTATCGCCATGCACACACAAGGTATGCGCGTGCAGTACCAGCGGGCTGCCGTCACTGGCGGTCAGCGCTTCGCCGCGGGACAGGGTCAGGGCCTGCTTCAGAATGGTCTCGGCTTCGTGATGCACCGCGCCCGGCAACTGGCGGGACACCAGGTGGCCTTTGCTGTCGTAGGCGCGGTCAGCGAAGGCTTCGAACCACAAGGTCACGCCATATTCATCGCCCAGGGCCTGGGCCGCGCTGTTGTCCCGGGTGGCCAGCAGCATCAGCGGCAGGTCGCCATAAGCGGCCACGGCCTGGATCACCGCGCGCAGTTGGGTGGGGTTGGCCATCATGTCGTTGTACATCGCACCGTGGGGTTTGACGTAGCTGACCCGCCCGCCCTGAGCCCGGCAGATGCCGTCGAGGGCGCCGATCTGGTAGTGCAGCAGGTCCTGGATTTCCTGGGGGGTGTAGGCCATGGAGCGACGGCCGAAGCCTTGCAGGTCTTGATACGCAGGGTGCGCGCCCACTTTTACGCCATGCTTGAGCGCCAGGCTGACGGTCTTGCGCATGATGCTCGGGTCACCGGCATGGAAGCCGCAGGCTACGTTGGCGCAATCGATGAACGGCATGACTTCGGCATCCAGACCCATAGTCCAGTTGCCAAAGCTTTCGCCGATGTCGCAATTGAGTAGAAGGCGGCTCACGTCGCTCGCTCCTGTAGGCATTGTTTTTGTAGTGTGGGATTTTTTACGCAGAACTCGCAACTTGTCCTGCCACCCAACGGCGCTTATCGTGGAATGGTCCGATTTTTGGCGTTTGCCGCGTGCCGCGTCCAACTAATAAAAACCGATCCATGCATAAGAAAAAGTTGATCCCATGAATTTGAAGTTCCTCGAAACCTTCGTCTGGGTGGCCAAGCTCAAAAGTTTTCGCCTGACCGCCGAAAAACTGTTCACCACCCAGGCCTCGATCTCCAGCCGCATTGCCGTGCTGGAGGGCGAACTGGGGGTGAAGCTGTTTCTGCGTGATTCACGCGGCGTGAGCCTGACCCCGGAAGGCGTGAAGGTGCTCGATTACGCCGAGCAGATGATGGCGACCATGCAGGATTTGAAGCAGTCCCTGGAGACCACCAGCAGCAAAGTCGGGCGTATTCGCATCGGCGCGATGGACACGGTGATCCACACGTGGCTCAGCCCATTGGTGGCCGAATTGATGGACCATTTCCCGCTGGTTGAAATCGAATTGGTCGCCGATACCGCGCTCAACCTCAGCGATCAGCTGCAAAAAGGCTTCCTCGACCTGATCCTGCAAACCGACCTGCTGCGCCTCGAAACCGTGCGCAGCCTGGAACTGGGCAGCCACCCCATGGCCTGGATCGTGGCCAACCAGTCCATCTACCACCGCGATTATGCATCCCTCGCTGAACTGGCCCAGGAACGCATCATCACCTACTCGAAAAACTCCCACCCGCACCAGGATGTACTGAGCCTGATGCAGGCCAACGGCGTCGCCGCACCACGGATGAACTGCGTGAATTCGGTGTCGGCCATCACGCGATTGCTGCGCGACGGGTTTGGGATTGGCGCCCTGCCACCGGTGCTGGTCAGCGAAGAACTGGCCCGGGGGGAATTGGTGATGCTGCCGATGGCACAGCGCTTGCCGAATTTGCAGGTGGTGGTGTCGTGGCGCGTGGGGGTGGAGCTGGTGGAGGAGATTGTGGGGCTGTGCCAGAAGGTGGTGGCGCGATATGCCAAGGAAGTCGGCGAAGAGCGGATGGTGCTGCCTCCCCTGGCGAAACCCGATTAAAACTGTGGGAGGGGCTTGCCCCCTCCCACATTGGGGGTCCTTAGAGGCCTTTGAGGTCACGCTCTTCGATCGGCCGGCTCTGGCGCATGCGCTTGCCGCCCAACACGATCCAGTCGATCAGGCGGAACAGGCATTCGATGCCGAACGACAACAGCATCGCCCCGCCCAGGCCCCAGCCCATGGCCTCGGGGGTCAGCAGGATCTGGTAGCTGTAGCCGTTCCAGGTTTCCTGGCGGATATCCGGGTCGGCAGCCACCGCCACCTGCAGGGCGCGGATGTACCACGGGCCCTGCATGGCCTGGAATTGTTTATCCAGGGCCACTTGCCGATCGAGCATTGCGCCCAGGCTGTTGGCATCGCTCTGGAACACCGGGTCATCGCTGGCGCGGTAGTGCGCCACCAGCGCCTGCAAGTCGCCCTTGAAGAACTGTTGCGCGGTGGATTCAAACCCACGCAGGCCGGTCTGGGCCTCGATCAAGTGGGCTTCGACGCGCTTGGCGTAATCGTTGATAAACCCCGGCACCTGCACACCGACCAACAGGCCAATAGCAAACAGCACCAACCGCAGATAGCTGAGCAACATGGTCGATATCCCTACTCGGTAATGCCCTGGCTGACGCATTCACCGCGTCGCCACAGGCTCCATTGGCCCGGTTCGTAGCGGGTCCAGTTTTCATTGTCGGTCAATGGCTCGGTGGCGATCACCGTCACCACGTCATTGGGGGTGGTTTCGGCCTGAAAATCGACGATCACGTCGACATCTTTCAAGCGCGCGGGGCCAAAGGGCGCGCGGCGGGTGATCTGTGCCAGTTTGGTCGAGCAGTAGCAAAACAGCCAGTCGCCGTCGCTGAGCAGGCAATTGAACACACCTTTGCTGCGGTATTCGGCGCAGGCGGCGATCAGGTCTGGCAGCATGCGTTCAATGTCCACCGGCTCGGGAAACGCTTCACGCACGCGGTTGAGCAAATCACAGAACGCCGCTTCGCTGTCGGTATCGCCCACCGGCCGATAGAAGGTGGCGCGGGGGGTGAAATCCGCCAGTTGGCCGTTATGCGCAAAACACCAGTTGCGCCCCCACAGTTCGCGCACGAACGGGTGAGTATTGGCCAGGCTCACCTTGCCCACGTTGGCCTGGCGGATATGGCCGATCACCACTTCACTTTTGATGGGGTAACGCTGCACCAGCAGCGCGACTTCCGACTCGCTGCTGGCCGCCGGGTCCTGGAACAGACGCAGGCCACGGCCTTCGTAGAACGCGATGCCCCAACCGTCGCGGTGGGGGCCGGTGCGCCCACCGCGCTGCATCAGCCCGGTAAAGCTGAACACGATATCGGTGGGGACGTTGGCACTCATGCCCAATAATTCACACATGCCAGGGCTCTCGCTGCAACGTTAAAGGCGCGGTTCGACCCGCATGCCGCTGACGGGCGCCGGGCGACGAAATGGCTCGTCGTCTTCGTCTTGCTCAGGCTCGGCAGCCAGGGCGGCATCGACGGCGGCCTTGCGCGCCTGGCGCGCCTTGGCCGCACGCTCGATGGGCCAGCGGATCAACACAATCACCAGGTACACGCCAAAGGCGATCATCGTGTACATGAACAAATCGGAAATGGCGCGCCAGGCGTTATTGCCGACCTTGAGCACCAGGTCCATGGCGGTGATGGCCACGGCCGGCGCGAACTGAGTCTTGACCGGGTCAACGATGGTCGGGCTGAACAGCAGCACCGCCATCAGCAGTTGCAGCGGCTCGCGCAGCCACCGCCAGATCCAGCGGGTCATGCGCCACCACACCAACAGGCAGCCCAAAGCGGCGAAGGCGTAAAGGCCCCAAGCGGTCAGATAGTCGTTCTCGGTCATGGTGTCCATGGCAAGGCTGGCAAAGAGGCGGCTATGATAACGGCTTTTGCGTGTCGCGGCTGCAATGCCTGCCACCGTCCGCCAGACAGAGAGTGATCCATGCCTATATCCAACGCCCCGATCGCCCGCAAGGCCCCTGGCCCAGACCCTTACGCCTGGCTGCAGGAGCGTGACACGAGCGAAGTGCTCGAGTACCTCAAGGCCGAAAATGCCTGGCAGGAGGTGCAGCTTGCCGACCAGGCCGCGTTGCGCGAAACCCTGTTCGAAGAGATCAAGGGCCGCATCCTCGAGACCGACCTGTCGCTGCCCTCGCCATGGGGCCCGTACCTGTATTACACGCGCACCACCGCCGGTGACGAATATGCCCGCCACTACCGCTGCCGCCGCCCGGCCGATGACAGCAACCAGGTCGACGAGAACAGCGAAGAGCTGCTGCTGGACCCGAACGAACTGGCCAACGGCGGCTTTTTCTCCCTCGGTGCGTTCAGCATCAGCCCCGATCACCAGCGCCTGGCCTACAGCCTGGACACCAGCGGCGATGAGATCTACACCCTGTTCGTGAAGGAATTGGCCAGCGGCAAGGTCAGCGAACTGGAGTTCCAGGACTGCGACGGCAGCATGACCTGGGCCAATGACAGCCTGACCCTGTTTTTCGGCGAACTGGACGACACCCATCGCCCGCACAAACTGTATCGCTATCGCCTGGACGGCACTGCGGCGCAGGAAGTGTTCCACGAGCCCGACGGCCGTTTCTTCCTGCACTGCTACCGTTCCAGCTCCGAGCGCCAGTTGCTGCTGGCCCTGGGCAGCAAGACCACCAGCGAAGTCTGGGCCCTGGATGCCGACCAGCCACACCTGGCCTTCACCTGCCTGGCGCCTCGGGTCGAGGACCACGAGTACGATGTCGACCACGGCCAGTTGAATGGCGCATGGACCTGGTTTATCCGCAGCAACCGCGACGGCATCAACTACGCACTGTTCGTGGCTACCGACATTGGCGATGTGCCCACCGAAGACGAGTGGCAAAACCTGATCCCCCACAGCGATGAAGTGATGCTCGACGGTGTGAGCCTCAATACCGGCGCCATGACCCTGAGCCTGCGCATCGGTGGCCTGCCGGTGATCGAGGTGCACCCGGAAGGTGGGACGGCGTACCGCGTGGAATTGCCCGACGCCGCCTACAGCCTCTACGTGCAAAACAGCCTGGAGTTTGTCAGCGACAGGATCCGCCTGCGCTACGAAGCCCTGAACCGCCCGGCCCAGGTGCGTCAGCTGGAACTGGCCAGCGGCGCGCAACAGGTGCTCAAGGAAACCCCGGTGCTGGGCGTGTTCAACGCTGACGATTACGTCAGTCAGCGCCTCTGGGCGACATCCGCCGATGGCACCCAGGTGCCGATCAGCCTGGTGGTCAAGCGCGACCACGTCGGAAAACCGACGCCGTTGTACCTGTATGGCTACGGTGCCTACGGTTCGAGCCTGGACCCCTGGTTCTCCCATGCGCGCCTGAGCCTGCTCGAACGTGGCGTGGCGTTCGCCATTGCGCATGTGCGCGGCGGCGGCGAGCTGGGTGAAGCCTGGTACCGCAACGGCAAGCAGGAAAACAAACAGAACACCTTCAGCGACTTTATCGCCTGCGCCGAACACCTGATCGCCAACGGCCTGACCACCTCCAAACAGCTGGCGATCAGCGGCGGCAGCGCCGGTGGCCTGTTGATCGGCGCGGTGCTCAATCAGCGCCCGGAGCTGTTCCAGGCGGCGATTGCCGAAGTGCCGTTCGTCGACGTGCTCAACACCATGCTCGATCCGGAGCTGCCGCTGACCATCACCGAGTACGACGAGTGGGGCAACCCCGAAGACCCTGAGGTGTATGCACGCATCAAGGCCTACGCGCCGTACGAAAACGTTCGGGCCCAGGCTTACCCGCACCTGCTGGTGATCGCCGGCTACAACGACAGCCGCGTGCAGTACTGGGAAGCGGCCAAGTGGGTGGCCAAGCTGCGGGACACCAAGACCGACGACAACCTGCTGCTGCTCAAGACCGAACTGGGCGCCGGCCACGGCGGAATGAGCGGCCGTTACCAGGGATTACGTGACGTAGCACTCGAATATGCATTTGTGTTCAAGGCACTGGGCTTGATTTAGGAACTTAGTGCGGCGGTTTTGTCTGAACACAGGACCGCCTACTGATTGATGGACCAAGATTGCAGCCATGGCACTACCGACTTTGATGAACACCGAAATCCGCGACATGCTCATGGACTGCGGCTTGTTCGATCCCTTGTTGCCGGAAGACTTTCACGTCGCCGCCGGCTATTTCAACATCAGCAGCATCGCCCGCGATGAGACGATCTTCCTTGAAGGCGATGCCGGAACGTTCATGTGCATCATCCACAGCGGCCAGGTGGCGGTGCAGAAGACCAGTCACGACGGCCGGCGCGTAACCATCGCCACCCTGCGCAGCGGCCGGGCCTTTGGCGAGATGGCGGTGCTCGACGGTGAGCGGCGCTCCGCCAGTTGCGTGGCCGCCAGTGATTGCGTGCTGTTGAACCTGGGCAAGGACTCCCTGGAAAAGCTGCTCAACGAAGCGCCGCGGGTGGCGGCCAAGATCATCCGCGCGATTGCGATTGCCTTGTCCAAGCGCCTGCGCATGGCCGATGGGCAGTTGCTGGCGCAGCAGGTTTAACCGCCAGGCGTCTTCGGCTTGCCGTCGTTCTGTTGCAGGCCGGGCACCGTCTGGTCCTTGGGCGGCGTGGGCAACACGATGGGGGCCAGGGGCGGCGAACCGTTGGTCTTGGGCAATGCCGGCGGCGTGACTTGCGGGTACAGCGTCGGCGTTGGCGTGCCCGGCGCGCCGGCGGTTGGCGCGGGGGCGACCGGCACGGTTTGCAACTCCTGAGCCTGCGCTGCACCGCAGGCGAGCGCGCTCAACACAATGACCGTTAGAATGCTGCACTTCATCGATGGCTCCATGGCCTGACCGGAATGTCGTAAGGCTACTCCCAACCGCGCAAGAATGCCCTTCCCAATGAGATTTCCATGAAACGTTTCGTTCTGCTCGACACCACCCCGATCCCCGACAACGGCGGTGCCTTGTGCCTGTTCGAATACGGTGAAGATTTTGTCATCAAGATCCAGGGCGGTGACGGCGGCCAGTTGATGAATACGCGCATGCACGGCTCCGAAGATGCGCTGGCCGAAATCCCCTGCCGTAAGGTCGCTGGCCGCCCGGGTTCACGGGTGCTGATCGGCGGCCTGGGCATGGGTTTTACCCTGGCTTCGGCGCTCAAGCATTTGGGCAAGACCGCCGAAGTGGTGGTGGCCGAACTGGTGCCGGGCGTCGTGGAGTGGAACCGTGGACCGCTGGGGGAGAAAGCCGGGCGCCCGCTGCTGGACCCGCGCACCGTGATCCGCATGGAAGACGTGGCCAAGGTGCTGCAGGCCGAGCCCCAGGGATTTGACGCGATCATGCTCGACGTCGACAACGGCCCCGAAGGCCTCACGCAAAAAGCCAACAGCTGGCTGTACTCCGCCGGTGGCCTGGCCGCCTGCGCCAAGGCCCTGCGACCCAAGGGCGTGCTGGCCGTGTGGTCGGCCAGCGCCGACAAGCTGTTCAGCGACAAACTGCGCAAAGCCGGTTTCAAGGCCGAAGAGGTGCAGGTGTTTGCCCATGGCAACAAGGGCACGCGGCACACCATCTGGATTGCGGAGAAGCTCAAGGGCTGAGCCCGCGCCTCCAGGCCCCGGATCAGATCGCGTCAGTTGCGGGATTTGCGGTAGTCGATCACGTACGGCACTTTTTTGTCGAAGGTCTTTTCCAGCTCACTGCGGTCCAGTTGGGTCATGCCGCCCAGTTGATGGGCGCTGAAACCACTGTCGCCCACCGGTGCGCCCGGCGCCAGGCTGACCATGCGCCTGGCGACCGCTTCAATCGCAGCCTTGTAGCCACTTTTCTTGTTGAGGTTGTACGCCCCCAGGTCGATCTGGGTGCGCAGCCAGTTACCCCAGTAAAACTCCAGAAACTCCGGCGCAATGTCCCCACCCTCCGGCTTGCCATAGGCGGCCTTGCGCGTGAAATACACCAAGCTGCGCAAGGTGTCGTCCTGCAGGTTCTTGAACCCCAGGTGGGCCGGCAGTTGCGCGGGCGGCAGGGTCTGGCCCCGGTTGTCCTTGAGCCAGACCTTGCGGGCAGCCTGCATGCGCCGCCAGAAGGTGGCAAGGTCCGGGCTGTTGCTGAAGTCATCGGTAACTTTGACCCACATCTTCAACTGCGGGCCGGCGCCGGGGGTTTCCCACAGGGTGGTGAAGCTGTGATGACCGTCGGTCAGGTACAACTGGCCACCGGGGCCGACCACTACGGTTTTCATGTCTTCTGGGTGCGTGCCCACCGGGTCCTGGCAGGTGAAGCTGGAAGGCTGGCGCAGATCAGCGTGTTTGGGCACCTTGTCGGCAGCGCCCTGGCCATTGGTTTCGCAGTACTCATCGAAGGCTTTGGCCGGTTTCTCGGCGAACAGGCCGAGGCTGTAGTAGATCTGGTCAAAACCCACCACCGCCTGGGTCGGGTGCAATTGTTCGAGGGCGACCTCGATCACCTGCCCGGGCCCGGGTGTGGAAAACGCCTGGGCTTGAGTCGCCAGGGCGCCAACGAGCAGTGCAGCGGTCCATGTGTACCAACGCATAGGTTTCGGATCCTTGTGAAATGAATGAAGCGATACTACAAACGTGCGCCGACGGCTAGAATCAACGCTATCCGTGAACCACCAAACAGCCAGGAGCCATGATGAGCTCGACCAACCCGCCCTCCCACACCGCCAAGCTGGACCGCATCCTCGCCGATGCCCAGCGCGACCGGGAAATGGGCTACCGCGACAAAGCCCTGAAAATGTACCCCCACGTGTGCGGCCGCTGCGCCCGTGAATTCGCCGGCAAGCGCTTGAGCGAACTCACCGTACACCACCGCAACCACAACCATGATGACAACCCCCAGGACGGTTCCAACTGGGAATTGCTGTGCCTGTATTGCCACGACAACGAACACTCGCGCTACACCGACCAACAGTACTTCGGCGAAGGCTCCACCAGCAGCCCGACCATTGCCAAGGCCACGCACAACCCGTTCGCGGCGTTGGCGGGGTTGATGAAAAAAGACAGCTGAAAGCCGCACGTTGAAAGCTGCAAGAAAAAGCCACTCGGCTTTTAACTTGCAGCTTGCCGCTTATAGCTATAATGCTGCCTTTTTTGAAGGCACCTCCGTGGGCAATAAACGCTACAGCTGCATCGGTCTGTATAACCCCAAATCCCCGGAAAACGTCGGTTCGGTCATGCGTGCCGCCGGCTGCTACGGCGTGGCCTCGGTGTTCTACACCGGCGTGCGTTACGAGCGCGCGCGGGATTTCATCACCGATACCAAGAAAGTCCACCACGACATTCCGCTGATCGGCATCGACGACCTGAAAAAAATCCTGCCGCTGGGCTGCATTCCGGTCGCGGTGGAACTGGTCGAAGGCGCCCGCCCGCTGCCCGAATACACCCACCCCGACCGCGCGCTGTATATCTTTGGCCCCGAAGACGGCTCCCTGGATAAAGACATTCGTGACTGGTGCGAAGACGTGGTGTACATCCCCACCACCGGGTGCATGAACCTCGCCGCCACCGTCAACGTGGTGCTCTACGACCGCCTGGCCAAGGGCAATAACACCCGCTCGGGCCCCAAGTACTGATTTTTTGGGAACATCCGGCGCCTGCGGGCAGTCAGCTATTTACACTTGCCCTTGTTGGAGACTGAATCATGAGCGACAGCAAAACCGTGCGACCTGTCATCGAACACACCCCGTTCCAGAGCCAACCCACGCAGAACGTGCACGGCTGGGAACGCATCGGCTCGGTGGCCGGTGGCGTGATGATGGTGGGCAAAGGCCTGCGCCGGGGCGGGATTTTCGGTTTGATTCAGGTGGCGATCGGCGGTGTGGCGCTGGCACGCGGGTTTACCGGTCACAGCACACTTAAAGACAAGCTGGAACAGGGTCGCCAGGAAATGAACAGCGTGCGCACCAAGATCGAACGCGCGGGCCTGGAGTTGAAGAACCTCAAGACCCAGGCGGAAGTGGCCGCCGAAAAAGCCGTGAAGACCCCGAGCTGATCCCGGCGCTTTTCCAGCGTCTGGCTCAGCGCAGCAGTTTGCTGTCGAGCACCACCGACGGCTCGCCGATGATGCTGTCGGCGAGCTGTACAAACGCCTTGGTGGTGATGCTGTCGGCGCGCATCACCGCCTGCGCCAGATCATCGATCGAGCGCTTGTTGTGGGTTTTCACGCGGATCTCGCGGTCCAGCTCCTGCATCACCACCACCGCCCGCGACACGGTTGCGCCGCTGACGTGCTCGCCGCGCAGGGTGGTCACGTCCTTGCCTTCCTTGATCAACCGCGCCTGAATCGTCTGGTAGCGCTCATCGGTAATGCCGCCGGCGCGACGCAGCAGTTCGATGGCGTAGTACTCGCCCAACCCTTCGCTGATCCAGTCACTGGTGTCGTGGTCGTTGAAACGGCCAATCGCCTGCACCACTTCACGAATCAACGGGCTGCCGCCGTTTTCGCTGACCAGCGGCGTGCGGCTGTTAAGGTAGATCGAATCTCGCGCCGAAAACGCGCCACGGCGCATCGGGTCGCTGGCTCCCACCACCAGCAACTTGCTCGGATGGCGCGGGAATGCGGCTTCCACTTGCGGCCAGACGAACGTCAGCAATGTCAGTACATCCATACGGCGCATGGCCTGGCCTTTGGGCGAGGCCACAGTGACTTCGGTTTCGCCCAGGCGCACGCGACGGCTGCCGAGGGTGCCGGCGAGCATCCAGCCGGTGGGCCGGTCGAACAGGCGTGACACGTTGTCGATACGAAATTTTTGCTTGCCGATGCGCGGCCAGGCGGTTTCGACGCTTTTCCAGCCGGCTGGCAATTCAAAGACCAAACGCGAGACCAGCTCAACGCCGTCCTGTTGATCGAGGCGCGCGGCGGGCACCAGCTCTTCGCCCCGAAACAATGCCCAGCTCGGGGTCATCCGCGCTTCATACGCGCCCGGCCTGCGCGCCTGGGTCAGGCGCACGCGGTAGGTCAGGCTGGCCTTGTCGGCACTGGGTTGCCACACACCCCGATGGCCGCTGACCTTCCACTGGCCGTCGGCCTTGAAGTCGCTGTAGCTCGCGTCGGGGCCCAGGTCGAAGTCCAGGCTGCGCACCGCCGCGCCCTGGGACAGGCTCACGCGCACTTCTGCCTGCTCGCTCTGGGGCAACAGCTTGACGTGATAGTCCAGGTCGACTTTCTTCGCGCACCATGCCGGCAGACTCAGCGCCATCAGCACCAGGCCCGCGGCCAGCCGGGTTCCCCGCCTCATACACACTCCTTTCTCAGCCCGCGCGGAAGATCAGGTAATCCTCCCAGTCGTCTTCGGGCACGCTGCCTTCGCTGAGCATGCGCCCGGACTGGGAAATGCGTTCATGGTGCACGGCGTCACGGTCGCCGCAGACCAGGTGATGCCACAACGGCAAGTCCTTGCGCTCACTGACCAAGCGGTAGCCGCAGGTCGGCGGCAGCCATTTGAACTGGTCGGCCTGCCCCGGCGTGAGCTGGATGCAGTCCGGCACCGAGGCGCGGCGGTTGGGGTAATCGGTGCACTGGCAGGTTTTGAGGTCGAGCAGTTTGCAGGCAATTCGCGTGTAATAGACGCTGTTGTCCTCTTCGTCCTCAAGCTTTTGCAGGCAGCACAGGCCACAGCCGTCGCACAACGATTCCCACTCCTCCTGGTCGAGTTGTTCAAGGGTTTTGCGTATCCAGAAAGGTTCGACTTTGGCGGCCATGGCTCTACATCAGTATCGGTAGGTGAAAAGGCCGCCAGTCTAGTACCCACGGCGCCTGGAACCAAGCGCTTGCGACCTGCGGTGTTGCAAGACTTGTCAGTCTGGCGGGCGCGCAGTAGTTTTGAGCACCGCATTGACGCTCAGGAACTGCCCACGACACGTGTTGCCGACTATCCGATCCACCCGCAATTCACCGACCGCTGGTCGCCTCGTGCCTTTACCGGCGAGAACATCCCGCAGGACACCCTGCTGAGTTTCTTTGAGGCCGCACGCTGGGCGCCGTCGGCATACAACTCGCAACCCTGGCGTTTTCTGTACGCGCGTCGCGACACGCCGGACTGGGAACGTTTCCTGGGCCTGCTCAATGAATTCAACCGTGGGTGGGCGCAACATGCGTCGGCCCTGGTGATCATCGCGTCGAAAACCGACTTCGTCGCCCCCGGCGCCACCGAAGAAACCCCGGCGCTGTGGCACACCTTCGACACCGGTTCCGCCTGGGGCCACCTGGCGCTGCAAGCCAGCCTCAGCGGCTGGTACACCCACGGCATGGCCGGTTTCGATCAAGCGTTGACGCGCAAAGAGCTGAAAATACCTGAAGGCTATGCCCTGCATGCCGCCGTGGCGATCGGCAAGCTGGGTGACAAGTCGACCTTGCCGGAGTACCTGCAAGGTCGTGAAATGCCGAGCCCACGCAAGCCGCTGAGCGAGCTGGTGTCGGAAGGCGATTTCAGCCTGTAAACCGCCAGTAGGCACCCTGCCGTTGGATGACGGCAGGGTCCGGCGTCAAGGCTGCGGGGCAATCAGCGCGGCGAAGTCCTTGCGCAATTTCGCGGCGTGGCGCTGGTACACGTCGATCACGCCCTCCACCATGAACTCACCGGGCATGCCGTTCATATCGACCGGGTAGACCTTGTTGTCTTTCTGCGAGTACATGAAGTTCTTCAGTTGCAGGTCATTGTGGTAGATGTCCTTGGCTTCCATTTGCGCCAGGGCGTCGTCCAGCAACGGGCGCACCGAGGGCGGCAGGCTGCCCTTTTCGAACTTGCTCAGGTCCACGCCATCGATCTTGCCCATTTTTATGTATTTGCGGCCCTCCTCCACGCGCAGCTCGGCAAAGCCTTCGCCGTAGTATTTGTTGAGGTTGACCACCTCCATGTCCCGGCGGCCTTCGGCGCTCGTCCAGCGCGTAGGCCCGAAGTCCTTGTAGACGCTTTTTCCGTCAAGACTTTCATAAACAGTGCCCTCGGCGCCGGCTCCAATCTCACGTCCAAGGTCAGCTTTGACCGACACGGGCTCGACCACGTCCGCGGCGGCCGG
Organism: Pseudomonas sp. EYE_354; assembly: GCF_023148575.1. Classification (NCBI taxonomy): domain Bacteria; kingdom Pseudomonadati; phylum Pseudomonadota; class Gammaproteobacteria; order Pseudomonadales; family Pseudomonadaceae; genus Pseudomonas; species Pseudomonas sp. EYE_354. Next base: position 304,638 of record NZ_JAHXNQ010000002.1, read on the forward strand.
AAGGTGAGTCAATTGGCCATCCACCGCACGGGCGCCCGGCGTGAAGTCGTCCATCGGGCGCCCATAGAGGCGCATGGTTTGCGTATCCAGCGGATACCATTGGCCGCTGTGCAGCACGGCACCGCCTTCCACCTGCTCCCCGGCGACCTTGAACGTGCCCGTTGCCGCCTCGCCATGGGTTTTGCTGGCAGCCTTGAGCAAGTCATAGCGACCCGCCGCGCCGCGCAGTTGGTTGAATTGCCGGGTTACCCTGGCCGCCGCGTGGCGGGCACCGCGCAGTGCCGACCTGGCGCCGCCAGCCAGCAGATCGCCCATACCGCTCAAGGGGTTAAAGGCCTCGACCAGGGTGGCCCCGACAAACCTCGCCGCCTTGGCCGCGTGGCGCGCCGTCGACAGTGCTGCGCCGAGCACTTTGCCGGCGTGCGCCGCTTTGCCCGCGCCAAGGGTAAGCAGCCCGACGGCGTCCACCGCAAGGTCGAACACGCCCTGGCCAACGTTGCCCTTCTTGAAACTGACGATGGCCGAGCGCAACGGGATGAGGTTCAGGAAAAACTGGCCGATCGCTTCGTTTCGGGCACTGTCCTGGTCATAGGACGTGATACCCCGCGCCTCTTTCAACAGGTCGTCGTTCTTCAGGTCCAGCGACTTCACGAACAGGTCGGCAATCGCCTGACTGCGCGGGGAGTTGAAGCTGTCGGGCAACGCCGCGCCCTGCGCTTGTTCGACAAAACGCTGCGCCAGGCCAGGCGCAGGCTCGAACACCACGGTCCGGGCGAGGATGTTCGCCTCGCGTGTCTGCAGCTTGTCGTCGGTATAGGGCGCTGTGCGGCGGCGCAACAGGTAGTTTTCTTTCTCGATGGTGCCCCGGCGCGTGTCGAGGGTGTAGAGGTTGACCTGCCCATTGCGCGTTGCCTTGATCTCCAGGGTATGGCCCCTGACATGCAGGGCCGGCGGGGTGAACAGATCGCCGGCAATTTTGTATTGGTTGGTATGGAAGAACTCCAGCTTGCCGAACTCCAGGTTCTTGCGGTCTTCCAACGGCAGTGTGGCGATCAAGTGCCTGACCTTGCCCTGGTGCCCCTCTTCCTGGGCGCGGATAGCCCCGTCGAAGGCGCTCTTGAACGCGTCGGCCACCCCCAGCTTGCCCCTTTCGTAAAGGCTGCAAAATGCAGTGATGGGAAGGCGGCTGTCGTTACTGACCCAATGTTCCTCGGCCTTCAGCTTGCCGCCCTCCATGACGATGTCCAGCATCGACCGCGCGCCCGGATGCAGCCCTGGCCGTCCCGTTTTGAGCCTGGCTTTCTGAATGCTTTTGACCTCGAAAAGGCGAGGATCCAGATCAGGAAAGGCCGCCGAGAGCTGGGCCAGCGCCAACGCCCTACGGCTCGGAATTTGCGTTTGCAGCAAGGTAGTGGTGGTTTTCAGGGCGCTGAGCTGATGGTTGTACGCGGCCCGCACACGCTCCATCTCGGTCACCGAGGGCGTCTCGGCAGCGCTGCGCAGCACGCCGTTGACGACGCCCCAGTCCCGGAGTGCGTCATGGTTGATCGCCTGGCCCAGGGCTGGGTCGCTCTTGAGCTGCTCGGCGGCCAGCAGGATCTGCGCATAGCCCATGGCGAGCGTACGGCCTGGGGTCTGCGCTTCGATCCTGGCCACCGCCATCGCCAGTTGCGCCCACATCACGCTGCCATAGGTCACACCGGCCGGGAGGTCTTTGACCAGATACTGCGGCGCCGTCCGCGCCAGCAGCAGGTACGCCCCCAGCCTGGCGGTGCGTGCGCTGACCCGGCCTTGCTCAAGTAAATGCTTGCCCAACCCGTCAATCACCGCCGAGGCCGGTTGCCCCCAGTATTGACTGCTCGCCAGATCGAACCCGGCAATGTGATTACGCGTGGGGGCCGCCTGATCGTGGGGATCGAGGCCCAGGTGCAGGGCGGTCAACACATAGTCGTCGCCCGCGCCGGGTGTCGGCACGCCGCCCAGCCGGGTCTGAAGCACTTCGCCCAACGCCTGGGCCTTGGGCGAAGCGAGCAATTTCTCCAGGGCGAGCATTGGGTCCGCGAGGTCGGCGTCGGACACCGAACTGCCGCTGAGCAGGTAGCCCAGGGTGCCGGTGCCGCCTTCGGGCAGCGGCAGCCCCGGCACCTGGCGGGTGCTGCTGTGCAAGAAATTGACGAGGCTGTCCTGGTCCTGGCCGGGCATCGCCAGTGGCCAACCCAACGCGCCGCTGAAATTGCCCAGGGGGTGAATCTGCGCCTGCCTGGCGGTTGAGTCCTTGAGGTCGATCAACGCCTCCAGGGTCGTGGGCGGCGTCAGGCCCCAGCCGCGCAGATAAGCGTCCAGGCTGATCAACCGGTTGGCGGGTAAAGGCGGTTGCGGGGGATAGGACGAGTCTTCGCACACGTACATCAGCGTGCTTTTAAGGCGCGCGGCCAGCGTCGCTTCCATCTGCGCCCTGACCGCTGGCAAGGACGACGACGCCTCGGCACGTACCTGTGCGGGGAGCGTCTGCACGATGTGCTGGAGCCGGTCGACCAGAGTCCGTCGGTTGCACTGGTCGCCCAACGCCGTTTTCAACGCCGATATCTGGCGGGGTGCAGGCGAGTCGCTGGCGACGGACCTCGGCGTTTCGTCAAGCGGGGTGAGCGAATGAGAAAGCGCCAAAGGGCGCGTATAAAGCGGGGGCGCAATGAGGGAGGTCATGAGCGTGCCTGTCCTTAGTCAAGTGAGTGTCCTTCAAGGCGCCTGTGCAGACGCCTTGCGGGCACTGGGTGGAACGACCTGGCAAGGCAGTTCCAACTTGACTATGAGGCGATGTGTATCGGCGCCCGGTTGCCGGGCGCCCACCTCAGTAACCGCGCTCGAAGCTCACTTCGCCGCGCAAGGCTTGCCCGGTTTGATAGGCGCGCACGTTTTGCTCAAATAACTCCACCATCATCGACGGCGAGGTCGGTGCCGAGCTGTGACCGGTCAGCAGCAGGCCCCACGCGGTCCAGAACGGATGACGCTGAGGCAAAGGTTCCTGGCGGCACACATCGATCACCGCGCCGGCCAGGTGCCCTTCTTTCAAGGCCTCCACGAGATCGGCATCCACCACTGCCACGCCGCGCCCGACGTTGATAAACAGGCCGGTGGGCTTGAACTGCTTGAACAGCGCCGCGTCGTACAGGTCATGGGTATTGGGTGTGTTGGGCAGCAGATTGATCACATAGTCGACTTCCCCCACCAACCGACCCAGTTGATCGAGCCCGGCCACTTCGATAAACGGCGCTTGCTCACGTGCGGTACTGGCGATGCCATACAGCTTGACGCCAAACGGCACGAGGAACTCGGCGACGCTCTGGCCGATGTCACCGGTGCCGACGATCAGCGCCTTGCGCCCCGCCAGGCTTTGGCCGGTGCGGTTGTCCCACTTGCGCTCGACCTGGCTGACCAGCCGCGCCAGCACTTCACGTTCGTGGCCCAGCATGTAGGTGAGGACAAACTCGGCCATGACCTGGCCGTAAATACCCACCGCGCGGGTCAGGCGGTAGTCGCGGGGCAAGCCTTCGGCCAACAGCGGTGTGATGCCGGCCCAGGTCGATTGCAGCCACTGCGGGCTGTGGCCCTGGCGCAACAGGGTGGCCAGCAGGTCCGGTTGGCCCAGCCATACCGGGCAATCGGCGGCCAGGCGTGACAGCTCGGCCGAGTCGCCGCTGGTCAGTACTTCAAGGTCGGGAGCGGCTTCTTTGAGCAGTTGGGCGTAGAGCGGGTGATCCTGTTCAGCAATCAGAACACGCATGGTTCAAACCTTTCAAAAACAGTGCAGACGGCCGCCCGCTTCCTTACGGCCACCGCCCGCCAATACGATTTCATTGAAGCAGGTGCCCCAGGCAGGGCACCGGTCGCTTACATCGGGTCGTTGCGACGCAGCAGCTCTTCGGGCAAGTGCTCGATGTACTCGTCCTCGGCCGGCGGCATTTGCAGGTGATAGCCCTGGGTGTCGAGGTTTTCCAGGACCACCACGATGTCTTCGCGCGACAGCTTGCGCTCGGGCGTGAGCACCATATCGAATGCGTGGTGCGGCTTGCCGAAGGCAGCCATCAAGGGCTCCGGCACGCGCTCAAGGGCATCGCTTTTGAGCACGTAGAGGTACATGCCGTCTTTTTTCAGGCTGCGATAGATGGAGCAAATACGTTTCAAGGCTGTTCTCCGGCAGTGGCCAGGCTGTCGAGCAGCGCCTGGCCCATCAACTCGCGGCGCCAGCCACGCAGCGAGTCTGGCAATTGGTAAGGCCCATCGGGGTAGCCACTTTTGACCAGGGCTTCGAGGGTTTTCTTGCGCAGCATCAGCTCCGGCGCCATGTCCAGGCGCTCGGCGAACGTTTGGCCCAGGGCGCGCAGTTGCTTGATCAGCGCCGCGGCGTCCACCGGCAGCGGCTCAGCCACGGCCGGCGGCCATTGGTCCATGGGCACGCTGGCGGCACGTTTGATCAGGTCCAGCAGGAACTGGCCATCCTGACGCACGGTGCGCGGGTGCATGTCTTCGATCTTGCCCAGGGCGGCGAGGTTGTCCGGCTGCGATTTGGCAAGCGGCCACAGCGAGTGCTCGCGCACGATACGGTTACGCGGCAGGTCGCGGGCGCGGGCTTGCTGTTCGCGCCAGGCGCACAGTTCACGCAGCACCGCGAGTTGCGCGCGGGACAGTTTCCACGCCAGCTTGGCGTCGCGGTACACCTCGTAAGGGTCGATTTCGCGGCGCAGGTTGGCCACCAGTTCGGCGCCGTCCTCCAGCACCCAGGCGTATTTGTCGTCACTCAGTTGCGGGCGAAGACGGATGTAGACCTCGGCCAAATGCACCGCGTCTTCGGCGGCATAGCTGATTTGTGTCTCGGACAATGGCCGCTGCAGCCAGTCCGAGCGGGTCTCGCCCTTGGGCAATTCGATGTCGAGCACCGCTTGCACCAGGCGCGAATAGCCCATGGAGAACCCGAGGTTCAAGTACGCCGCCGCCAATTGGGTGTCGAACAACGGCACCGGCAGGCTGCCGGTCAGGCGCAGCAGGACTTCGAGGTCTTCACTGCAGGCGTGCACCACCTTGATCACGGCCGGGTTTTCCAGCAGCGCAGCCAGCGGTTGCCAGTTGTCGATGGTCAGGGGGTCGATCAGGTAAGCGCGTACGCCATCACCGATCTGGATCAGCCCGGCAATGGGATAAAAGGTGTCGACCCGCATGAATTCGGTGTCGAGGGCGACGAATGGCAACTGCTGCCATTCGGCGCAGTGCTGGCCGAGGCTATCGTTGTCGCAGATCCAGTGAATATCGATGGCCACACGGCTCTCCCTTGAAGAATGGCGCGCAGTATATATCGCGAACGGGGCTAGCGAGCATCCGCAGTGCACAGGCAACCATGAAAACTCAGACAGGAGGCGAAGAATAGTCCGACAGGCGGGCGTTATCCTCTCTTACGCAGAACATAGACCCGCCACAGCGCGGAGCCCGGAATGAATTCCTGATGATTCAGGACCTTGAAGCCCGCCTGGCGAAACTCGTCCTCCACCGCCCTGCGCGAGTTGACCGAGACGATCACCGTGTCGCGGCTGACCCGGTGAAACTCGCGCAGCAACGCCAGCCGCCCTTCACCGCTGGGGACATGGCGAAACAACTCCAGGCAGAAGATGCAGTCCACCGCATTCGCCGACAAGCCGATATCAAACGCAGAGCCCTGGAAGGTCTTGACCCGTTTGAGCAGTGCCGCCGGGTGGTGGGTACGGGCGTGATCGAGCATGGCCTGGGAATTGTCCGAGGCCAGGATCACGCGGTTGATATGCTCGGCCAACACCGGCCAGAACCGCCCCGACCCGCAGGCCAGGTCCAGGATCAGGCCCGGCTCGCCGGCGACTTTCAACGCCTGGCGCACCAACCATTCGTCGCGCCACGACGCCAGACGGCGACGCAGCCCAGGCGGGCGCGTGTCGCCGCAGACCCTGGCGTGTTCACGGTCACAGCGTTCGGCGTATTCGATCTCGATAGACGATGGAGGTTGTGGCGACATCATGGGCTCATAGGGGGTAAACGACCTTGGTTGGCAGCTTAACCACCCCAACGTGAAAAAAAGGTAGAAGCCTTCCCCCCTTCAATCGACTCAGGCCTGATGCAGGTACCAACGCCAATCCTGCTCACCCACCTGGCCCATGAACTGACGGTACTCGGCGCGCTTCACCGCCAGGTACACCCCAAGAAACTCACTGCCGAACGTCTCACGGGCCCAGTTCGAAGCTTCCAGCGCGCGCAACGTGGTGAGCCAATCGGTGGGCAGTAATTGCTTGGCCTGGGCGTAGCCGTTGCCTTCGACCGGAGCGCCGGGGTCGCGCTGTTCGCGAATGCCCCGGTGGATGCCGGCAAGGATCGCGGCGGCGGCCAGGTAGGGGTTGGCGTCCGCGCCACAGATGCGGTGTTCGATATGCCGGGAATGGGCCGGGCCACCGGGCACGCGCAGGCTGACGGTACGGTTGTCCACGCCCCAGGTGGCCGCCAACGGCGCATAGCTGTTGGTTTGGAAGCGCCGATAAGAGTTGGCGTTGGGGCAGAACATCAACAGCGAGTCGAGCAACGTGCTGAGCATGCCGCCCACCGCATGGCGCAACAGCGGCGTACCGTCGCCGGCCTCGCTGGCGAACAGGTTGTTGCCGTGGGCATCGGCCAGGCTCACGTGCATATGCATGCCGGTGCCCGCCAGGTCATCGAATGGCTTGGCCATAAAGCAGGCAGTCATTCCGTGTTTATGCGCCACGCCCTTGACCAGCCGCTTGTAGCGCACCGCTTCGTCCATGGCTTGCAGGGCGTCGGCGCGATGCTCCAGGGTGATTTCCACCTGGCCTGGGGCGTATTCCGAGATCGCCGTGCGCGCGGGGATGCCCTGCAGTTTGCAGGCGCTGTAGAGGTCGGCGAGGAACGGTTCGATCTGCTCCAGTTCGCGCAGGCCGTAGACCTGGGTCGCGCGCGGGCGGCCGCCATCCACGTCCCGCGCCGGTTGCGGGCGCCCGTTGCTGTCGGGTTTCTGGTCCAGCAGGTAAAACTCAAGCTCAGCGGCCATCACCGGGTAATAGCCGTCGGCCTTGAGCCCATCAATGACCCTGGCGAGCAAATGCCGGGGGTCGGCCACGGTGGCGGGCAGGCCTTCGGTGGGGTGCATGCTGACCTGCACCGCCGCCGTCGGGATCAGGCGCCACGGCATACGCTGCAGACTGCCGCTGATCGGGTAGGCGCGGCAGTCAATATCGCCGACCTCCCAGACCAGCCCGGAGTTTTCCACATCATCGCCATTGATGGTCAGGCCGAGGATGGTGCTGGGCAACGGGCGGCCGCTTTCATACACCGCCAACAGCTCATCGCGGTGCAGCAACTTGCCGCGTGGTACGCCGTTATTGTCGAGGATAAACAGCTCGAACATCTCGATGTCCGGGTGTTGCTCAAGAAACGACTGGGCTTCGTGCAGGCTGGCAAAAACACTCATAGGGGGTCTCATACGTTTGCTTCAGGCAGGCGCGCAGGCGCCGCCGGGCAGATGCGCACAGGTGCGCGTCATCCATGGAGTCGATCAACGTAGGAGAGAGGTATCTGGCGGGCGCGCGTGCCGACAGTGAAACAGCGCCCAGAACGCCAGCGTGGACGGCAGTGTCGCAAGGTGAGTGGCGGCGGAACCGTCCATGGGCGAATCACGATGATGTAGATACGCCCAGCGTCACACGCCTGCGTAAGCAGTTAAATTCACCGATTACGGAGTAGGGTTGCAGCCCCGCTAAACATTCATCGCGCCTTGCCACCCTGCCCCACGCTGGAAATAATGGCCGCCCCACCATGCCCCAAGGACTCGACCGCATGAAAGCTCCGCTAGCCCTGTGTGTATTGGCAACCCTGGCCACCAGCGCCCTGGCCGACACCGCCCCCTCGCGCCTGGACGAAGTGCTGCAGCGCGGCACCCTGAGCGTGTGCACCACCGGCGACTACACGCCTTACACCAAGTTGCGCGCCGACGGCCGTTATGAAGGCATCGACATTGCCATGGCCGAGTCCCTGGCCAAGAGCCTCAACGCCAACATCACCTGGGTGCCCACCACCTGGAAAACCCTGATGCCGGACTTCGTTGCTCAGCGCTGCGACATCGCCGTGGGCGGTATTTCGGTGTCGCTGGAGCGGCAGAAGAAGGCCTTTTTCAGCCAGTCCCTCGGGGTCGACGGCAAGATCCCGCTGGTGCGCTGCGCCGACGTGCAGCGCTACCAGACGGTCGAGCAGATCAACAAGCCCGAGGTGCGCGTGATCGAACCGGCAGGCGGCACCAACGAGGTGTTTGCCCGCGCCCACCTGGGTCAGGCGCAGATCCGCCTGCACGACAACGTCACCATTTTCGACGAACTGCTCGCCGGCAAGGCCGACGTGATGATCACCGACGCCAGTGAAGCGCGTTACCAACAAAAACAGAAGCCAGGGCTGTGTGCGGTCAACCCTGAGCGGCAGATGCAGTACAGCGAAAAAGCCTTTTTGCTGCCCCGCGATGACGTGGCGTGGAAGAGCTATGTCGACCAGTGGTTGCACCTGAGTGTGGCGACCGGCGCGTACCAGGGCATCGTTGATCAATGGTTGGCGGCGCCCTGAGCCAGAGCCGTCTACGCTGTGGTCACACCGACAAGAACGAGGGATAGACCATGAAGGCAATGCTGCGAATCACCTGGCTGCTGCTGTTGTGTTTCGGCCAGGTGCAGGTTGCAACGGCTCACGAAGAAGACGCCCAGGCGGCCAAGGCCTTGCTGCAAAAAGCCCTGGCCTACTACCAGGAAAATGGCGACAAGGCGTTTGCCGCGTTCAGCCGCCAGGGTGACTTTATCGACAAGGACCGCTATGTGTTCGTGGTCGACACCAAAGGCGTGCTGCTGGCCAGCGGCGGGCCGTCCTCCGCGCTGATTGGCCGGGACGTGAGCGAGGTGCTGGGGCAGGATCTGCGCCAGTCCTTTGCGGACGCGCTCAAAGTGCCTGAAGACCAGGGCATGCAGCAGGCCGATTACCGCTGGCAGAACTGGAACGATGGCAAGGTCGAGCACAAGCACGTGTTTTACCAGCGGGTCGGCGAGCGCATCCTCGCGGTGGGGTACTACCTGCCACGGGCCACCCCGGAACAGGCGCGGGCCCTGCGCAAGAAGGCAGTCAACGCGCTGGTCAAGGATGAAGCCGGCACGCTCAAGGCCATCAACTCATTGCAGGGCGGCTTCCTGCAGGATGACCTGTATGTGTTCGTGGTGGACCTGAACACCCATCGCTACGTGGCCCATGGCACCAATCTGCGGTTGATCAACACCGACTTCAGCAAGGTCAAGGACCCGGACGGCAAACCGGTGGGCGAGCCGATCCTCAAACTCATGGCCGAACAGGATCAGGGCGAATACAAGTACCGCTGGAAAAACCCGGTGACCGGCAATGTCGAGAACAAGCACGCCTATATCCGCAAGGCGGGGCATTTCATGGTAGCCGTGGGGTATTACAGCCCGTAATCCAGGCCTTGGAATACGAGCGACTGTGGGCGCTGGCCTGACTGCGACTGCAGCGGGCCAGCGCTTGCCGGTTGATCGTCATCGTTTCAGTTAGTCAGTCTTTTCTGCACGACCGCGCAACGTCCGGTTGGGCATCGCTATCGCCGCCGCCAACCCCAGCAACGACACCGCCGCACTGACCATCAGCAAATGCCGGAACGTCACCGCCAACTCGCCGCGCAGCGCATCCTGAGCCGGCCCGGGGGCGGCGTTGAGGCCGTCCAGGAGCACGTTGCCGGAACTGCCTTCGGCCACCAGCGCACCGCTGGCCAGGTGGGCGAAGCTGGAGTCCTGCAACAGCGCCAGCAGCAACGCCGACATACACGCCACCCCCACCGCGCCGCCCAGTGAGCGGAACAGGTTGGTGGTGCTGGTAGCCACGCCGATATCGCGTTGCTCCACGGCGTTTTGCGCCCCCACCAGGGAGGTGGGGAATTGCATGCCGGCAGCGATCCCGCACAGCAGCATGAACAGGGCGGTGAGCAGCACGTCCTGGGGCGCACTGAAGGCCATGCCCAGAATCGCCAGCGGGCTCAATATGGCGCCGCCCAGGATCATCGGTTTATAACGCCCGGTCACCGAGGTCATGCGCCCGGCGGTATACGCGCCCATCGGCAGGCCCATCGCCAGGGGCAGCAAGTGCAAGGCGGCGCTGTCGGCTCCGCCGCCGGTCACCGTCTGAAAGCGCAGCGGCATGAGGACCGTGAGGGAAATCGCCTGGAAACTGGTGAAAAAAATCGTGCACCAGCACAGCACCGCACTGCGATTGGCGAACAGGTGCATCGGCAGCAAGGGCTCCGGCGCGCGGCGTTCGTGCCACACAAACAGCGTCAGGGCCACCAGTGCACAAGCCAACAGGCCCAGCACCTGGCTGTCACGCCATTGATGGCCCTGGCCGATTTCGGTGATGCCCAGCAACAAGGCGGTGAGGCCGATGATCATCAGCACCGTGCCGAGGTAATCAATGATCGGCTTGCGTTGCGGCGTCGGCAGCCCCACCAGGGTGCGATGGGCCACGTACCAGGCGCCGGCCCCCAGCGGCAGGTTGATCAGGAACACCCAGCGCCAGGACAGGTACTCGGTCATGTAACCGCCCAACACCGGCCCAGCCACGCTCGCCACCGCGTACATGCTGCTGAAATACCCCTGATAACGCCCTCGTTCGCGGGGCGGAATGATGTCGCCAATGATCGCCTGGCTCACCGAGATCATGCCGCCGGCGCCGATGCCCTGCAGCACCCGCGCCAGCACCAGTTGCTCCATGCTCTGGGCCATGCCGCAAAACAGCGAGGCCACGGTGAACAGGCCCATGCCGATCAGCATCATCGGCCGGCGCCCGTACAGGTCGCCGAGTTTGCCGTAGATCGGCACCGCCACGGTCATCGCCACCATGTAGCCGGAGATCACCCAGGCCAGGAGGTTGACGTCATGAAACTGTGCGGAAATGGCAGGCATGGACACGGCGACGATGGTCTGGTCCAGGGCGCCAAGGAAGATCGCCATCATCAGCGAGGCGAGAATACTGCGCACCGCAGGCAACGGCGGCGCGGGTTGATTGAGCTGAGTCACGGCAGAACCTTCGAGCAGGGCCCGTGGAAACAGGCAGCCCACGGGAATGCTCGATACGATAGCAGGCTATTCGATAGCTTCGTAAGGAAGTCCGACGTAATTTTCCGCGATGGTTTTACGCCCGGCTTCGGAATCAATGAAGTACTCCAGCTCGCTCTGGGCAATGCGCTGGCTGAAGCCGTCGGCCTCCGGGAACTGGTGCAGCATCGAGGTCATCCACCAGGAAAACCGCTCGGCCTTCCACACACGCCGCAGGCAGATCGCGGAATAGCGTTCGAGCAGATCCACCCTGCCCTCGCCGTAGACCTTGAGCAAAATCCGAAACAGCGTACTGACGTCACTGGCCGCCAGGTTCAAGCCCTTGGCCCCGGTGGGCGGCACGATGTGCGCCGCATCGCCGAGCAGGAACAGGCGCCCGTACTGCATGGGTTCCACAACAAAACTGCGCAGTGGCGCGATGCTTTTTTCGATCGACGGGCCGGTCACCAACCGCTCGGCCAGCGCGCTGGGCAGGCGGGTTTTCAACTCGTCCCAGAAGCGCGCATCCGACCATTCGTCCAGCGGCTCTTCGGCTGGCACTTGCAGGTAATAGCGACTGCGGGTCGGCGAACGCATGCTGCACAGGGCGAAGCCTCGCGGGTGTTTGGCGTATACCAATTCTTCATGCACCGGCGGGGTGTCGGCGAGAATGCCGAGCCAGCCGAAGGGGTAAACACGCTCGAAGATCTTCAACGACTCCGCCGGGATCGACTGGCGTGCCACGCCGTGGAAGCCATCACAACCGGCGATGTAGTCGCACTCCAGGCGAAACGCCTGGCCCTGATGCTCGAAGGTCAACCAGGGCTGATCACTTTTGAGGTCGTGGGGCTGCACCTGGCTGGCTTCGTACAGGGTGGTGGCGCCAGCGGCCGCGCGGGCGGCCATCAGGTCGCGGGTGACTTCGGTCTGGCCGTAGACCATCACCGATTGGCCGCCGGTCAGGGCCTTGAGGTCGATGTGGGTGAGTTGGCCATTGAGCGCCAGTTCGAAGCCGTCGTGCACCAGGCCTTCGGCGTCCATGCGCTGGCTCACACCGGCCTCGCGCAGCAGGTCGACCATGCCTTGCTCCAACACCCCGGCGCGGATGCGGCCTTGCACGTACTCGGCACTCTGGCGCTCGAGAATGAGGGTCTGGATGCCGGCGTTGTGCAGCAGTTGACCGAGCAACAGTCCCGAGGGACCGGCGCCGATAATGGCGACTTGAGTTTTCAGCGTTTTCATTATTTTTATCGCCCGCAAGTTCCACTCGAACAGATTGAGTGAAAGAGTTGTCATTGATCGTGTGGCTGACATTTTTCACTTGAGTGCGCGCCATAAGAAGGTGAAAACTGCGCCAAAGCCTGCGCTTTTTGCCAATTTGGGCGATTACCGAACCACTTTCCTGAGTATCGGATTGAAACCATGACCAATACCGCGATTCCGGTCTTCAAGCTTTACGGTGAAAGCCAGCAATGGCCGACCCCCGATTTGTTGCACTGCGAAACCATTTCCCGGCGCAGTCGGGAATACCAGTGGGAAATCCAGCCCCACCGGCACGCGGATCTGTGCCAGCTGCTGTACGTGCACAAAGGCCAGGCACAGCTGGAAATCGAAGGCCAGCGCACCACCCTCAATGAGGCGACCTTGCAGGTACTGCCGCCGTTGTGCGTGCACGGTTTTCGGTTTTCTGAAGACGTCGAAGGCTACGTGGTGACCCTGTCGGCACCGCTGGTCAGCCATTTACAGGCGCAGTTGGGCGCGGCGGCGGGCGGTTTGCAGAGTTTGGGCAGTTACCCGGCGGGCAAGGACAGCGACTACCTCAACAGTCAGTTCGCGCGTTTGCAGGATGAATACGCCGACGCGCAACCGGCACGGGACATGATGATGCACGCGTTGGTCAGCGTGCTGCTGGTGTGGATCAGCCGCCAGGCCATCCAGCGCCGCCATCCACGCGCGCCACGGGGCCGCGAGTATTTCCGGCGCTTTACCCAACTGGTCGAACAGCATTACCGCGAGCACCCCAAGATCGAGGACCTGGCCCACAAGCTGGGGATCTCGGTTTCACACTTGAACGGGACGTGTCGGGAGCTGGGCGGGCAGCCGGCGTTGCAGATCATGCATGACCGTCAGTTGCTGGAAGCCAAGCGCCTGCTGACCTACACCAGCATGACCATCAATGAAATGTCGGAGGTGTTGGGCTTTTCCGACCCGACCAACTTCTCTCGGCTGTTTCGCCGACGGGTCGGGTTCTCACCCAAGGCGTTTCGCGAGCAACTCAAGGGCGATTGAGGGCGGCACAGAATGTTCCTGGCTGCCTTCGCGGTTACCTGAGTGCGCTGAAACTGCCGGTGTGAGGCACGCATTGGTCCTGATGGCAGCTGATCGCAAAGGTCGGCTGCATACGGGTCATTTCCACCCGGTAGGCCGCGGTCCCATAGAGGGCGCTGGCCAAGGCGCACAGGGCGAAAATCATCAGGTACTTTCTGGTTTTGATGTTCATGGCACAGACCTCTGAACGGATCTACACGGTGCTGTTTAAAGCATAGGTCAGTCAGGGCAAGTTGCCATTATTGGGCGACATTCAACCGGGTGATGTCGCCCTAAAGACCGACGTCCCACGCCGGCTCCGGCGGGAACCTCACCACCAGAAAATCCAGCAGGCTGCGCAGCGCCGACGGCATGTGCTTGCGCGAGGCATACACCGCGTAAATGCTCATCTGCCGGGGCTCGGCGTGGGGCAGCAGGCGCACCAGGTCGCCACGGCGGATGTGCTCACCGGCCTGATAACTGGGCAACATCGCCACCCCGGCGCCGGCCAGTGTCACGTGCAGCAACGTACTGGCTTCATTGGAGGTGATGTTGCCGTGCACCGGCACCGAGACCTGCTCGCCGTTTTCCTCGAAATGCCACAGGCTTCGGCCGAAGTAGGAGTGGGTCAGGCAGTTGTGCGCAGCCAGGTCTTCGGCTTTGTGCGGCGCCGGGTGCTCCAATAGATACGCCGGCGCGGCGCAGATTACGGAGCGACAGACGGTGAGGCGTCGGGCGATCAGGTTCGGGTCCAGGTCATTACTGGTACGGATGGCCAGGTCGATGCGCTCATCCACCAGGTTCACGGTGCGGTCGAGCATTTGCAGGTCGACCGTGACCAACGGGTAGCGCGTGACGTACTCGGCAATGGCCCCGGCCAATTGCGCCTGGCCAAACGAGGTGCTGGCGCTCAGGCGCAGCAGGCCACGGGGCGCATCATCGGGCTCGCTGACGGCGGCCTGCATATCGCCGCACAGTTCCAGCAGTTGTCGGCAACGCGGCAGGGTTTCGCTGCCGGCGGCCGTGAGGCTGAGCTTGCGCGTGGTGCGGTGCATCAAGCGCGCGCCGACCCAATCTTCCAATTCGGCCAGGTAACGCGATACCACCGGACGCGACAGGTCCAGATGGTCGGCGGCGGCGGACTGGCTACCCAGGTCGACCACGGTGACAAATACGCGCATTGCTTGAAGACGGTCCATGATCTGCCCGATTTTAGAAACAAACTATGTCCCAGCATCGCATTTTTAGTCGTGTTTGGTGCAACTAAGCTCTGTGCATCCTTTGAACCGATTGCTGGAGTTGCCCGATGTTGTCCACCCTCAAGCGCCTGACCCTGGCCACCGCCGCCCTGGCCTTTACCGCCCATGCGGCCGCGGCTGACCTGACCCTGGACGTGTACAACCCAGGCGAGGCAGCGATCTTCCCGGTCACTTCGGTGCTGGTCAGCGGCGCCAAAGACGCGATCCTGGTGGACGCGCAGTTCGGCAAGGGCCAGGCCGAGCAACTGGTGCAAAAGATCCGCGCCAGCGGCAAGCACCTGACCACCATCTACATCAGCCACGGCGACCCGGACTACTACTTCGGCCTCGACACCCTGACCGCTGCCTTTCCGGACGCCAAGGTAGTCGCGCCGCAACCGGTGATCGACCATATCAACGCCACCGTGGCCGGCAAACTGGCGTTCTGGGGTCCGAAAATGGGCGCCGACAAACCGGCTAAAACCATCGTGCCGCAACCGCTGCAGGGCCATAGCCTGATGCTGGAAGGCCAACAACTGGACGTGATCGGCCTGGACGGCCCGCAGCCTGATCGCAGCTTTGTGTGGATCCCGTCGATCAAGGCCGTGGTTGGCGGCGTAGTGGTCGCAGAAAACATCCACCTGTGGATGGCCGACACCCAGAGTGCGCAATCTCATAAAGACTGGCTGGCCACCCTGCAACGCATCGAAACCCTGAAACCACGCACCGTGATCCCCGGCCACTACCTGGGCAGCCCCAGCCTTGCGTCGGTGAAGTTCACCGCCGACTACATCAAGGCCTTCGACAGCGAGACCGCCAAGGCCAAGGACTCCGCCGCGCTGATCGCCGCCATGAAACAGCGTTACCCCACCCTTGCCGACGAAAGCTCGCTGGAACTGAGCGCCAAAGTCGCCAAGGGCGAAATGAAGTGGTGAAACCGTTCATCCCTTAACCGTACTGGAGAACAGCATGAGCAAGATCGCAATCATTGGGGCTACCGGCCGTGCAGGTAGCCAATTGCTGGAAGAGGCCTTGCGTCGTGGGCACAGCGTTGTGGCCATTGCACGCAACACCGACACACTGGCCGCGCGCCCAGGCGTCACCGTCAAACGCGTCGACGCGCTGGACGCCGAGGCACTGCAACAGGCCATCAGCGGCAGCGACGTGGTGATCAGTGCGGCACACTTTGCCACCCTGCCCGCCAGCGCCGTGATCGGCCCGGTGAAAAAAGCCGCGGTGAAACGCTTGCTGGTGGTGGGCGGTGCCGGTTCGCTGCTGCTGCCAGATGGCGGACGTGTGATCGACAGCGCAGGGTTCCCCGAGGCATACAAAGTGGAAGCCAGCGCAGGCGCGGCATTCCTCGACGCGCTGCGCCAGGAGAAGGAACTGGATTGGACCTTCCTCTCGCCATCGGCCTTGTTCGATGGCACCCAACGCACCGGTCAATTCCGCCTGGGCCAGGATGATTTGCTGGTCAGCAGCGACGGAACCAGTTCAATCAGCTTTGCCGACTACGCCATCGCCATGCTCGATGAAGTGGAAACACCGAAGCACTCGCGCCAGCGTTTCACCGTCGGTTACTGAGCCAAGCCGGTCACCACAATTGATGGCTTGGCATACTGCGGCCGCCCATGCATGAGCGGATTCTCTGTGGTGGACGGACTTTTTGTGCTGAGCGGGCTTGTTGTGGTGAGCAGGCTTGCCCCGCGCTGGGGCGCGAAGCGGCCCTGAAACCAGGCACTGCGGTTCACCTGGATAAGTGCGGTGAGCTTCGCAGCCCAGCGCGGGACAAGCCGCTCACCACACTAAGCCCCGCTCAGAACTCGGCTGCGTTCATCACATTCAGGGCTGTTGCGCCTGGCTCACCAGCCAGTCCATCAACGCTTCAAGCTCCACCGACGGTTGGCTGCCCGGTGGGTACACCAGGAAGTAGCCCTTCCCGGTCGGTACCCGCAGATCAAACGGCATTACCAGCCGGCCCGCCTTCACATCCTCGCCAATCAACGCACTGTCGCCCATGGCAACTCCCGAGCCCTGAGCGGCCACGTTCATGGCCAGATCCAGCGTTTCAAAATGGTGCCCCTGGCTGAGGTTGCCCAACCGCGTATCCGCCGCCTTGAGCCATCGCGCCCAATCGCGCTCGTCACGCGTGGGGTGCAGCAGCACCTGGTGCTGCAAATCCTCGGGTACGTGCAACCCCTCGAGCAGCGCCGGTGCGCAGATCGGGGTGAGGGATTCATCGAACAAATGCCGCGCCTCGGCCGGCTGCTCGGCGATAGGCGCGTAGATCACCGCCGCATCGAAGGGCTCGCGGCGAAAATCCACGCCATAGGCCACGGTGGTGGTGAGTTCCACCGGCACATCCGGGCGCTCCTTTTGCCACTGCATCAGACGCGGCAGCAGCCAGCGCATCACGCAGGTAGAGGCTTTGAGTTGCAGGGTCTGGCGGCGGCGGCCGATCTGCTCCACCGCCTCCCCGAGCAGGCCAAACACCTGCTGCGTGCGCAGCGACCATTCGCCGCCCTCTTCGGTCAGGCTCAAGCCCCGCGCCTGACGATGAAACAGCGCATAACCCAAGTGTTGTTCCAGACCGGCGATCTGTCGGCTCACGGCGCCCTGGGTGATGTGCAATTGCTCGGCGGCGCGGGTGAAGTTGCAGCACTGGGCCGTGACCCAGAAGGTGTGCAGTGCAGGCAGTGGCGGAAGGCGTTTCATTGGAGCGCAGCCATGACGTGGGGACATGGCGAGTATGACTTTTTATCGATTGTTGCCGCTATGGGCCTGCCGTTCCAATACCGCCTCGAATTCATCACAAGAGCGACCTGTATGGCGACCTGCGGCGAAGTGTTGGTCAACCTCCTGGAAGGCTACGGCGTGGACCAGGTGTTCGGCATCCCCGGCGTGCACACCGTGGAGCTGTATCGCGGCCTGGCCCGCTCGCGTATCCGTCACGTCACCCCGCGCCACGAGCAAGGCGCCGGGTTTATGGCCGACGGCTATGCACGTACCAGCGGCAAGCCGGGCGTGTGTTTCATCATCACCGGTCCCGGCATGACCAATATCACCACGGCCATGGGCCAGGCCTACGCCGACTCGATCCCCATGCTGGTGATTTCCAGCGTGCAGTCGCGCAGCCAGTTGGGCGGCGGGCGCGGCAAGCTGCATGAGCTGCCGAACCAGAGCGCGATGATCGCGGGCGTCGCGGCGTTTTCCCACACGTTGATGTCGGCGGCAGAATTGCCCGGTGTACTGGCGCGCGCATTCGCGCTGTTCCAGGCGGGCCGGCCACGCCCGGTGCATATTGAAATCCCCCTGGATGTGCTGGTGGAAAACGCCGACGCCGTGCTCGCCAGCGCGCCGGTCAGCGTTGCGCGTGCCGGTGCTGCGCCGGCGGCAATCAAGCAGATGAGCCAGTTACTGGCTGCGGCCAGGCGCCCGTTGATCCTGGCCGGTGGCGGTGCCATCGATGCCGCGCCCGCGTTGACCCGCCTCGCCGAAACCCTCGGCGCGCCAGTGGCCCTGACCATCAATGCCAAAGGCCTGCTGCCCGCCGCGCATCCGCTGCTGATCGGCTCGACCCAGTCCCTGGTCGCCAGCCGCGCGCTGGTGGCCGAAGCCGACGTGGTGCTGGCGATCGGCACGGAGCTGGCGGAAACCGATTACGACGTGACCTTCGCCGGCGGGTTCGAGATTCCCGGCGCGCTGCTGCGCGTTGATATCGACCCGGACCAGACCGTGCGCAACTACCCGCCCCACCTCGCCCTGGTGGCCGACGCACAGATCGCCGCCGACGCGCTGCTGAGCGAACTGAACCGCCACCCCTTGCCTACGCGCAGCGATGACTGGGGCAGCCAACGCGTCGCCCGTCTGTGGGCCGAACTGACGCCCACTTGGGACGCCGCCACCCGCGCGCACACCCGGTTTCTGCGCAACGTTTTGCAGACGTTGCCCGCTGCAGTCATCGTCGGCGACTCCACCCAGCCGGTGTACAGCGCCAACCTGACCCTGAACCTCGACCACCCACGCCGCTGGTTCAACTCATCCACCGGCTACGGCACCCTGGGTTACGCCCTGCCCGCCGCCATCGGCGCCTGGCTGGGGCGCGGCGATGGCCAGCCGGTGGTGTGCCTGATCGGCGACGGCGGGCTGCAATTCACCCTGCCGGAACTGGCCAGTGCGGTGGAGGCACGCACGCCGGTGATCGTGCTGCTGTGGAATAACCACGGCTATGAAGAGATCAAGCGATACATGCTCAACCGCGCCATCGAACCGGTTGGCGTCGACATCAATACCCCGGACTTTATCGGCGTGGCCAAGGCGCTGGGCTGCGCCGCCGAACGCATCAACGGAATTGACGATTTACCTGTGGCATTGCGCTCGGCGGCGGATCGTCACGGGCCAACCTTGATTGAAATCGACCAACAGCTGTGGATGAGAGAGGTGGCGGTATGAACGATGCAGTGAACGGTGTGTATATCAATGGTGCATGGCGTGCCGGCCATGAAGTGCTGGAGGTGATCAACCCAGCGACTGAAGCTTGCCTGGCGCTGGTCAGCGTCGGCGACGCCAGGGATGTAACCCAGGCGGTGGACGCTGCCAGCCACGCGTTTATCGACTGGTCGAAAAGTACCGGCCGCGACCGTGGCGCTCTGCTGCGCAGGATCGCCAGTGGCGTGAGTGCCAGGCGCGAATCGCTGATGCAGTTGCAGGCGCGCAACAACGGCAAGCCGCTGTTTGAAGCGGCCATTGATGTGGACGATGTGATCGCCACCTTTGAGTATTACGCGGCTGTCGCCGAGGCCATGGACGCCACGCAGGACGCCGCGGTCGCGCTGCCCGATGAGGGCTTCAGCGCGCGCCTGCGCCGCGAACCGTGCGGCGTGGTCGGGCTGATCGTGCCGTGGAATTTCCCCATGGTCACCACCGCCTGGAAGCTCGCCCCGGCCCTCGCCGCCGGGTGTTGCGTGGTGCTCAAGCCGTCGGAAGTCACGCCTTTGGCGGAGCTGCAATTGGCGCGGATCATTGCCGATGCCGGCTTGCCGGACGGCGTGTTCAACCTGGTCTGCGGCACGGGCCTGGCGGTGGGCGCACCGCTGGCGGCGGATCGACGCATAGCCAAAATCTCCTTCACCGGCAGTAACGCGGTGGGCGTGCAGGTGATGCAACGCGCGGCCGAAACCATCAAGGGCGTGAGCCTGGAGCTGGGCGGTAAATCCTCGCTGTTGGTGCTGGCGGACGCCGACCTCGAACTGGCGGTGGAACTGGCGTGTGGCGGTGGCTTTTTCAACGCGGGGCAGATGTGTTCAGCCACCAGCCGCGTGCTGGTGGCCGACAGCCTGGCGGACGAATTCATGCAACGCTTGCAGACGCGGGCGCAAGGCATACGTGTGGCAGACGCCTTTGCTGAAGACGTGGAGATGGGCGCGTTGATCAACCGCGCGCAGTATCAACGGGTGTTGGGGCATATCAGGCGCGGCATCGAGGACGGCGCGCGGTTGCTGTGTGGTGGCGAGCGTCCGGCTGATCTGCCGAAGGGCTACTTTATTCGCCCCACGGTGTTTACCGACGTGCCGCTGGACAGTGCGTTATGGAACGAGGAAATTTTTGGGCCGGTGTTGTGTGTACGGCGCTTTGCCACTGAGCAAGAGGCCGTTGCCCTGGCCAACGACAGCGATTTTGGTCTGGTCGCCAGTGTGGTCAGCCGCAATCTGGACACCGCAGAACGGGTGGCCAATGCCTTGCAGGTGGGGATGGTGTGGATCAATGCGCCGCAGGTGATCTTCCCGCAGGCGGCATGGGGCGGTTACAAACAGAGCAGCATCGGGCGGGAACTGGGGCCTTGGGGGTTGGCGGCGTTTCAGGAGATCAAGCATGTGATCCGATCCAACTGACGCTTGAGGCGCCGCCGGTTGATCGGCGGCGTGTCGGCATCTGCAATTTTTAGATAGCCCCAACGACTTTCTCATTTGCCCCGCGCGCCCGCCCATGGCCTGATTCGCCCTTGTTCACTCAAGGCAGGCCCATGGAAAACGTTCAGGCAAAACCCGCCACCGCCGTTTGGCTGATGATCAGTGTGGTGCTGGTCGCGCTCAACCTGCGCCCTTCGATGGCGGCGGTGGGCCCTTTGTTGTCGTCGATTCGCGCTGAAGTACCGTTGAGTTTCAGCAGCGCGGCCTTGCTGACCATGCTGCCGGTCATGGCCATGGGCCTGGCGATGTTCTTTGGCATGGGCCTGGCCAAGCGCATTGGCGAGCACCGCAGCATCGTGCTGTCGCTGGGGGTCATTGGCGTGGCAACGCTGTCGCGCCTGTTTCTTGATTCGGCCCTGGAGCTGATCGTCAGCGCCATTGCGGCGGGTATCGGTATCGCGCTGATCCAGGCGTTGATGCCGGCGCTGATCAAGTCGCGCTTCAGCGCCAACGTGTCGCTGTTCATGGGCCTGTACGTCACGGCGATCATGGGCGGCGCCGCGCTGGCCGCGTCGTTCTCACCCTTTGTGCAACTACACACCGGCAGTTGGCGCATCGGCCTGGCGATCTGGGCCGGGCTGGCGCTGCTGGCGTTGCTGGTCTGGTACGCCCAGCGTTCGGCGCTGCCGCCCTTGCCCCACACTGCTTCCAGTGCGCAGGTGTGGTTTTTCGGCAACGGCCGCGCGTGGCTGCTGGCGCTGTTTTTTGGCCTGGGGACCGCGTCCTACACCTGTGTATTGGCGTGGCTGGCGCCGTACTACGTCGAGCAGGGTTGGAGCGAACAGAACGCCGGGTTGCTGCTGGGGTTTCTCACGGCGATGGAAGTGGTGTCCGGCCTGGTCACGCCCGCCATCGCCAACCGTCGCCAGGATAAACGCGGGGTGGTGGCGGTGTTGCTGGTGCTGATCATCGTCGGCTTCTGTGGGCTGATCCTGAGCCCGCAGCACCTGAGCCTGCTGTGGCCGTGCCTGCTGGGGCTGGGCATTGGCGGGCTGTTCCCGATGAGCCTGATCCTGTCCCTCGATCACCTGGACAACCCGCGTCGCGCGGGCAGCCTGACGGCGTTCGTGCAAGGCGTCGGTTACCTGATCGCGGGCCTGTCGCCGCTGATCGCCGGGATGATCCGCGACTACCTGGGCAGTTTCGAGTGGGCCTGGTGGGCGCTGACGGCGGTCGTCGTAGTGATGCTGCTGATCGTCACACGCTTCAACCCCAGGCACTACGCGCAACATATCCGTTGAAGTCGTGTTGCAAACAGTATTTGTCCCACGGCTAACATAGAAACGCCCTACAGCGCTTTCTATTGGTACGTACGTTCCGTTAAGCTTTTGCGCGGTTGTGTACTGAGTTCGGTACAGCGGGTTTACGGATGGAATGGATGCTAAACAGTAACTTGCTCAGAAAGCTCGATATGCAGGACTTGATGGTGTTTATCGCCGTCTATGACCAGAGCAGCGTTACCGAGGTGTCAGAAACGCTGTTCGTCAGCCAGTCCACCGTCAGCTACAGCTTGAAGAAGCTGCGCACCAGTTTTGAAGACGAGTTGTTTATCAACACGCGGGCGGGCATGCGTCCTACGTACAAGGCCACCACCATGTACGGTCATGTGCAGAAGATCCTCGAAAGCATCAATTTGTGCCACGCCGGCGGCCAGGCGTTCGATCCGACGCACAAGGCGGTAACCTTCAATGTGTGCGCCCCGGAATATTTCGAACAGTTGATCCTGCCGCGCCTGCTGCAAACCTTCGACCGCGCCGACCTGCCGGTGATCGTCAATGTACAGAAGCTGGAAACCGACATTCCCGCCGAGGACCTGCGCGAAGGCCGTTTGGACCTGGTGATTTGTTTCGGCCCGCACTTTCACCGCGCCCACAAAGACTTCAAGACCCAGATGCTGCTGGAGGACGACCTGGTGTGCGTGTTCGACCGGCGTGCCGCACCCCGTGAGCCGGCGTTCAGCCTGCAATCGTTCGTCGAGCGTCGCCACGTATTCCCCACGCCATGGACCTCCGACACCAACATGATCGACGGCTGGCTGGCGCGCCAGGCCCGCAAGCGCCAGGTGATCGCCCGCGCTAACAGCTACAGCGCCGCGTTGAAGATGATCACCGGTACCGACTTCATCGTCACCCTGCCCCGCCGCGTGCAAAAACTGCTGGCGCCGGCGCCGACCTTCGGCCACTGCGAGGCCCCCAATGGGTTGCCGGGTTTCACCCTGGACATGCAGTGGAACGAAACCAGTGAACAGGACAGCGCCAATACCTGGTTTCGCGAACAGGTGGTGAAAGTGTGCGCAGATCAGGGGTTGCTATAGCGCTCAGCCAATGGCGACTTTGCTGTAGGCATCGCGGTCCATGTCGCGCAGCTCAACGCTCAGTTGCACCTTTACGTCATCGGGCCATGGGCCAAGGTCTTGCAACACCGTCAGCAGGCTTTCCGACAGCTGCTTCTTGACCTGCGGCGAACGCCCGCTGAGCAGTGCCAGACGCACCGCGACAAAACCTCGTTGATCCAGGCTGGTGCCCACACGGAATCGCTCGACTTTCACCGCACGGCTTTTGATATCAAACTCGGCGCCGAACTGACCGGAGGCCACCAGCGCATGATTGAGGCGCAACAGAGCCTTGTCGGCGTCCAGTTGCGTCAGGTTGGCGGTGTATTCCAGATGCAGATGCGGCATGGGTAGCTCCGAGCTTGTTGTAGGAAGATTCTCGAATATATAGCGTCAGGCCTTCGTCCCCAAGCCTCGATCACTCATAAAGGCTTCCAACCGCGAACGCACCCACCGCTCGGCCGGGTCGGTGTCGACGTGGCTGAGCCAGACCATCGACAAATCCAGCGTCGGGGTTTCGAACGGGAACGGCTCACAGAACAGCTGGCCCGACACCGCCATGGCTTCGGCAGTGTAATCCGGCAGGCTGGCGATCAGGTCGGTCCCGGCCAGCAAGGCGGGCAATGCGCTGTACTGCGGCACGGACAGCACCACATGACGCTTGCGACCGATCTCGGCCAGCCACTCATCGGCAAACCCCGACACGTTGGCCGTGTGGGACACCAATACATGGGGCCGCGAGCAGTATTCATCGAGGGTCAGCGGCGTGTCGGAGGCATCGGCGCGCAACAGCCGTGGGCGGATATGGCGCAACAATTTGCGCTTGGCATTCGCCGGCAGGCCACGGGTCTGGGTGATGCCCACGGTGATATCGCCGGACGCCAGCAGGTCGGGAATGCGCCAGTAATCCACATGCTGCACCACGAACACCACCTGCGGCGCCTCCTGGCGCAACGCGCGCAGCAAGGGTGGCAGCAGGCCGAACTCGACGTCGTCGGACAGGCCGATGCGAAAGGTCATGGTGCTGATGGACGGGTCGAAATCATGGGTCAGGCTCAGGGCCGACGACAGCGAATCCAAGGCCGGCGACAGGTGCTGGATGATCTCTTCGGCACGCGCCGTGGGCTCCATGCGATGGCCGACGCGAATGAACAGTGGGTCGTTGAACAAGGTACGCAGACGGTTGAGCGCCGAGCTGATGGTGGGCTGGCCAAGAAACAGTTTCTCGGCCACCCGTGTCACGTTGCGCTCGAGCATCAGTGCTTCGAAGACCACCATCAGGTTGATGTCGGCCTTGCGTAATTCATTGCGATTCATCGGCGCCTGCCCTTAGCCCAAGACAGCCCGCAGTGTAGAAAGCGCGACGGACGGCGTCTATGCGCCTATCTGCTGATAGGCCCGATTCGCGAATCGGCGTTGCACTTCAAGGCTTGAGCGGAAACTCCTGATCGCGCTCCGAAAGCTCTGTACCGTCGTCCGGATGCTTCCAGGTCTGGGGTTTTTCTTCTTCGCGCTGCCGCGCGGGCTGCTCGTGCTCCGACTCATCCGAGCGTTTGTGTTCGTTGCCCATCGCCACCTCCCATCCGTAAACATTGGTCACACCTTCCAGCATAGAACAGGCGCGACAACTTGCTGAAATCAACGATTCATAGCCGTCAAGCATGAATAAAACTAAATTTTTCACTTATCATTTCTAAATGTGTCAGCCACTATCTTCAGTCTTACGTGAAATAAGCACTTTAAAAAGAAAGCTGGAGACACAAAACCATGACAAGCCCTTCCCGGCCCGCCTCTGCCCGCTCCAAGATTGGCGCGGTTTTCCGTGTCACTTCGGGCAACTTCCTCGAACAGTTTGATTTCTTCCTGTTCGGCTTCTACGCCACCTACATCGCAGCTGCGTTCTTCCCCGCCGCCAATGAGTTCGCATCCTTAATGATGACCTTCGCCGTGTTCGGCGCCGGCTTCCTGATGCGTCCACTGGGGGCGGTGATTCTGGGTGCCTACATCGATGACGTCGGTCGCCGCAAAGGCCTGATCGTGACCCTGTCGATCATGGCCAGCGGCACGCTGTTGATCGTGCTGGTGCCGGGTTATCACACCATTGGCCTGTGGGCACCGTTGCTGGTGCTGCTCGGTCGCCTGTTGCAGGGCTTCTCGGCCGGCGCGGAACTGGGCGGTGTGTCGGTGTACCTGGCCGAAATGGCCACGCCGGGCCGCAAAGGGTTCTACACCAGCTGGCAGTCGGGCAGCCAGCAGATCTCGATCGTGGTCGCAGCGGCACTGGGCTATGGCCTGAACGTGTGGATGGAACCGGCCGTGGTTGCCGACTGG
Source organism: Pseudomonas sp. EYE_354 (assembly GCF_023148575.1). Classification (NCBI taxonomy): domain Bacteria; kingdom Pseudomonadati; phylum Pseudomonadota; class Gammaproteobacteria; order Pseudomonadales; family Pseudomonadaceae; genus Pseudomonas; species Pseudomonas sp. EYE_354. The sequence continues at coordinate 329,965 of NZ_JAHXNQ010000002.1, forward strand.
GGCTGGCGCATTCCGTTCGCCGTGGGTTGCGTGATCATTCCGTTCATCTTTGTGTTGCGTCGCAACCTGCAGGAAACCGAAGAATTCGCCAACCGCAAGCATCGCCCCACCATGCGCGAAGTCATGGCGACTCTGGTGAAAAACTGGACGGTGGTCATCGGCGGCATGCTGATGGTGGCCATGACCACCACCGCGTTCTACCTGATCACCGTGTACGCACCGACCTTCGGCAAGACCGTGCTGCAACTGAGCACCTCCGACGCCTTGCTGGTGACCTTGCTGGTGGCGGTGTCGAACTTTGTCTGGCTGCCGATCGGCGGCACCTTGAGCGACCGCTTCGGCCGCAAGCCGGTGCTGATCGCGATGACCGCGCTGACGGTTCTCACGGCTTATCCAGCGTTGTCCTACGTGGTTAACGCGCCCAGCTTTGCGCATATGCTGGAAACCCTGCTGTGGTTCTCCTTCCTGTATGGCATGTACAACGGCGCGATGATCCCGGCGCTTACTGAAATCATGCCGGTGGAAGTGCGCGTGGCGGGCTTCTCCCTGGCTTACAGCCTGGCGACTGCGGTGTTTGGTGGCTTCACCCCGGCCATTTCCACCTGGTTCATTCACATCACCGAAGACAAAGCCTCGCCGGCCTACTGGATGATGTTCGCTGCGGTGTGCGCGCTGTGTTCGACACTGGCCTTGTATCGCCGCGCCAATACCCGTGGGCAGGTCATGCAGGAGGCCGTGTGATGAAGCCGCTGTTCTACGCCCTGACGGCCGCGGCCCTCGGCGCCCTGGCGCTGACGGCTCAGGCCGAAGAACTCAAGGTCATGACTTCCGGGGGCTTCACCGCTGCGTATAACGTGCTTGGCCCGCAGTATGCCAAGCACAGTGGCGATACCCTCCAGACCACCCTCGGGCCGTCGATGGGCAAAGCGCCGGAAGCGATTCCCAACCGCTTGGCCCGTGGTGAACATGCCGATGTGGTGATCATGGTTGGCTACGCCCTGGACGACCTGATCAAACAAGGCAAGGTCGACCCTGCGTCCCGCGTGGAACTGGCGGACTCGCGTATCGGCCTGGTGGTCAAGGCTGGCGCAGTGAAGCCGTCCATCAGCACCGATGCCGCGCTGAAGGCCGTGCTGAGCAAAGCCAAATCGGTGGCGTATTCGGACAGTGCCAGCGGCGTGTATGTGGAGAAAGAGTTGTTCAAGAAACTCGGCATGCCGGCCAAGGGCACGATGATTGAACGTATCCCGGTGGCTTCGGTGGTTGCCAACGGTGACTACGAAGTCGGTTTGCAGCAGGTGGCGGAATTGTTACCCGTGCCAGGCGTGACCTATGTGGGCAAGATTCCCGAAGATGTGCAATCGGTGACGCGCTTTGCGGCGGGTATCCCGGTCAACGCCGAGCACCCGCAGCAGGCCCAGGCCTTGCTGCAGTTCCTGGCGTCCCCCGAGGCGCAACCGGTGGTGCAAGCCACCGGCCTGGACTCGGTGTCACGCTGACCGAAACCCCTCTCCTACCCCCACCGCTTCAACGCCAGCGCCGCAGGTGGCCATGCCCGCCTGCGGCGCACTCGTCCGAACTCACTACAGCTGAAACCGCGCCACTGCGTCATTGAGCGCAACCGCCAGCCGTGCCAGTTCCTGGCTTGAACCATTGATCTGCCCGGCGCCGGACGACGATTGCGCCGACAGGTCACGAATGTTCACGATATTGCGGTCGACTTCCTTGGCCACCTGGGCTTGCTCCTCGGCCGCACTGGCGATGACCAGGTTGCGCTGGTGGATCTGGTCGATGGAGTCGGTGATCTGGCTCAACGCACCCCCGGCCCCTTCGGCCAAGGTCAAGGTCTCGGTGGCGCGCTGGGTGCTCGACTGCATCGAGGTCAGGGCGTCGTTGGAGCCGGTGCGCATGGCGGTGACCATCTGATCGATCTCCAGGGTCGATTGCTGGGTTCGATGGGCCAGCGCTCGCACTTCATCGGCCACCACCGCAAAACCGCGCCCGGACTCACCGGCGCGCGCCGCTTCGATGGCGGCGTTGAGTGCCAGCAAGTTGGTCTGCTCGGCAATGGAGCGAATCACGTCGAGCACCTTGCCGATATCCCGCGATTGTTCAGCCAGGTTCTGCACCAGGGTGGAGGTCTCGCCGATGTTGCTGCTCAGGCCCTGAATCGCGCTGACGGTTTCACCCACACGGTGCTGACCTTCGCGCGCAGTCTCATTGGAAAGGCGGGTGGACTCGGAGGTGGACATCGCATTGCGCGCCACTTCTTCGGCAGCCGACGTCATCTCGTTGACCGCCGTCGCCGCCTGCTCGATTTCCGCCGTCTGCTGTTGCAGGCTGCGGCTGCTCTGATCGGTAATGCCATTGAGGTCGGTGGCAGAAGCGGCCATTTGCGCCGCCGATTGACGAATCAATTGCAAGGTACTGCGCAAGCTGCCCTGCATGGATTGCAGCGCCACGAGTAAACGGGTGACCTCATCATTGCCGCTCACTTCCACACTCTGGGTCAGGTCGCCCCGCGCAACGTTCTCCGCCGCGCGCATCGCCTGGCCCAATGGCCCCACGATGCTGCGCGTCAGCAACCAGGCCAGCGCGACCGTACTCAAACCCGCCAGGATCACAAAACCAAAGACCATGGTGCGTGACTGGCTGTACTGCAACTCCGCCGTCTGACCTTGCCGGTTGACTTGGGCGTTGTAGTAGTCGGCCAGTGCATTGAGCTGGGCGCCGGAGCCATCGACCACGGTTTTCATGTCCACCAGCAACAACTTGTTGAGCTCGGCGCTCTGCTGCTTGTCGGCCAGCACGAAGGACTGCGCCAGACCTTGTTGGTACTGGCGCAACGAGCCCTGGAACTGGTCATAGAGCGCGCGCACCTCCGGCGTGTCGATTACCGCATCGAGGTCAGCCAACCGCTTCGTCAAGTCCTGGCTGCGGGTGTCCATCTGGCTGCGGTACTGCGGCAGGCTTGCGGGGTTGGGGTCCAGTGCCATACGCAGAGAAATCGTGCGAATGCGCAGCATGATTTCGCGGATATCCGCCACCAGCCGAATCTTGGGCACCAGCCCGCTTTCCACCTGCACCGCACTGGCACGGATGCTTGCCATATTCGACAGCGCAAAAAAACCCAGAAGGGCCACGAGCAAAGCAATCAAGGCAAAACCCAGACCCGCGCGGCGGGCGATGGACAGGCTGCGAAGGGACATTTAGCAGGGCACTCTTATTGAGGGATACGACATCGTATGACAGCATTTCGGCCGCGCGGGTAAGGACTTTAGGGAAACAGCGCTCAATAAAAAGCCTGCTGAACCGTGAGGTGCGCAGGCTGTTCAGTGACAAGGACTTTCACAGATCCATACAGGCGGGTTCAGTCGACTACTGACACGTCCCACCCTTGTGATGCGACCCCGTCCCGCCCACGGGATGAGTGCCTTTGGGGCAGCCCATTGCCAACATCGGGCTCGCGACCAATACCATGAGCACAACCACCATCGATAGCTTCTTCATAACCCCCCCTCCGTGGCCATCACGACACGTGATATCACAACGATATCACGCGCGGAGGGAGTTTAGCGATTGCGGCGGCCTCAGTCTCATCAAGGCATTCGTTGGACTCGATCCGGCACTGCACCAACCGCCTTTATGATCACTTGCCTGTCTCCCCTGCCAAAGCGCTCTGCTCACAAGCGCCCACTTGCGGTACCAACTGGATATCCACGCGCCGGTTAGCGGTACGCCCGGCCTCGGTCTCATTGCTGGCGATCGGCTGATTGGCCGCCAGGCCCTGCACCGCAAAACAGCTGTCGGCAATGTCGCCCATCTGCTGCATCCAGTCGCGCACAGCGGAGGCGCGGGCGTGGGACAGGGCCTGGTTCTGCTCCAGAACCCCGGTCGCGTCGGTATGCCCGGCGATCACGATAAGCCAGCCCGGCTGGGCTTTGATGCCGACCAGGGCGTTGATCAGTACCTTGGTCGAGCCTGGCTTAAGGATTGCGCTGCCGGCGTCAAACAGCGACAGGCTGTCCAATCGCACGGGTTCGGGCATGCGGGGCGCGCGGTCCTGATTTGTCAGCCATGTCCGCCAACCGAGTCCAGCGAGCAAGACAACGACCATCGTCCCGGCAAACAGCCATAAGGTCACACGCCGCTGGGGTGGCGGCACCTCGGGGGTTGGCAAAATGACCACTTGAGGCGCCAATGTCGGAGCCATCACTCTGACAGGTGCCAGCACCTTCGTACTCGATACGTGGCTTTGCTCAAGACGCTGGATCAGACAGCCCAGTTGGTGGCGCAGAGCCTGCAATCTCAGCAGAGGATCAGCGCCCTGCGTAAGCAAACGCGCCTGTAAATGTGCCAGCTCGATGCCCAGTTGAGACAGCGCCGGCACACTGTGGGCAGTCACCGCCATGGTGCGCAGCAACACCTGCATTTGATCGAGCAACCACTCCAGCAGATCCAGGCGCGCCGAGGCGGTCGGCGGCCACAGCCGCGGCCACTCGCGGCTCAGGGCCTCCAGCAACACCACGCCTTGGGCGATGCCCTCAGGTCCATGGCGCTGACCACGTGCCAAGGTGTAAAAACAGGCGGTTTGAAAGTCGGCGCCATTTTGTTGGAACAGCGCCAGACAGCTTTGCTCCACCGCCGCCCAATCCACATCCGGGCAGGCAGGATGGCCGAGTTTGGCCAACTCCTCGCGCAATCGCGTAAATTCACTGAAGCCGCGCGGATCACCGCCGACTCGGATACGCACCTCAAACAACGCCGTCATCGGGCTTCCCTTGCATTATGGGTTCAGGGCTTGGTCAGGTAGTGCTGTCGCTTCAAGTGACGCACCAGCACCTTGCCTTCGGGCGACACGCGGGTGCCGAAGCTCACGTGCTGCCCGTCCTTAAGTTGCGCGTCCAAGACATACTCCAAATGCCCCGGCAACATCTGCGGCCGCAACTCAATGGCCACCGCCGCCAGCCGCGGTTCGTACTTGAGCAACGTGGCGGTCATGGTGCCGACCAAGCTCTGGGCCGAGGCGGGCAACCCTTGCAGGATCAGGCTCATATCCGGCAGCCCGTAATCGGGCAGATGACTGAGTGCACCCGCGCGGCTGTTGAGGATGCGCTGCAGGTTGTCCAGCACCGACAGGGCGTGCTGGTCCTCTTCGCTGACGCGATGCAAGTCCAACTCACCGTCGAAATTCTGCAGCAGCATTTCGTACAGCGAGCAGTTGTACTCGGTCATGGGTCAGTCCTTGGCCAAGGGCCGCAGGGTCAAGCGGTTATCCCCCAACTCGATGACCCGCGCCCGGTCCGGGTCCAGGTCATCGCGGGTCAACGTCAGGCGCCAGGTGTTCGATTGGGTATCGGGGCTGCGGAACAGCGCCACCACCGTGACGAACTGCGCGTCCTTGTCCATTGGCACGTTCAACTGGGCGCCTTCCTCGGGTTTCACCACCACCGAGCGTTTGTCGAGCAATGCGCTCGCCAACAGTTGATCGTCATCGCCGAGCAAACCGTCGTAGGTCGCCTGCTCCGTCGCTTTGGTGTCGCGCAGTTGGTATACCCGCACCAGCGTCGGCACCGACAAGGCGCGACTGTCCGTGGCATCGGTGTTCAGTGCGGTGCGCGCACTGAAATCCAGGTGCAGGGTTTTGACCTGCTTGTAAAAGATCGCCCTGGCGGTGGAGGCCGTACTATCCGCGACGGTCTGGACCAGGCCACACCCGCCGAGCGCCGCAAACATCACCAGACTAAAAACGATACGCAACATGCTGTGTTTCCCAGTTGTGGGGATTAATCGAAAGGCCTCTGTAGCGGCCCAGGTTGATCGTGAGCGTGTCGTGCTCTGCCGCCTGCCAGGCAGCGCCGCCCAGGCCCAGCACGCCGGTCATACCGAGCCGGATGGGCGCGTGCCCCAGCACCGGTACCGGCAGGCTGCGCACCGGCAATGACAACTGCAAGGTGGCCGTGCAGCGCCACCCCAGGTACACGCGCAGCAGCACCAGCAAATCATTGTGCAACTGCGCACCGGGCAACCAGTCCTCGGCCTCCTGCGGATCGTCTGTATGCAGCCTCAAGCGCAGTTGACTGTTGGCATCAAACCCGGCGCTGCCCAGCGGCGTGCCCTGGGACAAGCGCACCGGGCGCGCGGCACACAGCGCGGCAGGTTGCTCCAACGCAATTTTTTGCGGCCAACGCGCAGTGACCTGCGCCTGGGTGTTGGGCGCCAGCAACTTGACCAACGCGGTGATGCCTTCGGCATTGCGCGTGGGCAGGCGCATCACACTGAGCAGTGCCAGAAAACGCGAGACCGGCGTAGCGATCTGCTGCGCCGTACCGCGAATCCCCAGGCCGATCAGGCCCAACAGGCATTGCGAGGTGGCATCGGTGCCGCCCGCTTCGAACGTCGCCGGGTAGGAATATTTGCGCCAGACCCGGTAGAACTGGGTGAAGATCCGGTGGTTGAAAATATCCAGGAAGGCTTCCAACGCTTCATGCCCTTCCCGGCGCTGCGCGATGTCATCCAGAAATGCCGTCGGCATCGGCGAGTCGACCCCGTACAACCCGAGCAGACGCGTGCGTACCGTGGCCGGGCGCTGCGGGTGAGCGTCATCGGTTTCAATCGCCTTCAGTTCACTGGTCGGAAAGCCCATGCCCGGATCGGGCCGAAAGCGCACGGCGTCATCGGCCGGGTGCGCGGTACTGCCCAAGGGCGGGTGATCGGGCAAAGCCTGTTCCAGCAACTGGCAAAAGCGGTACAGGTTGGCCTCGGCCACTCGGCCCTGCAGGGCGTCGAGCAGACCGCCAGCTTTCAGCCGGGAATACGCTGACTGTGGTTCTCGTTCCATCGCAGGCACTTTCCAGTAGGTTGCAGGATCAGCGTGAGCTGGGTGTACACATGAATGTCGGCATACAAGGCGAAGAAGCGATTGAGCATTTCGCCGAACAGGCTGATGTCGCCCTCCCCCGGGAAGCCATTGGCATCCAGGGTGATTTCGATATCCACTCCGCGCAGCACAAAGCCTTTCTCGAAACGCTGCACCAGGTGATGACGCACCTCGACAATCGCTGCCAGGCGCCGGCGATTCAGCTCGCTGCCGGTCCAGTCGTACAGCGCCAAGGTGCCGCGCAGCACCTCGGCGTTGTCGAGCATCGAGAGGAAATTCGAACCCAGGTGACTGAGTACTCGCCAGTGAAAACGATCGCGGTTCGGTGGGTAACACGGCAAGGTCGGCGCACACAGGTTGCGCACGCGCAAACCGAACTGGGTGGACTGCACCAGCGTATCGAGCAAGGTGCTTTGCAGCGCCTTGCGCGGCAACTGGCCGTGGGTGCCGGTCAAGCGTAACGACAGGTTTTCACACTCATGCAGGCGGTCCTTGTCGAAGCCTTCGCCGCCCAGGATCAGCCAGGTGTCATGCAAACCATTCGCTGCGCGCTTCAGGCGCGTGTGGAAGTAGCGTTCCGGCGCCTCGTCACGCAGCATGCCGCCCTTGTGGCGAAAGCTGGTGAAGGGCACGTAGTCCTGACGTTCGACGTTCTTCGACGCGGTGACCCGGTCCACCGAATAAATTTCGGTATGGCCGTCCTGCAAACGCATGGGGCGCAACAGGTAGTCGGTTTGCAAGGGCGCCAGGGTCAGCGGGTCGGACTCCAGCGAGAACAAATTGATTACGGGAACGGCGTGCAAACGGATGTGCTCGCGGCTCAAGTCGAAGTTGGCCGGCCAGGGTTCACGCAACACCACTTCCAGTTCGAACCAGGCGGTACAGGGCTTGATCTGCAACTGCTCCAAGCCACACAAAGTGACGAACATGAATTTTTCACGGAAGCTGAAATACTCCAGCAGCAACTGATAACCGCTGAAGGCACTGTCACCCTTGGGCCACAGCCGGTCCTCATCGGCAAAGCCCTTGGGCGCGAAATGCCCGGTCAGTGGCTGGCGTTCGGTCTGGCCGGGCCTGCGTACATACATCGCTTGCACATTCAGGGTCAGCGCTTGATGCAAGGCACTGGCCAACGGCGCATCGGCATTCAGGTACAGAGGTAAACAGCTGAGGTCGATCAGGCTCCAATCCGTCAACGCACCGCAGGCAAAGCGCAGGCGCAGCACTGAGCGACCATCCATTTCATGACCGCGCCCCACCGACTCCAGCGCCAACGGCCGCAGGGTCACGTCCTGGGTGGTGGTGTAACGGCAGCGGGTGCGTTGCGGCCCGATGGGTTGCGACAGCACCTCAAAACCCTGGGCGATCAACTCGCTGCGCTTCATCTGCGCAAGGTCGGGCATCAGTTCAACCACCGACAGCGACGGAATGGTGCGCAGGTAATGCGGCCACAGCAGACTGACCAAGCCTTCGGTCAGCTCCGGCAGGTCATCGTCGAGCTTTTCCCGCAGGCGCCCCATCAGGAAGGCAAAGCCCTCGAACAGGCGCTCCACATAGGGATCCTGCGCCCCAGGTTTGTCCAGGTTGAGCTGCGCGGCTCGATCCGGAAACGCGTCCGCGAACTCCTTGCCGGCCTCGCGCAGGTAGCGCATTTCGGCATCGAAGTAGCGCAGTGTCAGATTGTCCATGCTCACAGAAAGAATCCTGATGTAAGAGGGTTAGCCACAGAGCACTGCGGCGCGTACCGGATCGATGGCCACCAATGCCGCCAGCAGGGCTTCCATGCGCCGCGCCAGGGTGGGTTTGTCGGCGTCATTGCGCTGGGCTTTGACCCGCAACAGCTTGAGCAGGCGCGCCTTGACCTCGAAGTTCAGCTCGGGCTCCCACTCGGCCAGGGCCTGGCGTTGTGCAGTGGCGTCCAGCTCTGCCAACAGGTGGATGGCCAGATCGCTTTTGGCATACTGCTCGGCCACGCGCGCCATCAGCAGGCGCAGCAGCCAGCGTTGGCGCCCGGTATGGATACCGGGGCGTGCGGCCAGCCAGGCCAGCGCCTGGTCCACGCCGTCGCTGTCGGCCTGGGCGACTGCCTCGTCCTCCAGGGACAGGATGTCGGTATCGCCGGTCGACGGCGCCATTGAAGGTACGGGTAACCATTGCCGGGGTTGGTTGCCGCTGACGTGCTGGGCAATCCACTCGCGGGTGGTCTCATCGGCGAAGGCGCTACCGTCGCTCCAACACAGCACCTCCAGGCCCGGCAGGCGCTCAAGGAACATGCCCAGGTCACGCTTGGCGATATCGGCCCAGCGATCCTGCGGCGCGGGTTGTTTGCTCAGCGCCTGATACAGGTACCACTGCAAGTCCAGCCAGAAATGGTTCACACCCTCGGCATAGATCCGCTCGACCTGCTCGATCAACTCCGACCAATTCTGTTGCAGGTACAAACGTTTGAGCTGTGCCCGATAGTCGCTGCGCGGTGGCGTCAGGCGCGTGTTGTTGTGCGCATCTTGAGGTGGAGCTTGATGCACGGTGTCCCAACGCAAGCTTTTCATCAGGCGGTGGGCCGCCAGCCAGCCCAAAGGCTGATCACGCAGGTATTCCGCCAAGGCCCGGCCACTGTCCAATAGATCGCGCCCGGACTTGACCTGCGCCGCTGGCGCCTGTGCAGTCGATTCATGGCTGGCAATATTCTGCGGCACCAAGGCGTCCATGCCACCGGACTGCGCCAATCTCGCGGACAGGGCGGCATACAGGGGTTCCAGATTTGGGCGCTGCTCCTGCGGCCACGCACCCAGCCCGCGCTCCAGCCAGGCGAGTGCTGCGGCAGTGCGCTCGGCCTCGGCCTTGACCACTTCCGGGTACAGCGACAGCGTGTCCAGCACCTTGCCCCCGGCCAACCATTCCAGGGCCATCTTGCGACTGTTGGGGCGGAGGGGCAGCACTGCGTCGGCAAAGCGTTCCACCAATGCGGCCAGCAGGCTCAGGCCGTCGGCCAGGCCGACTTCACCGTCCTTGTGCAAGCGTGCCCACAGGTAATAGGTGGCGACACGCAGGTCCTTGCAGTTGTGGATCAACAGCTTGTGCGCCAGTTGGGCCACCTGCTCGGCATCGGCGCCCGAAAGTTTGTTGACCTCTTCGCGCATGCGCTGGAAGTCATCGTCGTAGCCGGGGTCTTCGCCGACGGGGAAGTCGGTGCTGATGGGGTGCAGCCAGGCTTGCCAGTGGGCGGTTTGCTCGCGGGCGACGGACAATGCGTCGCGCTCGCCGAGGCAGCGGGCGATCAAGGTGCGCAGGCTCATGGGAAACTCCCGTTCTGCGCATAAGGCGTTTCGGCGGCGTTCTCACTGAGAAATATCTGCTGAGGCAACTTGAACCCCCTTAATTTGAGCAACGCCAACGGCCCCGCATCCAGCTCGGTGCGCAGGTGCCAGATCAGGTTCAGGCCATCGGGCGCCTTGAGTACCATGCGGTAGCGACTGTCAGCATCGTCCAGCGGCGTGACCCGGGCTTTCTCCAGCAAGCGAATCAGGCCCCAGGTGCCGGGGTAATCGCCGAATAACCGTTCGTCGGCCAGCACGCTGGTCCAGCTCAGGCTGACGCCGGGATAGTCACTACGCCCCGGCCAGTTGAAGCGCTGCCAGCTCTCCTTCTGATTGAAGTACTGGTGCTTGTCGCCGTTGAGGATGAAGGTGGTTTGCACCACATCGCGTACCGGTTTGCCCTGCAGTTCAAAACTCAGCCCCATACCGCCATCGGTGTAGAGCACGTCGGCCAAATCACTGAGCTGGTTAATGGCAGTCAGAAATTGCGGGTTGAAGCGCAGCCCTTGGCTGTGGCGCGGGTCTGCCACCCAGCGGCTGCCCTCCTTGCGTAACACACCGCTCAGTTGCCGCTGCAAAAACTGCTCGATGCGGCCGGAGTCTGCGCGGATCATCTGGCCCAGCATCGGCAAGGACGCATCGCTGGCGGTGGCGGTGAACGGGTAGCGGCTGGCGAAAGCATCATCCCAATGGCTGACGATCGAGCGTTGCCACTGGCTGTTGATCCCTGCCGCCGACGGTTGCAAAACGCGTTGCCAGGCGTGTTCCAGGGGTTGCACGAACAACGTTTGCGCCGCCCCGCCCCACTCCGCCCCCAGGCTGGCGGCCATCAGGCTGCCGTAGGCTTGGGTGTCGGTCAGGTCGATGCTGCGGCCTTGAAACACGGTTTGCGCCAGTGCCTGGGTCATTTCCAGCGGATCGGGCGCCGTGCTGACTTGCTGCAACTTCAAGCGCACCCGCGTCACGCGGGTGAGGAAAGATTGGAGACTGAGGCCATCGGCGCCGCTCTTGCCCTCCGGGCCTTTGCCCAGCAGCGCCAGCAAGGGACCAAAAGTGGCGTCCAAGGGGCTGCCGGGCAGGTGGGCCAGTTGGTCGATCAATGGCGCGTTGTCCTGCCCGATCAGCTGTTGCGCGGACTTCACAAGCGAGTCGGCCAACGCTTCGGTGCGGGTGCCCGCCTGAGCGTGATAGGCCACCGTGTTCATCAACGCAATCAGTGGGGATTGGCGCACGTCACTCATCAGCGTCAGTTGGTCAATCACGTCGGCGAGGCTGCCGGCCTGCTGCCAGCGCAGGCTGTTGAGCAGTTTCAGCCAGGCATTGGCGTAGTCCTGGAAGTAACGTTCGGTGAGCCGCTCGCGGAGCTGGTCCGGGCTCAAGCGGGTGTCGATGTCGCTGGGTTTGTCGCTGAGTACCCAGTCGATTTCCTCGCGGCGGCCCGCGGCGATCGCGTCGATGGCCTGACGCACCTGACCCTCCCACGCCTGGCGGGTGAAGACGCCCGGCACGCTGGCATCGGTGGAGAACAGGGCCAGGGCATCGGTGTCGCCCACCAGTTGGTGGAGGCCCAGATCGGCGTAGTGATTGGCGGCGTCGTCGAGCAGTTGTTGGTACAGGCTGGCTTCGGCATTGCGTCGGCCCAACTGGCCGAGCAGCACCTGGCGGACCTGTGCCACCAGCCTGGGATCGGTCTCGATGCGCCATGCAGGGTTTGCGCTCAGGTGTTCGCCGTAGAACTGCCACAGGTTGGGCGCCAGGATTTGCCAAAGCCCGGGAGATATACCTGCGCGCGAGGGCTCAACGTCACTCAGGGTCTTGACCAGGAGACCGGCATCGGCTTTTTCCGGGCGCGCCATCATCAGGTAAGCCTTGAGCTGGGCGTAGGCCTCTTGGGCACGTTCGGCACGCTCGGGGCTGTCCGGCGCCAGCTTGACCAGCGCGTTGAGCTGCTGGCGCAGCGTGGCGGCGGCCGGGTCGCGGATCAGGCGGTTGTTGGCCTCGACATAACGTGGCCACAACGTTTCGAGCAGTGCCTGATTTTGGCTCAAGCCGAAGCGTTGATACCACGGAGCGCCGCCCTGGACGCGATCGTCCAGGCGTGCCAGTTCGCGGACCAGTTCGTTGAGGGCCTGGAGTTGCTCGTCACCGTGCAAGGCGTATTGCAGGGCAGCAAGCGAGGTGTGTATCTGGGCGATTTGCGCGCGGTTGCTGACGAAAGACAGCAGCAGTCCAGCCCCCCACAGCACGGCCAATCCCAAGGCCAGCGCATAGGCGGTTCGGTGTGCGCCCCAGCCCAGCCGACGGCCGCTGGCAGCTTTATCGTTGAGAACGCCTTGCCAGGACGTATGCACCAGCCAAAAGTGTTCGAGCGTGCTCTCAACAGGCGGCAGCGGCAGACTGAACCACAGGCCGCGTAACGGTACACCGCGGGAAAACTCGCCCAATAGCGGCGTCAGTACCTGGCGCCAACGGGCAATGCCCTCGGCCTGTAAATCGCGGGACAGCCGCAGGAGGAAGTCATGAGTCATGGCATCGTGCATTTGCGCCAGGCCCGCGCGGCGCAAAGGGTCGAGCAAGCTATCCAGGCTGTTTTCCAAACCCGGGGAAGTGAGTCGTGATGGCAGCAGACAACCCACGGGTTGGCTATCGCGACCGTCCTGAGACCATGCACTGTCGCCGACCTGCCATAGGTGCAACGGCAGTTGCCAACGTAAAGCACGGGCCAGGTTTTGCAGGCGACGGGCACCGGTGCTCATGGCGGTGGCATCGGTGCATTGGTCTTTGCTCAATGCCCAGACCACCCCATCGAGCGCACGCCTGCGACACAGGCCGCGCCACTATAAAAGCGACGCGTCTTGGGGGTCACCCTGAACGCTGCCGGCCCACAGCAGCACGGTGTTTTGGCCTTCCAGCCAATATTTCTTGGTCAGGTTCGGAGCGATGGCTTCAATTTGGGACGGTTCACCCACGACCCATAACAGACGGACTCTGCGACGCCAGAAAAATCCGTATTGGTGACGTAGTTGATCACGCAGTTCTGAAAGATCAACGCTCGGCTGGCGAGGCAACTTCATCTGCGCGTCTGAGGGCGCATAGACGTTATCCGCCTGTCCTTGTTCTCGGTGACGCTGTTTTTTCAGATGGGCCAACAAGCGTGGTGCAACATAGCCCACCAATGCGATGGTGATGACCAGTAACAAAGCCATTACCTTCTGCGCATTCTCGACTAAACCTATCCGTTCACCGAACGTCAACACCCCCCATCCCAGCACGATTAAAAGCGTGATGATCCATATCGTTGCCCCCACGAGGCGCCATGAATTGTTCCAAGCGTTCATGCCCACTCTCCCGTGGTAACAGTGCTGATCCAATGCGTCGTTCTTTCGCGAACCAACACCAGCACCGGCTGACGCTGATGCCGAACCAGCTCCACGCCCAGTGCGGTTACCAGCCAGTGACCGAGCGGCCCTGGCAACCCGCAAAGAGCCTCTTGAATCCACGCTTGCCCCACGTTGAGCGAACCGCCATGAGCCGCCGCAGTAACGAGTATTTCGCTGGTTAATGGCTGCCAACTCGCGTCGTCGGCCAGTAAAGCAGTTGCTTCTCTGGCCCTGATTTGCGTCTGCAGCAACTGCGGCAGTTCGCTGCCCAGCAGGTTGATATCCAACGGCATTGGCCGTAACAAACCAGCCGTTATCGGCAGTGTCAAAGCGTCTGCCAAGCGATCCGGGCACAGGAGCAACGCGGCAAGCCCATCGGAGTACCCTTCCTCGCCACTCACCTGGACGACCAGGATCAGTTCCATGGCCGTGCTGGCGGTTCTTAACGTTTCCTCGAGCCAGCGGTAAGACAACTCCCCCGATAGGGTGATTGTTGCAGGGAGCGTCCTGCTTAACGTGGCACTCCACACCTGCTGCAACGCATCACGCACGCTTTGGTATTGCGCGGCCCCCACATCGCTGAGCAAGGTCAGCCGCAGCGCCTGTCCCTCCGGTAACGTCTTAAGCGACGGCGCCAGGGCCTGGATCAGCATCTGCAATCCATCTCGAGCACGGTCTGGGTGCGCAGGTAAGGCTGCAATCCGTCGTGCTCGCCCTGTACAGGGAGGCAAGCCAGACGAACCTTGAGTCAATCGGCTGACAGACACCTGATCCGGCAGCAGCACACAACTGGCGCAAACAGCCATGTAGCGTTGAGCCCAGGTCTGCCAGGATTGCTGCGCCTCTTGCGCCTGCTCCTCAAGAAACCGGTAATGGGCCAAGGCCCTGCCATAGGTATAAGCACGAGCACCGAACGCCAGTACCCAGATCAGCAAAGGCGAACCGGAAAATACCCGGATATCGAATGCCTGCATGAACGGCATACGCCCGGAAGCATGCAGCAAGAACAGCAGTAAACCGGTAAGCCCCGCCAAAGCTGCCGCCCATAACCAACGTGACATCACCGGCGGCTCTGGCATATCGGCCACAGCGGCGGGTTGACGAGCCCAGCCCATGACTAACCCACCCCGCAATCGGGCGCACTGGAGATCAACGCGCAGCCGCATTCACAACGGCAGCCATGGACCACCATCTCCCGGTCTCCCTCAGTCCAGTCAGGGCAACCCTCGACGATCGGGTTAACGCCGTGCCCCGGCAGTGGGCAACGAACTTCATCACCGACCCATGCCACTCGCTTGCCATTAACGATCATCGTGGACGAGGCCGATATGACTTCGCCGCCACTGGTGGTTTTATCGCCCAACAAGACAAATCCTTGCGACATAATCACGCACTCCATGAGCTATTTACTTGAGCGCTCAACGCACTCAAGGGTTATTGAATAATTCGACCGGCTAACGCTGTGGAAAGAGTCAGTCTTAGTGACCCTCAGCGGCCAGGCGGATAGTTTGCAATTTACGGAAATTTGGTTTGGATCGACCGTCTGCCACAACACTTCCATCAGGGTACGTGAAAGTTGTGTGATTTCCCTTTCTCTTCTCTTTTGGCCCTGCCGAACTAACCAAAAACTCAGAGTGCAACACAGGTTCGAAATACACTACACGAGCCTGCATTGCTCGATAGCTAAGATACATATCCTCTTTGCTGGCTAGGTTAATGGTTTTTTTATATGCCCCCAAAAACTCTTCATCTACCCAAGGGTAGTAGTCCTCTTTGAGCATTAAATCCCCTTCTACTTTGATATTCGCACCACCCCGTGGCGAATTGTTATCGTCAAATATCACGACCACGCCACCTCCGACCCCAAAGGTCACGTTCTCGCCAAAACGTTCGGGATCAGCGTATTCCACACCAAAGGTCACATTCGCCAGATGCCAGCGGCACGCTCCTCCACCATCCTTGGGCAACTCAACTTGATATAGATCACTTTGCCCCTGGCGCTCCAACTCTTTGTAAACCGAATGGTGACCATCCCGTTCCGTGCGTTGCCCGCTGGCACCCGTGCCGATACTTTTGCAGGTGGCCGAGCGGTACATCACCCACATGGTTTCGGTTTTCAACTCCTTGGGCAGTTTTACGGTCACGGTTATTTTTTCGCTGTCGGCTGGCGGAGCAAGACTGTAATCCTGGCGGCAACCACTGAGGCCCACGAACAAGGCGATAAATGCAGCAAAATGACCAAGTTTCATTTGCCCTCCGCAGCCAGGCGGATGGCTTGCAGTTTGCGAAAATCAGGCGTGGAACGACCATCTGCCAAGACGCTTCCGCCGGGATAGGTGAAGCTTATAAAGCTTCCGACCTTGTGTACTTTTGTTCCTTCAGAATTAACCAAGAAGTCCGAATGCAAAACTGGTTCGAAATATATTTGACGCGCTTGCACTGCCTGATAACTGACGTAAATATCACCTTTACCTGCCAGCCTAATCTGTTTTCTATACCCCCCAAGAAATGCTTCGCTCAACCACGGATAGTAGTCCTCCCTAATTTTCAGATCACCCTCAACAATAATCGGCAACCCTGAACTTCTCATCGGGCGATTATTATCAAATTTCACCAAAACACCTCCTCCACCTCCAAACGTCACGTTTTCGCCAAATCGAGTCGGATCAATATAGGCAACACCAAACATCACATTGCTTATTTTCCAACGGCACGCACCACCACCATCTATTGGCAACTTTGCTTGATAGATATCTGTTTGTCCTTGACGTTGCAACTGCACTTCAATTCCATTACGTCCATCCAACTCTATACGTTGGCCGCTAGCACCGTAAGTAACGCTTTTACACGCGCCCGAGCGATACATGACCTCCAATGTTTCGGTTTTCAGCTCCTTAGGCAGTTTTACGGTCACGGTTATTTTTTCGCTGTCGGCTGGCGGAGCAAGACTGTAATCCTGGCGGCAACCGCTGAGGCCCACGAACAAGGCGATAAATGCAGCAAAATGACCAAGTTTCATTTGCCCTCCACAGCCAGGCGGATGGCTTGCAATTTACGGAAATTTGGTTTGGATCGCCCGTCTGCCAAAACACTGCCGTCGGGATAAATAAAAGTTGTGCGATTCCCTTTTTTCTTCTCTATCGGTCCAGCCGAGCGAACCAAAAATTCAGAATACAGAACAGGCTCAAAATATATTATTCGAGCCTTGGGCGAATAGTAACTAAGATAAATATTTTCCTCGCCAGCCAATCTAATAGTCTTTTTGTACCTCCCAAGAAACTCCTCATCGAGCCAAGGATAATAATCTTTCTTTATTTTCAAATTTCCATCAACCTTCACTGGCAACCCTGAGCTTCTCATAGGGCGGTTTTTATCAAACCTCACCAAAACCCCTCCCCCACCTCCAAACGTCACGTTTTCGCCAAATCGAGTCGGATCAATATAGGCAACACCAAACATCACATTGCTTATTTTCCAACGGCACGCACCACCACCATCTATTGGCAACTTTGCTTGATAGATATCTGTTTGTCCTTGACGTTGCAACTGCACTTCAATGCCATGACGTCCATCCAACTCTATACGTTGGCCGCTAGCACCGTAAGTAACGCTTTTACACGCGCCCGAGCGATACATGACCTCCAATGTTTCGGTTTTCAGCTCCTTAGGCAGTTTTACTGTCACGGTTATTTTTTCGCTGTCGGCAGGTGGCGACAGGCTGTAATCCTGACGGCAACCGCTGAGGCCCACGAACAAGGCGATAAATGCAGCAAAATGCCCAAGTTTCATTTGCTCTCCGCAGCCAGGCGGATGGCTTGCATCTTTAGAAACTTCGAATTCGGACGACCGTCGGCCACTACGCTTCCGTCGGGAAAGATAAACTTAACGTAATTGCCCTCCTTCTTCTCTTTCACTCCAACCGAACGGAGCACGAAATCAGAATGTAGGACTGGTTCGAAGTAAACCTTACGAGCTTGTAAGGCCTGATATTTCAGATACAGATCACTCTCACCAGCCAGACTAATATACTTTTTATATCCACCAAGAAAAGATTCGCTAACCCAAGGGTAATAGTCCTTCTTTATCATCAAATCCCCATCGACTTCGATGTCGGCTCCGCCGCGTGGCGAATTGTTATAGTCGAATATCACGACTACCCCACCACCACCTCCGTCAATAACGTTCTCGCCATAACGTGAGGGATCGGCATAGACCACGCCAAACGTCACATTCGCCAGATGCCAGCGGCACGCGCCACCTCCATCCTTGGGCAACTCAACTTGATAAAGATCGCTTTGACCTTGGCGCTCAAACTCCTTGTAAACCGAATGGTGACCATCCCGTTCCGTGCGTTGCCCGCTGGCACCCGTGCCGATACTTTTGCAGGTGGCCGAGCGGTACATCACCCACATGGGTTCGGTTTTCAGCTCCTTAGGCAGTTTTACTGTCACGGTTATTTTTTCGCTGTCGGCAGGTGGCGACAGGCTGTAATCCTGACGGCAACCGCTGAGGCTGAAAAATACCGCACACAAAACTAATGGAAACCGGAGGGCACTGGTGTTGCCCTTTAGCGAAGCGATGGACTTAACCATAGGTTTTCTCGTAATAAGCCTGTGGGTCGGCGATGGCATCGAAACGCTCCAGCGCCTCGGTGCCCCCTTCGGTTTGGTGTGTGACACGCAAGGCGCGGTCCATCAGGCGCTGCAAGTCGAGGAAAATACGATTGCGGGTCAGTTCGTCCTCGGGAATGCTGTCGCCGTGCTCCTCCATCTGCCGTTCAAACTCGCGTCGTCGTACCTGCCGTTCCAACAGTGGATTGCGCTCGGGATTGATCGATTCCAGCAACTGGTTATGGATGTAGGGTTGGTACTGCGACATAAAGTGGTCGCCAATGCGCAGCATTCGACCGACCGCAGTGTTGCCGTAGCGCGGGAAAAACCGGGCGCGGCTCTCTGCGTCGAGGGATGTATTGAGGCGTTGGGTGGCCTGATCGGCCTGTTGATCATTGGCCTCGCTCAGGCTGGGAACCAGATACAGCTTGGCTTTTTCCGGGAGCTCGGCAGTGATGACACTGCGATAGGGTGTGCCATCCGGTTTGCGGTAAGCAGGGTATGGCGTGATTCCCTGCTGGAGGTGCTGTTCGGCCCGGAAGAACATGGCGATCTCGCCGTGATGACTGAAGGGGTCTTCGTGCTTGAAAATGCTGCCGAGCGCGGCTTGACGCACAGACCAAGTCAACCCCATCAACGTGCCCATCGGGCCGTAGACGTCATACAGATAGTTGTCCAGCGCGGCTTCGGGCGGGACCCGAGGGATAAGGTCGGTGTCATTGACATGGCGAAAGTGCCAGAGGTCGCCTAAAAACTGTACGGCGTGGAGGGTGAACGTGCGGGGCATGCCGTAGGTGTAGAGCAGAGGATTTTGTGATTTTAATGAAGCTGCATGTACCAGTCCGAGGGCTCCACCCAGACTGTGGCCGCAGATGAACAACTCCTTGTCACGAGTTTCGAGTGGAATCGCCTCCCCCAGGTCCTTGGCAAAGATCTTTCTAGCAACCTCATATGCATCGCGAAACCCCATATGCACACTGCCCACAGGAGTCAGATCAGCACAGGGAACCTTAGGCTCGCAAGCAGCCAAAACTTGCGGCTTTACCGGGCGAAAAGTCGCATCGGTACTCAGATCAGCGAGACCATCCATTTCAGTACCCCGCCAGGCCACCAGCACCTGGGATGCACTGATCGCGTAGAACAACTGGGTATGACCTTCCGGTGGGTCTGCCTTAGCGGTGTCCAGGGGCTCGACCTTTACATAGCGATCGTTGAACGGAACATCGCTCACCAAACAAGGCCAAGCCTGGCCGTTATCCAGCACCCGCGGTGTGCGCGACAAGTCCAGGCATTGCTGTTCGAAAAGCTCCTTGACGGAACCCGGTTCACTTTCGGGCAGGGAGCTATACGCCAAAATGCTCATCAACCCCAGGTTGTAGGCATTGGCCAGGCTGTACTCAGACTGGTGGTGCAACACCAGCGACCATGCACGAAACGGACAGACTTCCAGTACATGCCGACGTTCCAGTTCCCCACCGCTGACGGTGAAACCCTGGAACTTGCCATCGGGGAAGTGGTAGGCGGGAAGTCCTTTGCTATCCGCCAAGGGCGGTGCAAAATCCGGCGCCTCATCGCACAGTTGGCCAATGCGCAGGTAGTGATATTGATGGCCCGCGGCGAGCGCCTTTTTCTCGATTGGCGAGAAGCCCGAGCGCTGCGGACCATACAAGGGGGTCCGTTCCCCCACACCTGGCCGGGGCGGCTCGGCACGTTCGGCGCGCAAGCGACGGGTCTGCAACAGCTCGGCCAACGGGTTGGCCTCTATCAGCAGCGTGATGGGCAACGGATGCAGACCGTCGATGCGTATCACGCCTTGAGCATCGCTACGGCCTGCGAACTCGGGTACCAGCTTTTCGCGAGTGGCCTCGTTCACTGCGCGATAAGGCAGGTTCGCCAGGGGCTCGCTGAGCTCATCCAGCAACTGGAACTCAATCCAATGCTGTTTCTGTTTGCCGCAGATAACCTCTTTGCGCGGGTTGAGCGTATCGGTACGGTGCGAGAAGTCGTTCATTTATTAACCCCTCCCCTGCTATGCCGCTCTATTACCTTTGCATTTCGTGCTCCATCGCACGCCGGAACGATCTGACTACCATCGGCCAACTGGGTGTATTGAAGATATTCCACTGCACCCGTCGCGGTTTTCTTTATACAAAATACAACCTTGCGTGAATCAGTTGGACGATAGGCATCGTTCAACCTGAACACGTAGGTTTTGTCGGCTTCCAATACCAACGGGTATTCATTGCGCCCATAACTCACTAACGGCTCATATCCGGCCGGTGTCATACCATATGAAAAGCACTCGCCTGGCTTCAATATCAGCGGTGATGCGCCCTCCCTGAGTGTCAAACCCCAGACACCCATTTTATTAGAATAACTTTCCGACAACGTCACCCATCCCACTGCCAGCGAGGCAGTTGAATCATTGCGCAAACAGATGGCTGGCCGACCATTTAGCGAAGCTATGTTCGCATACTCTTCACGCCCCAAAACTGTTGCATGCGCCGTCACTCCGCAAACGCACAACATAAAAAATACTATTAACTGATCAATTTTCATCTTTGTCCACATCCGTTGTTTGCGGAAAATTGGCCTTGCTCGCAGGGTCAAGCAAAAAACTTTCAATTGTCTTTGCTAGCAACACTGGATTTTTTGTCGAATTCGACGGATTCCATACACTGTTTGGCTTCTGCAACACGCAAATCATGTAGTAGTCGGACACGATCTCCCCCTGCTGCTCCATGTTGTAATCGGAGAATTTTCTGTCATCCGCCAATAGATACTTATAAGCCTTAGCCCCCTTACGGGTGACTTTCAAACCGGCGACTTTTACGTCATACCCAAGTTGGTACTGCCAGACATGGGTCATTTCATGCATGAATAGCGCTTTATCCCTAGGGTCAGCGGTATCGGAAAAATCATCCCTGTACAATCCCGTTTTCCTTGGGTAGTACATTTCACCGTTGGGAGTTACTGCGGTATTCTGAAAATAACTGAATAGCCACCACGGGCCGTGATGCACTTTAACTCGTGTGTAATCAATGGCGTCCTTAAAAAGCGTTCCCGCCATAGCAATTTCGCCTATTGTCAAAGAACGCTTTCTGCCTTCCGGTAAAGAAACATCCTTTGTGGAACTGCCCACGTCTATATCCGTAGTTGAGATATCACTTGACGTCAGATCAATCTCCACCGACTCGTGAGCATTTTGCGCGGCACAACAGAGCGCCTTAACAGGTTCAGAAGGGTAAAGTGTTATTTGCGTGATAGGTGTCGGCAGCTCAGTCGCGAAGCGTTGCGTATAACCCTTTGCATCGGTCACCCCCTCAAATATTCTTCCGTCTGCCAGCGTGGCCGAGTACTTAAGGTTACTTGCTAACTGACCCTCGGGACCGAGCAGGCGAAGTTGCTCGTCATACGTGACTGAATTAGGAAATTCAATCTTCAAGTCTCCCGGCAGTAACGTATGGACGCTCAGCGTCTCTCCGTTTTTGTCGGTAACTCCGCTGAATACCTCACCTTGCTCGGTGGTTATCCGATAGTTGGAGAATGGCGACGGTGCCTGGGCTGCGTATTTCACGGTATAGCCGCCCGAGTAGCCGCCGGGCAACGATGAGGTCGGCATATTAAGGTTGGCGCTGCCCAGCTTTTGCACGTGGGGCGCCTTAAAGTAGATGTTGCCAGGCGCACCCAGTTCTATATCGCCGTCCTTGAGGCGAATGTAGGCACCTGCGCATTTAAGCACCAGTTCTTGTGGCGCACTGATTTCTATCCGGCCCTCGATACTTTCAATATTGATATCGGTCTTTGCCTGCGCGTGGAGGCTGCTGCCCTGTGCGTGCAAGTGGACTTTGCCTTTAGCCGCCTTGATTCGCAGGTCGGCATTTTGGGCAAACATACTTATGCCCCCCTCGGCGGCGGCAGTAATGTCCTGCCCGGCACTGATATCAGTGTTGCCCCTGCCATGATGCCCACGCTCTCCCCAACGGAAGACAGGCATAAGGCCCTGGGGCTGAGCACACCAATTCCGGCCGGGGCATGCAGCAACACACCGGGTTGCCGTAATCCCGCAAGCCGCTCTCGAAGTTCGAATTGACTATTGGTGTCGCCGGGAATTGCCTGAGCAATGCGGGCTGCCTCGGCCATGGTGCGAGCCAACGACAACGCACCCTCCAGTTGTTCAATGGCGGCCGCCATATGCAGTTGCGCGCCTAGCGCCTGGCCTTGTTCATCGGCACTGATAAACAAACCCTTCCCGCCACGAACCGCCCCCCAACCGTCGGTACGCAGCTCAAACCCTTCGCCGCGCTTTTGCTTCGAGGCATTCACCAGATGGCCAAGGTTGAGCTGGCTCTTGCCACTGTGCTCTGTGCTGAGCTTGATGTGCTCCTGCCCGCGGGTGTCGTCCATGCGCAGTTTGTTGTTGGCCGGGGTGCGCAGTACGTTGCGCTTTTCGTTGCGCAGGGTCACGTGGTCCACATGCCGGCTGTCGTGCATGGCATGGGCGATGTAGGGACGGTCCGGGTCGCCCTGTTCGAAGGCGATGGCCACTTCGGTGCCGGCAATCAGTGGTAGATGCAGGCCGTGGGTATCGCCAGCGTAAGGCCGGGCCAGGCGTAGCCAGACGCTTTCTTCGCCGGCCTTCCAGCTGTCGCGATCGAACAGGAAGTTCACCCGGTAGCGCCCTTCGAGGTCGATATTCGCGTAGGGGTCGTTGGCCTGCGGGCTGGTAACGCGGGCCGGAACGGTGCCGGCGATTTGGGGTTTGGCTTTCAGTTCGGGGCGAAAGCACACGGTTTCTGAATAGGGGATGGCTTCAAAGGAGGCGATGAAGCTGCTGTCACGGGCGGCGGTGGTAATCAGGCCGGTGATCACTGCCCCTGGTGTAAAGGCCTGCGGCGCGTCGCCGGAGACCTTGAGCACCTGGCCCGGTGCCAGGGTGGCGCTGCTGCTCACGCCACTGAGTTGGGTCTGCCCGTTCAGATAACGTTCGTGGCGCAGGCGCGCGTAGAAGTAGCCGCTTTCGCTCTGCAGGTCTTCGTCCTGATCCAGCCGATCGCCGAGGGCGGTATAGGGTTCGGCGTAGTGGTAGGCCTCGCCGTAGGTCGTCGTGGCGCCCCGGCTCTGGTCGATTTGCCCGCTCAGGTGGGCGCTGGCATCGCGATGGTGGTAAGCCCGGAAATGCACCTGCTGCTCGACTACCTGGTGCTGCGATTGCAGTTGCCACACCGCATCCTGCCCGCTGCTGCCCAGCCCGGATTGCGGCCGAAGGGGCAGCTGGACGTCGAATTGGTAGAGGCGTTGATCGTCGCAGAACTCGATCACATCGATACCCAGGCGTTCATCGCTGGTGAAGCGGTACCAGATGCCGACCTCGGCCAGCAGGCGGGCGATAAAGGCCAGGTCGCTTTCGCCGTATTGCATGACCTGTTCGCGCCTGGGGTATTCACGCTTGAGGCTGAACAGGAAGTCCTGGCCTTCCAGTCCGTGGCGACCGCGCAGGATGCTCTCGACAATTTCCGGCACTGATTGGTGCTGGTAGATACGGAACTGCCGGCCGCGACCGAGCAGGGCCAGGCGCGGCTGCAAGGTGATCTCATAGGAGGCCTGGTCATTGGAGCCGGACTGGCGCTTGAAGCCGGTGACCACGCCATGCAGGGTGCGCAGCGGTTTGACCTCCGGTGCGCTGAAGCCTAAAGGCGGCGGTTTTAGCGGCGGGGCGTGCAGGCTGAATCTGGCGTCCTGGCCAAGCAGGCTTGCTGCGGCCAGGTCACGTTCGGTGCTGGTGAACTCGACGCGATAGGTGAAGGGCTGACTCAGGTGTTCCTGGCCTTCAAAAGCCAGCACATCGAGCCGGGCCTCGACGTTGCGTACCTTCAGCGTATGCCGACTGTGATCAAAGAAGTGTCGCAATCCACTGGACATGCTCATACCTCCAGAGCGACGGGCTGCGCCGTGTCTTGAACATCGGTGAAGTGCAGGCTGATACCGTCGTCGTCGCTGTAGCCGAGCCTCACTCCATGGGTGCGCTGCTGCGCCGCCCGACGCTCCAGCAGTTGCTGGCTGATAACCGGCAGAATTTGCTCGTTGAGCAGGCTGTCGATATTGCGCGCGCCTGAATCGGGCAAGAGGCAGGCGGCAACCAACGCATCGTTCAGGGCGTCGTCAATCCGGCACTCCAGTCCGTAATGGCGTTGCAGGCGCGTGGCGACCTGGGCCAGCTTGATCGCCACGATGCGCTTGAGTGCGTCGGCTTGCAGCGGGCGATAGATGAGGGTTTGAAAGCGTGCCAGCAATGCGGGCTGAAAGTGCTCGCGCAAGATCGGGCGCAGCCGTTGATGCAGCACGCTGTCCGGTGCATCCGGTTGTTCCTGCGCACAGGTTTGCAGCAGGTCGCTGCCAAGGTTGGAGGTCATGAGAATGACGGTGTTGCGAAAGTCGATTTCGCGCCCTTCGCCATCGCGCATGAAGCCGCGATCAAAGACTTGATAGAACACACTCAGTACGTCGCGATGGGCCTTTTCCACCTCGTCGAGCAGCACAACGCTGTAGGGCCGTTGGCGCACGGCTTCGGTGAGCACACCGCCCTGGCCGTAACCGACATAGCCGGGCGGTGAGCCTTTTAGCTGGCTGACGGAGTGGGCTTCCTGGTACTCGGATAAGTTGAGCGTGATCAGTGATTTTTCGCCGCCGAACAGGCTGTCGGCCAGGGCCAGGGCGGTTTCGGTCTTGCCCACGCCGCTGGTACCGACCAGCAGGAACACGCCCAGCGGCGCCTTGTCATCGGTGAGGCCGGTTTTAGCCGCGCGCAGGCGCTGGGCCATGGCGCTCAGGGCCGGGGCCTGCCCGATGACACGCTCGCCCAGTTGCTGCTCCAACAACAGCAGATTGGCCTGTTCATCCTTGAGCAAACTGCCCAGTGGCACCCCGGTCCAATCGGCAATAACTTGCGCCACGCTACGCGCGTCGACATCCAGCGACAGCAGCGGCTGGTTGCCCTGGACATCGCTTAACTGCCGTTGCAACTGTGCGCAGCGCTCGCGCTGCGGCGGCTGCGCCTGACGCGCATCAATCAGTTGCAGGGCCAGGTCAAGCTCTTGCTGGTATTGCTGCTCCAGATTGATGTACTGGCGTTGCAGCTCGGCATGTTGCGCGGCAATCACTGCCAGGCGCTCATCAGCACCGTTGCCGCCAAGCTGCTGATCCTGCTCGAGGGCTTGGCGCTCCAGTTCCAGCGCCACTTGCCGGGCACTCAAGCGAATCAATACCTGAGGTTCGCAGTCCAGGCTCATGCGCACCCGGGCGCTGGCGGTGTCCAGCAGGTCGACTGCTTTGTCCGGCAGCTGGCGCCCGGTGAGGTAGCGCCGCGACAGGCTGACCGCAGCCTGCACGGCCGCATCCTGAATGTGCACGCCGTGATGGGTGGCGTAGCGCCCTTTGAGGCCGCGCAACATCAGGCTGGCACTGGCATCATCCGGTTCATCGACCTTGACCATCTGGAAGCGCCGCTCCAAGGCCGCGTCGCGCTCGAAATACTGCTTGTACTCGCTCCAGGTGGTCGCAGCGACAGTGCGCAACTCGCCACGGGCCAAGGCGGGCTTGAGCAGGTTGGCCGCGTCGGCGCCGCCAGCCTGGTTGCCGGCGCCGATCAGTGTGTGAGCTTCGTCAATGAACAACAGTATCGGTTGCTCGGATTGCTGCACGGCGTCGATCACGGTTTTCAGCCGTTGTTCGAACTCGCCTTTGACGCCTGCGCCAGCTTGCAATAATCCCAGGTCAAGGGTGCGTACGCTGACCGATTTGAGACTGTCCGGCACCGTGCCGTGGGCGATGCTCAACGCCAGGCCTTCGACCAGTGCCGTTTTGCCAACGCCAGGCTCGCCCACCAGGAGCGGGTTATTCTTGCGCCGACGGCTGAGGATATCGATGACCTGGCGGATTTCGTCATCACGACCAAACACCGGGTCGATCTTCCCGTCCACTGCCTTTGCGGTAAGGTCCTGAGTGAATCTGTCCAGCACCGCCTGCAACGCATCATCCTTTTTCACGGCATTGGCAGGGAGCATGGGCGGCTCAACCGACGACGTTGCAGGATCGTTCAACGATCCTGCCCCCTGCAGGTCGGCGCGCTCCTCGGAGGTCTGCTCCAGTAGCACCGTCAACCGCTGCAATTGAGCCTCACTGAGGCTGAGCAAGGGCCATGCGGCTTCACACACCAGCAAGCTGGGGGTTTCCATCAACGCACTCAGCAGGTGGACAGAGCGCAGGCTGTCGTTGTTGCCTTCCAGCGAGGCCCGCAACCAGGCGTTCTTGATCAGTTGCTGCAACGGTTCCGACAGCTGCGGCTTGCTCTGTACGCTACGTGGCAGACCATCGATATGCTCCAGCAGCCCGTACCACAGCGTTTCCATATCCCACTCGTAACGACGCGCGATCACGGTCAGATCACCGTCTCCCTGCCCCAGCAACTTGAGCAGCCAGTGCTCAATGGTGATGTGCGCGTGCGCACGGTTCTGGCACAGCGACGCCGCTGCACTCAATGCCTGGGCGCAGTAAGGGTTGAGACGGCGAAGCAAGCGGGTGGAATGGGCTGCCATACGGTTACATCCTTGTTCGGGGATCTGGGTGTGTCATCGATAAAACCGGCCGAGGAGTTGCAATTCGATGTGTTTGGCTGAACGCCCGCGAACGGACGCTCAGCCCAGCACACCGGGAGCAGCGGGCAAGAACCCACCTGCTGCTCCGCACGCATCAGGCGCTCTGACGTTCATTCCAGGAATCGGAGTGGATGATGTTGCCGTCCTTGTAGGTCCAGGTGACCTTCTCGTAGCGCAACTCAATCTGTTCGAGGTGGTTGTGCTTCTCTTTGCCTGGGTCTTTGACGTCGTGCATTTTCGGTGCGACTTTCACCACCTTGACGTTTTCCAGCTTGGTGATGAAGTACTCGACTTCCTGCCCGGCGTCGTCGATGCGGTACCACTTGAACTCAGCACTTTTGAGGGTTTGGCCGGTGGTCACGGCCTTGTAAAGGTAAGGGCTGGACGCGTCGATTTCCTTGGAGAACAGAAACGGGGTGTGTACCCGCGTACCGGTCAACTTGCCGGTGTTGTTGTCGGTGGGGATATACAGGCTGTGGTCCTGGGCAACGACTTCGATGCTGCCTTCGCGCTTCTGCACATCCACCGAACCTTTGATGTTTGCGCCGCCGTCATCTGTCAGCCAGAGGTAAACGGGAATTGCCATGTGAAACTCCTTTTCTCGGGAATTTAAATGTCGCTGGATGCGACAGGGGGTTGTCTGTCCGGCCCGGCGGTAGAGAGCGCGCACGCACCTGCCTCGGGTACCAGACGGATATCAACGCGGCGGTTGGCTGCACGCCCCGCCTCGGTGTCGTTATCAGTGATCGGTTGGCTCGCGCCAAAGCCCTGCACAGCAAAACAGCTGTCGGGAATGCCACCCATCTGCTGCATCCAGGCATGTACGGCGGCGGCGCGGGCATGGGATAGGCGAAGGTTGTTCTGCGGATCACCGGTGGCATCGGTATGCCCGGCGATCACGATCAGCCAGCCTGGCTGCGCCTTGATGTCGACCAGCGCCTTGATCAGGATCTTTGTCGAACCCGGCTTGAGCTGGGCGCTGCCAGTGGCGAACAGCGACAGACTGTCCAGCCGCACCGGCTTGGCAATGCGCATGGGGGCCGCAGCGGGCGCAGGTTCAACATGAGCGGCCAGTACCGCCAGCAACGGCGCACGAAGGCGTTCTGCGCGATACAGGCCCAAGCCGAATGCAGGGGGCACGCCGTGACGGTAGTACGCGTCCAGACGCTGGGCGTCCTGACGAAGAATGGTCACAGCCTCTTCACGCCAGAGGAATTCTTTTTGCTCACGCTGGGTCGGCTGGGGAATGGCGGAATAACGCCGTAAATCATCACTGACTTGGCGTACCAGCAGGGTGTTCTGCCATGCCGAGCTTGCAAGTGCCACGGCAGCGGCAAGGGCAAACAACCACAGGGCTGCGACACTTGCGCGCTGCACAGGAGTGCGTAGCGGGCCGAGCGGGAACAGGTTGAGTAAAGAATCCGGGAAAGGCAGAACCGCATCCTTCGATGCTGATCGGCGGTCAGTCAGCGCCACTCGACTGCACAACCATTGCCGCCACAGATTGCCCTGCGCGGCGCAGGGCAAAGCCGGTACCAGCCTGACCGCACAAACCGTCGCCAACCCTGGGGAGCGGCGAGTGGCGAGGTACGGCAGCACCGCTGCGTGCAACCAGGCCACGAGACTGTTCAGTTGTACACCGGCATGCATCCGCGCCGACTGTACGGAGGAGTCTGCGCTGTGCTGCT
Source organism: Pseudomonas sp. EYE_354 (assembly GCF_023148575.1). Lineage (NCBI taxonomy): Bacteria > Pseudomonadati > Pseudomonadota > Gammaproteobacteria > Pseudomonadales > Pseudomonadaceae > Pseudomonas > Pseudomonas sp. EYE_354. The sequence goes on from NZ_JAHXNQ010000002.1 coordinate 358,494, forward strand.
GCCACTGATCCAAGCTGACACAGGCACCCGCATCCCGCACAAGAACGTCAGTCCGGCCATTGACCCAAGTGAACCAAGGATTCTCGCCCTGCGAGGTTTGCAGGTAGCTCACCAGCAATAACGGCAGTGCAATGCCGCGTTTACGTACCAAAGACAATTGGTGACTGAAGGCCCGCACCTGACCGGCGAGTACAGCACCATCACTGTGCGCACCGGGATTAACGGTGAACATCACACTGAGTTGCCCACCCCAGCTTGGGCGTAACGCCAGGATCCCATCGGTGAAGGCCAGCAGTTGCTCCAGGCTTGGAACACGGATATAGCAACCTTGTTCGGTTACGCGCAAGGCCATTTGTTCGGCCGGAACCCTGCCGAACAAGCCATCCTGGCCGTCACCGCAGACCAGCACGACAGGATGGCGAAAGGCTGCCGCAGGCAGGAGTCTGTTATCAACCGATGAAACCAATGCACGGCGTTGGGCTACACGACGCCCCAACAGTACCCAGGCCCACGCAACACAAGCCACTGTGATCAACACACCCAACGCTCGCACCCACAGGCCGAGTGGAATGATGACCAGCAAAGCGAAGGTCAGAGCGCCCGCCCACAGGCAAAGGGCTCGATGCAGGTTCAAGGTCATCTCGCCCTTACCCCTGATCCGGCAAGAGCGAGGCAACAGCGTCGCTCAACAGATGATCCAATCCCCACCAGGTGGCTGTCAGCAATAAGCCCACGGCCACCATGTGGATCAGCGGTGATCGCAGCCAAGCCAAACCTGCAATGACCTCACCGCCACCCGGCTGCGTTATCAAGCTTTGACTGACGTTAAGCGGCGTGGTCCGTGCACCGAGAGCAACCAACAACTGCTCGCGCTCAGGATCACTCAGGTCACGGTAGCGTCCACGAAAGCCCAACATCAATACCCGCTGAAAGGCCGTCAGCACATGTGGATCCGGGGCGGGCTCGCGCAAGACTTCGCGCATGTCCTCATACAGAAATTCACCCGCCTGATGACGATTGAAGAACTTGGTCTGCAGCGGTCCGCTGGCCCAGGAGGCGTGCTCGTCACCTTCGGCGCAAGTGAGTACGGTCTCATCAAGTAACGCGCACTGAGCGTGACTGATGTGGTCGATGCTGCGCTGACTCAGGCCCGACACTTTCAACTGCTGCCGAACGTGCTCAACCTGCTCGACACACAGTTGCGACAGGTCCTGGCTGCGCGTCACGGAGGCGCCCTGGCGCAACTCGACCACCAGCAGGTAGGTGTCCTGCAACAGCGCATCAATATCCACAGCCGCCGCTGTGCGTTCTTTGGAGGCAGTCAGGTTCATGAGCGCAGCACCGCAAACAGTTCAAGCTTCACGTCGGCCAAAGTGCTTGGCACATAGAAAGCGCATACCCCTTCGTCCAGCACCGCCTGCCCCTTGGAATGATCGAGGTCCAACGCGAAATACTGGTTCTCCAGGCGCAATGGAATCGCCGCCGGCACATGGCTGAGAGAGTGCAGTGGAACGCCGTCGAGTGCAGCGTTGACCAAGTGATTGACCTCGTCAGGCGTACCGATCTTGCACAGGCGTGGGAACTGGTCCTGCAACTGCGCGGCGGGCAATCGGCAACGCACCGACAGATAAAAATCAGCCCCCTCACGCTCGCGCAGGCGCGGGTCGTTCAGCGTGACCTGCCAGCGATTGGCGCCCTGCTCGTCCAGCTCCAGGGCAATCACCCGCGACGGCAGGCTGGCTTCCAGCAACAGGGAAATGGTGTGCATCAATGGCGGGAACACAGCCTCCAAAGACTCGTGCCGGTAGGCTGGAATCTTGTCGACATCGTGCTCCAATGAGAACGTCAGCAGGCTGCCGGCCAGCTTTATCAGTTGCTGATAGACCTGCTCGGGGTGTCGTGCGGGAAACGCCTGAAGGTCCGACAATACCGGTTGATAGGTATTCAAGGCATTGAGCAACCAGAACAGCGACACATCGGCCACGGCAAAATCGGCCATGCGTTGGTTGCTTTCTCGGCGCATGCCCATCAGCCGTTGCCGCTTGGCCGATAACTGCGTCAACAGGTTGTCCAACTGGTTTAACAACCCGGCATGGGCAGCGAAGCTCAGCAGCGGCGGCACATAGGCCGGGTCGAGGCTCCAGGCGCCCTGCCCGTCACGCACCAGTCGCGCGATCGGACAGGTCACGTAATCAGCATTGTCATCACGATGCAGGCGCAGGCTCAGCGCGTGCTCCATCACACCGATTGTCTGAACCTCATCCGCATAGATGTCTTGTACCTCACACCACGCCTGGCGATAACGCATCGGGCGATCAACTCTGCCGCCCTCAAACAGGCAGTTGTTGCCATTGGCCTGCTCCAGCGGCAAGGCCAAGTGCAGCAACGCGTGCTGATCGTCATCACCCAACAACTGCGCCAGCTCCAAGGCTGGAGGCAGGCGATCTACTTGCTCAGTGTCGATCCAGGTACCATCGGGCATGCGCGCACGCAACTGGGTCGCCTTGAGTTTGCCCAGCCGCAAAGCCTCCAGGTCAAAGCCTGCGACCTGAACACCCCAGGGGTGGGCCAGCGTCAGACGGGCGAGCTGCTCGTTGGCCCAAGCCTCCCAGCGCGCCTGCTGCTGGAATTGCTGCGGGCACAGCAGCGCCCCGGCAGCCCATAGAGGGCGATCGATTTTCATGGCATCGTTCCCTACGACTGAGTCAGGCTTTGGCCTTGGGCATCTGCGAAACCAACGACAGGTTCACGTCCATACCCTCGACCTGGAAATGAGGCACGGCGTACAACTTGATACGGAAGAAGCCGGGGTTGTCCTCGATGTCTTCCACCGTCACCTTCGCATCCCGCAGCGGGTGTGAGGCCTGCAGGTCATCGCCGGGATCAGTCATTTCGGTCACCAGCCCGCCGATCCATTTATTGAGTTCCAACTCCAGCAAACGACGGTCTTTGGTGGTGCCGATGTTTTCGCGCTGGATCACCTTTAGGTAGTGAGCGATGCGCGATAACAGGAAGACGTAGGGCAAGCGGGCGTTGATGCGGCTGTTGGCGGTGGCGTCAGGGGTGTCGTACAACGCCGGTTTCTGGACCGAGTTGGCAGAAAAGAAGCACGCGTAGTCACGGTTTTTGTAATACGAGAGTGGAATGAAGCCGTGGTTGGCAAATTCGAACTCGCGAGTTTCCGGAATCATCACCTCGGAAGGGATCTTCACCTGATTGCCGGTGCCCAAGTCATACAGGTGAATCGGGAGATCCGTGACCGCGCCACCGGACTGAGGCCCACGAATCTGCACACACCAACCATTGGCGATGAAGCTCTTGACCATGTTTGCAGCAAAGGAGAAGGCTGCGCTCACCCACAGGTACTTCTCGTGGTCAGGCCCTTTGACACTTTCGCCATAGTTGAAACTGCGCACAGGAGCGGTGTCCGGCCCGTAAGGCAAACGGCCCAGCACCCTTGGCGTGAGCAGGCCGAGGTAGCGCGCATCATCGCTCGCAGCCAAACTGTGCCACTTGATGTATTCGGCACGATCCAGGTAGTTTCCAATGTCCTTGATAGCCGCGACGTCCTCCATGGTTTTCTTGCCGAAGAATGCCGGCCCGACGGAACCAATGAATGGCATATGCGCCGCGGCAGCCACCTTGGAAATATTGCGCAACAGAGTGATGTCCTGCGGCTGGTTATCGAATTCGTAGTTGGAAATGGCAGCGGCAATGGGCTCACCACCCGGCGTGTCGTACTCCTGGGTGTACGTATGCGCGTAGAGACCGCTCTGGGCAATTTCCGGCGCATCGTCAAAGTCCTGCACCAAGTGATCTTTACTGACATCCAACAACTCAATTTTCACGTTCTGACGAAAGTCGGTCTGATCAATCAGCGACTTTGTGCCACGCCAGATAGACTCAACACGTTGAAAGTCTGGATGATGCATCACCGCATCCAGTTGGCGGCTTATTTGAACATCCAAGGATGCGATGTGCTCATCCAACAGCGTCTTGTCCAGACGCTCAACTTTCTGCGACGATTCTTTGAGCACCTTCAAGAACACACTGACTGCAGCGGTGACCCGCTCATCGGCAGAAGCCTCCGACAATGCTTCCGTACACTGAAACATGTCAATATCCCCCAGTTCTGAAACCGGGCTCAAATTGATCTTACTGAACAGTGAACTGTAGACACCGCTACTTTCTTCAGACAACACAACAGCGTCGCGCGATTGCACGTTAGAGCTTTCAACAGACATTTGATAACTTCCTTTTAAGCGAACCGAGGCAGATTAACAATCGTTGCTTGGCGCCAGTGCAGCCAGCTCAGCGCGAAGCTCATCGCTCAATGCGTCATCCTTCACGATATTTTCCAGCTCGTGGCGGAAGGTGGCGTTATCCAACAAATTGGACTTGAGATCGCGCAGCAGGTTGCGCATGGCCAACAAGGCTCGCAACTGCGGGATCTGCCGTACGACTTGCTCCGGTTCGAAATCCTTCATGCGTTGAAACTTCAGTTCGACAGAGGCTTCTGAGTCGTCATGAGCCAGGGTATTGGCCACCGCAAACTTCACACCAGGAGAGAACTCAGCCATGACACTGTCGAAATTGTTTTTATTGATACTGACCTTGCTTCGCTCGGACAGCGAGCGTTGTTCTTTGCCGTTGCTGTAGTCACCCAACACCATCAGCTTAAGTGGCAGTTCAACTTTTCTTTGCGCGCCACCGGTGTGCAGGTCCAGCTTGATATTGACACGTGCTTTAGGCACTTCATTCTGAAAGCTATTCGAAGCCATGACCCATTCCTCCAGGTACTTCTTCAACAGCAGTTACTGCTGCAAAGTCAGCAAGACTGGAACCCATGTTCTCTACTGGCGCTACACAATGCACCAAAACAAAGTACATAAATTCCACTTCATGAGGTCAAAGTGCTAAAAACCGTGCACTTAAGTCCTTCATCGCCAGAATGAGACATCTCAATCAAACTTTGCTAGCCCCTGAAGCGTGATCGGGAACTTTCGACAAGCCATTGGCGAATTTTCCCACAAGCAGTCCAGATTGACTCTATTCCACTTGCTGGCTCACCAAAGGTGTCACATACGAAATGAAGCGTGGACATCAAACTGACAAAACCACTCCCCTATCGAGGGTCTTTTTATCTCTATCGAAAGATTACTCTTACACCTCTGCCAACCAGTTCCGACATCTCTTTCCGAAAAAGCTCGCAATAGCAAAAAATGACGAGCCCATTTGCCCGATAAACGTTATCTATTGAGATGCTCAGGGCAAGAAGCCCACTTCTCCCTTCATCTCGTGAAGAATCAGGATCATGTCAAACGACTCATTTCCTCCCCCACTGCGTACCGCCCCCAACACGTCCCTGCGACCTCGCCAGCTCAATCGAGAGGAAGAGCGGCTGGTACGTTACTACCGCTCATTGTCGGACCAGGACCGTGAAGCAGTACGCTGTTTACTGTTTGCGGTCAGAGAAACCAGCAAGGTCCGAGCGCGCTAGTTTGCCGGACAACAGAAACGAAAAAGCCCCGTAGCTTATTCAGCTACGGGGCTTTTTCTGTGTAATGGCGGAGAGATAGGGATTCGAACCCTAGGTACCGGTGAAGGTACAACGGATTTCGAATCCGTCCCATTCGGCCACTCTGGCATCTCTCCAACGGCGCGCATCATAACAGCATGATTGGTGGATGCAAAGCGCGGAAGCGATTTTTTTCCGTGCTATCAGATGCTTGCGTCGATTAAAGCGGTACGCCGAGACGATTGGCGACTTCTTCGTAGGCTTCGATGACGTCACCGAGGCCCTGGCGAAAGCGGTCTTTGTCCATCTTCTTCTTGGTGTCTTTGTCCCACAGGCGGCAGCCGTCCGGGCTGAATTCGTCGCCCAGGACGATGGAGCCGTCGTGGAACACGCCGAATTCCAGCTTGAAGTCCACCAGCAACAGGCCTGCGTCGTCGAACAGCTTGCTCAGCACGTCGTTGACCTTGAGGGACAGCTCCTTCATGCGCGCCAGTTGCTCAGCGGTGCCCCAGCCGAACGCCACGACGTGGGATTCGTTGATGAACGGGTCGCCCTTGGCGTCGTCCTTCAGAAACAGTTCGAAGGTGTAAGGGTTGAGCTTGATGCCCTCCTCCACACCCAAGCGCTTGACCAGGCTGCCGGCGGCGTAGTTACGCACGACGCACTCGACGGGGATCATGTCGAGCTTCTTCACCAGGCATTCGTTGTCGCCCAGCAGTTTGTCGAATTGGGTCGGAATACCGGCCTCTTCGAGTTTCTGCATGATGAAGGCGTTGAACTTGTTGTTCACCATGCCTTTGCGGTCCAGCTGTTCGATGCGCTTGCCGTCGAACGCCGAGGTGTCGTTGCGAAACAGCAGGATCAAGCGGTTAGCGTCATCGGTCTTGTAAACCGACTTGGCTTTGCCGCGGTAGAGTTCTTCACGTTTTTCCATGATGGGCTCCGCTTTGAGTGAGGTGGGCTAGGCGATGTGTCGCCAGTCGAGCCCTGAATCTTGATCGGCCAGTTGCAGCCAGTCCGGGTCGCACCCAAGGGTGTCGACAAAACATTGCCGGGCAAGCGTCGGCAGGTTGTTCTTGCTGCTCAGGTGGGCCAGGACCAGGTGTTGCAGGTCTTGCCAGCCCAACTCATACACCAGGTACGCTGCCTGATGATTGTTCAAATGTCCCAGTTCGCCGCCGACCCGCTGCTTGAGAAAGTACGGGTAGTGACCACGAGCCAGCAGGTCTCGGCAGTGGTTGGACTCGATCATCAACGCATCGAGGTCGCGATAGCCGTCCAGCACCTTGCTGCAATAAGAGCCCAGATCAGTCAGCACACCGAACCGTCGCTGCCCGTCACTGAAGACGTACTGCGTGGGCTCTTGGGCGTCATGCGCCACGGCAATCACATCGATGCTCAGTGCACCGATCTGCAGTTGCTCACCACCGGCCAGGAAACCTGCAGGTTCAATGGGTTTGCGCATCCCGCGCAAGGTACCGCGACTCAAGTACACCGGAAGATTGTAGCGCCGAGACAGCAAACCCACGCCATGCACGTGGTCGGCATGTTCGTGGGTCACCAGGATCGCGCTCAGCTGCGCGGGGTGAACCCCCAGCCGCAGCAGGCGCCGCTCGGTTTCTTTTAACGAGAAACCACAATCGATCAGTACGTACGTGTCGTCATGGGCGACCAGCGTGCCGTTCCCTTGGCTACCGCTACCGAGAACAGCAAAACGCATCGGATCAGCCCAGGTTGTCCTGAATCACGCCCAATACTTTGCGCGCTGTTTCAGCCGGAGCAACGGTATTGATGTTTTTCTCGACGGTGACTTGTACGGTCTCGCCCACCTTGCTCAAACGAACCTGATAACGCTCGGCGCGGGTCTCGATTTCTTCCTTGGTCGGCTTGCTGCCGAACAATTTGCCGAAGAAACCTGGCTCGTCGTCTTTGCGCTCGGCCTTTTCAGCCACGTTGATGTAGTACAGGCCCAGGCTGCGGTTGATATCTTCAACGCGCCAAGGCCCCTGCTCCAACGCGCGGCCGACGCTGGCCCAGGCACGGTCCAGGTCTTCACCCAGGTTCAGCACCACGTTGCCACTGCCGTCCTCGGTGAGGCTGACACGGCTTGGGGTGTCGTAATCACGTGCGGCGAGCAGGGAGACGGAACCACCCTTCTCGGAGATACGGCTCATGCTGGCCAGCATTTCGTCGACGAGTGCCGAGTCAACGCCGGTGTTGACCGAGCGGTTGGTGAAATCGACGTTGGCGGTGCTGCCGGCAGGACGCTCGGCGCTCACCACGTAGACTTCACTGGTATTGCGCTGCACGCCTGGCTCGATGCGCACCCGTACACGGGCTTCGCTGTCGGCAGCTACACCGCCAGCCTGCAGGCGCTTGGCCATGGTGGCGGACAGTTCGCTGCCCTGCTGCCATGCGGTGGTGAACTCGCCGGTCTGCGGACGCTGCTCGTCGATGCGAAAACCGTTGTCCTGGAAGAACTGCACAGCCACCGGCCAGACTTCTGCAGGCGGGCGCTGAGCCACGATCCAGCGCGAGTCACCGCTCTTCTGCAGGCTGTAGTCGCTGGCATCGGCCACGGCCGAGATCGGCTGTGGACGTGGCACGACGTACTCACCTTTGGCGGTGTCGTCGGCGACGTTGCGCGGAATCGGCAGCAACGGGTCAAGACGCTTGGCCACGTTGACGTTCGGCGGCAGTTGCATCGGTTTGGTGGGTTGTGCTTCCAGGTAATCGCTGCCGCGGTCACGGAAGTAGCCTTCCGGGCCCCAGACCCAACCGCAGCCACTGGTGCTGGAGATAATCAAGGCAAGTGCGGAAAGTCCGGCCAATCGCTTCATGCGTAGTGCTTCCTCAATTAAACCAGGACGCCGGACTGGCGCAGGGCCTGTCGCAGCGGTTCGTGACAGGCTTCGCTGAGACGGGTGAGCGGCAGACGGATACCGTCCGGCATCAGGCCCATTTCAGTCAGCGCCCATTTCACGGGGATAGGGTTGGATTCAATAAACAAAGTCTTGTTGAGCGGCGTCAGTTTCTCGTGAATCGCTCGGGCAGTAGCGGCCTCACCCTTGAGGGCGGCGGCGCACATGTCGCTCATGGCACGCGGGGCCACGTTGGCGGTCACGGAGATATTGCCCTTGCCGCCCAGCAGGATCAGCTCGACAGCGGTGGCGTCATCACCGGAATACAGCAGGAAATCGCTGCTTACGCCAGCCAGGATGTCCTTGGCACGCTGCAGGTCGCCGGTGGCCTCTTTAATGCCGATGATGTTCGGCACGGTGGACAGGCGAATTACGGTCGCGGCCTGCATATCGCACGCGGTACGGCCGGGCACGTTATAGAGAATCTGCGGGATGTCGACGGCTTCGGCGATGGCCTTGAAATGCTGGTACAGGCCTTCCTGGGTCGGCTTGTTGTAGTACGGTGTTACCAGCAGGCAGGCGTCGGCCCCGGCCTTCTTGGCGTTTTTGGTCAGCTCGATCGCTTCACGCGTCGAGTTGGCGCCCGTACCGGCGATCACGGGAATACGGCCGGCAACGCGCTTGACCACGAACTCGATCACCTTGATGTGTTCTTCCACATCGAGAGTGGCCGATTCACCTGTGGTGCCGACCGCAACGATGGCGTTGGTGCCTTCTTGCAGGTGGAAGTCCACCAGTTTGCCCAGGCTGTCCCAGTCGAGATGACCTTGTGCATCCATGGGTGTGACCAGTGCCACCATACTGCCCGCAATCATGCAACCGCTCCTGCCGGAAAAAGAGAGCCGTAATGGTACTGGCGCCAAGATGCTTGCACAAGCGAAGTACCACGTGAGGATGCGTTCTGGCGCAACTAAACGATGAGCAATGCCATCATTGGGCACAAGTGCTGGTTTCAGCACGGTGAAATCCAGCCGATCACGCAATGAAAACGCCACCTCCTATCCCTTGGCGACGCTTTTCGCTACCCTTGATCCTTTGATCGATACGGCCCTCACAGTATCGACCGCTCATCGTTTAGGAAGGCTGCATGTCCACCCCCACAGTTCGCGAACAATTCCTTGTTATCAGTGCCCTCGGCGCCAACCCCATGGAGCTGACCAACGTCCTGTGCCGCGCCAGCCATGAAAACCGCTGCGCCGTCGTGACTTCCCGCCTGACCCGCCACGGCGAGTGCAGCGCGCTGGTGTTGCAGATCTCCGGCACCTGGGATGCCCTGGCGCGCCTGGAGACCGGCCTGCCGGGCCTGGCCAAGAAGCACGACTTCACCGTCAACGTGGTGCGCAGCGCCGCACTGGAGAATCGCCCGCAGGCCCTGCCTTACGTGGCCTACGTCAGCTCTGCCTACCGCTCGGATATCGTTAACGAGCTGTGCCAGTTCTTTATCGACCATAACGTCGAGCTGGAAAACCTGACCTGCGACACCTACCAGGCCCCGCAAACCGGCGGCACCATGCTCAACGCCACGTTTACCGTGACTTTGCCGGCCGGTGTGCAGATCAGCTGGTTGCGCGACCAATTCCTGGATTTCGCCGATGCCCTGAACCTCGACGCACTGATCGAGCCATGGCGCCCACAGAACCCAATGTAAGGAAGCTTTCATGGCGGTAGTCATCGATACACCGGTCGCCGATTTCGGGGCCCAGGCCACCAGCGGCCAGACCTTCAGCCTTGCCGCACTCAAGGGCAAGCAGGTCGTGATCTACTTCTATCCGAAGGACAGCACCCCGGGCTGCACCACTGAAGGCCAGGGCTTTCGCGATCACTATGCAGCGTTCCAGGCGGCCAATACCGAAGTGTTTGGTGTATCGCGCGACAGCGTGAAGTCCCACGAGAACTTCAAGGCCAAACAGGCATTCCCCTTCGAGCTGATCAGCGACAAGGATGAGGCCGTCTGTCAGTTGTTTGATGTGATCAAGCTGAAGAAGCTGTACGGCAAGGAATATCTGGGTGTTGATCGCAGCACCTTCCTGATCGACAAGAATGGCGTGCTGCGTCAGGAGTGGCGCGGTGTGAAAGTGCCTGGCCATGTTGACGCTGTATTGGCCGCCGCGCAGGCCTTGAACGAGGCCTGATCGGGTCAGCGGGGGAGCCAGGCTCCCTCCTCGCTCCCATTCAGAGTAAAGGCGCCACCACCGGCTCTCGCCGCGGCCAAGCGTCCAACACTGCCTTGAACAGCGTTGCCAGGGGAATCGCAAAGAACACCCCCCAGAATCCCCACAACCCGCCAAACAACAACACTGCACAGATGATCGCCACCGGGTGCAGATTGACCGCCTCGGAGAACAGCAGCGGAACCAGCACGTTGCCATCCAGGGTCTGGATAATGCCGTACACCGCCATCAGGTAAATAAACTGATCGCTCCAGCCCCACTGGAACAACGCGATCAACGCCACCGGCACCGTCACCACCACCGCGCCCACATACGGCACCACCACCGAAATGCCGACCAGCAACGCCAGCAGGGCGGCGTAATTCAGGTCCAGGGCGATAAAGGCGATGTACGTCACACCGCCGCAGATAATGATCTCAATGACCTTGCCACGGATGTAGTTGGCGATCTGCCGGTTCATTTCCTCCGCCACCCGGGTAATCAATGCCCGTTCACGCGGCAAGTAGCCACTTACCCAGCGGCCGATCATCGCGCGATCCTTAAGGAAGAAAAACACCAGGATCGGCACCAGCACCAGGTAGATCATGATGTTGACCAGCAATGGCAAACTGGACAGGGAAAAGGTCAGTGCCCATTGCCCGAACTTTCCGATTTCACCGCGCGCCACTTCAATGGCCTGCAGCACCTGCTCATCCGATACCAAGTGCGGGTAGCGCTCCGGCAACAGCAGCAACAGCGACTGCCACTTGGCAAGCATGCCCGGCAACTCGTTGAACAGGGTGATGAATTGGTGCCACAGCAGCGGCAACACCACCACGATAAACACCACCAACAGCCCCATGAACAAGGCAAACACCAGCCCCACCGCCGCGCCACCCGGCAAGCGCAAGCGCTCCAAGGTGGTGACCAAGCCCTGCATCAAATACGCCAATACCATCCCCGCCAGGACCGGCGCGAGCATACCGCCCAAGGTGAGCACGGCCGTAAACGCCAAGAACAGCAGGACGGCCAGCACAACGGCTTCTTCATCGGAGAAGTAGCGCTGGATCCAGTCTCGTAACACTTTGAACATCAATCAACCTCGGACATAGGGACAAACCATTCAGGCCTTGCGCAACCAATAACGGTACACACCGGCGGCGTCTTCTTCGTGCAGCAGGGTGTGGCCGGCCAACTTGGCGAATGTGCGGAAATCTCGCTGGGAACCTGCGTCCGTGGCGATCACCTTAAGCACTGCGCCACTGGCCAGTCGATTGAGCTCCAGCTTGGCCTTGAGCAACGGCAAAGGACAATTGAGGCCGCTGGCATCGAGTTCGGCATCAAAGGCTACAGCGTCAGTCATGGTTTTACTCCGGGCATCGGTTATGGGTGCGTAGAATATCTGGTCCGACGCTCGGTGTCCGGCTACAGTAAGGTCTTTGTCGAAAGGCTTTGTGCATGACTTTTTTGCGCCCCACCCTGCTGACGCTGGCTTGCCTGCTGGCCTCCCCAGGCTTCGCTGACGACCTGCCGTCGCTTGGCGACGCCAGTTCTGCCATTGTCTCGCCACAACAGGAATATCAACTGGGTCGTGCGTGGCTGGCCTACCTGCGCGGGCAGGTTTCGCAATTGAACGACCCGCAGCTCAAGGACTACGTCGAAACCAGCGTGTACAAACTGGTCGAGACCAGCCAGGTCAATGACCGGCGCCTGGAGTTCATCCTGATCAACAGCCCGCAGCTCAACGCCTTTGCCGCGCCAGGCGGCATCGTTGGCGTGAACGGCGGCTTGTTTCTCAACGCCCAGACCGAAGGTGAATATGCCTCGGTGATGGCCCACGAATTGGCGCACTTGTCCCAGCGTCACTTCGCCCGAGGCGTTGAAGCGCAGCAGCGCATGCAGCTGCCGATGATGGCCGCCCTGCTCGGTGGCATAATTGCGGCAGCGGCCGGCGCCGGCGATGCGGGGATCGCGGCGATTGCCGGCACCCAAGCCGCGGCCATTCAGGAGCAACGACGGTTCTCCCGACAGAATGAGCAAGAGGCTGACCGCATCGGCATCCTCAACCTGGAAAAAGCCGGCTACGACCCGCGCTCCATGCCCGCCATGTTCGAACGCCTGGGGCGCCAGTACCGCTTCGACGCCAAGCCGCCGGAGTTTTTGCTGACACACCCGGTCACCGAATCTCGGATTGCCGACACCCGCAACCGCGCCGAACAAGCCAAGCCAGGCGGCAAAGAAGACAGCCTGCGCTATCAACTGATCCGCGCACGGGTGCAGCTGCAATACGAAGACACATCAGGGCTCGCCGCCAAGCGCTTCCAGGCGCAACTCGACGAAAACCCGAAGAACGATGTCGCGCGTTATGGCTTGGCCATCGCCCAGATCAAATCCTCACAGTTCAAGCTGGCACGGGACAACCTGCAACCTTTACTGGCCAAGGCGCCCAACGACATCACCTACAACCTGGCGCAGATTCAGCTCGATATCGATAACAACCGCTTGCCCGATGCCCAGCAACGCACCGACCGGATGCTGACCCAATACCCCGGCAACTATCCGCTGAATCAGATGCGTGTAGACCTGCTGCTCAAGCAAAACCGTACCGCCGATGCTGAAAAAGCGCTGGACGGCTTGCTCAAGTCTCGCCCGGACGATCCGGACGTGTGGTACCAGGTTGCCGAGACGCGCGGCTTATCCGGCAACATCATCGGGCTGCATCAGGCGCGCGCCGAGTACTTTGCTCTGGTGGGCGACTTCCAGCAGGCCATCCAGCAACTGGATTTCGCCAAGCGGCGCGCGGGCAACAACTTCCCGCTGTCGTCACGTATCGATGCGCGTCAACGTGAGTTGATCGAACAGGAACGCCTGGTTAAAGGGATGATGAGCTAAACCCATCGCCCAATGAAAAGCCCCGCTCTCGTTAACCGAAAGCGGGGCTTTTCATTGGGCTAGCAGATTACTCGGCCAGCTTGAAGGTGATGAAGCTGGCACGGCCTTGACGCAACACACGCATTGATACCGAGCGGTTCTTCGGCAGCGCCTTGGCGATGTCGGTGAACTGCTTGGTGGTGTCGATCGCCTGGTTGTTCAGGTGGGTGATCACGTCGCCTGGCTGCAGGCCGATCAAGGCGGCGGGGCCGTCCTGGACTTCCTTGATCACGACACCGCTTTTGAGATCGAAGGTCTTCTTCTGCTCTTCAGTCAGCTCGACCACAGCAATACCCAGACGGTTGCTGCTACGCTCGGCGCCTGGCTTAGCATTGCCCAGGGCATCCAGCGTTGCGCCTTCCTCGGGAATCGCACCGACGGTTAGCTCAACGTTCTGGCGCTTGCCGTCACGAATCACTTCCAGTTTGGCTTTGCTGCCGGCTTTGAGCGCACCCACCAGATGCGGCAAGTCTGCCGACATGACGATAGGTTGGCCATTCATGCTCAGGATCACGTCGCCGACTTGCAGGCCGCCTTTAGCCGCAGGGCCGCCGTCCTGGATCTGTGCGACCAGCGCACCAGCCGGCTTGTCGAGGCCGAAGGACTCAGCGAGGTCTTTGTTCACCTCCTGGATCACTACGCCCAACCAGCCACGGCTGACCTTGCCACCGCTTTTCAGCTGATTGGAAACATCCATGGCAACGTCGATCGGGATCGCGAACGACACCCCCATGAACCCACCGGAACGCGTGTAGATCTGCGAGTTGATCCCGACCACTTCGCCCGCCAGGTTGAACAACGGACCACCGGAGTTACCCGGGTTGATCGGCACGTCGGTCTGAATGAACGGCACGTAGTTTTCGTTCGGCAGGCTGCGGCCGATGGCACTGACGATGCCCTGGGTCACGGTGTGGTCAAAGCCGAACGGCGAACCAATGGCGACGACCCATTGCCCGGCCTTAAGGTCCTGGGACTTGCCCAGCTTCAATACCGGCAAGTCCTTGCCTTCAATCTTCAACAGCGCGACGTCGGAACGCGGGTCGGTGCCCACCAATTTGGCTTTGAGCTCACTGCGGTCAGCCAGGCGCACCAGGATTTCGTCGGCGTCGGCAATTACGTGGTTGTTGGTGAGGATGTAGCCATCCGGCGAAATGATAAAGCCAGAGCCCAGGGACTGCGCTTCACGCTGACCACCGCCACGCGGGGAGCGCGGTTGCGGCATGCCGCGCTCGAAGAACTCGCGCAACATCGGCGGCAGACCCTCCAGGTCGGGCATCTGCTGGTTCGACACTTTGCGATCCGGCAGTTTCTGCGTGGTACTGATGTTCACCACGGCCGGCGAGGCCTGCTCAACCAACTGGGTAAAGTCAGGCAGCTCGGCCGCTTGCGCAGGTAAAGCCTGACCCAGCACCAGTACCGTGGCGACAATGGACAAGTAGGATTTCAAACGTGGTATCGACATACAGCTCCCGTTACGACGAGCAGGGTTGAGCGACAGGGTTCAATAAGCGCCGGAGACTACGACCGACGTCTTCGTTCCGCGAACGAAACAAGGCCAGGGCCAACAGACCCTGACCTATAAAAAACATGGAAGAATTTTGCAAGTGAAAATGCTGATCCGGACATTTCATGTTTCCGCACAGCCAACCCGGCGTAGACACACATTGAAAGACCTGGATGAACATAGGATTAACGACTCACGGCTTGGTGGTCGCGTTTTTCTCAGCACGCACCGACAGCGCAATGCGCTCGGCGGTACCGATCGGAATTTCACCGACGACCGTGACCATCATCGCCCCGTCCACCGTATTCAACCGACGAGATACAGCAACCGTTGGGCCCAGCTGCGTGCGGGTCTCGGTCACACTCACATCACTGATCGGCTCTAGAAATACCGAGAAACGCGCCAGCCCGTCTTCATACATCAAGCTGTCGACTGTGGCTTTGGTATGGATGTCTTTACGGGTCGTGCTGTTGGTCAACTCAAACCCCGGGGGCAGCCACTCCAAGTGCCACGCCACGCTAGACTCGCTCTGCGGCGACTGAGCATCAGCGACGGAGATCGGGTTGCAGTCGCTAGTGGGCTGCAAGTCGCGCTCTTCGGGTGCGGTCGAGGTATTCAAGCGAGTGAATTGAAAGCGCTCCAACAACTGCCCTTGCTCATTGAGCAACAGCGACTTGAGCGGCAGTGCGGTGTCACGATCCAGGTGCAACTCAAAACCGTAGCGGTATTGGTCACGCGGCGTGATCGACACAATCACTGCATTACGACCGGCCACGCGGGATTTACCGACAACAGCCAGTTCGTAGAATTGATTGAGTTTTTTTGGATCAAGTGCACGTGAAGGCGCATCACGCGAATTACCGAGGCCGGCGACAAGGGTGCCGCTGACACACTGGGTACGGCCATCTACACGCACAACTTCCTGGGCAGAACCATCAAGCTGCAAAAGCCGCTCGCGGACCTGACCGTTCTGGACGCGATGCCAGATGTCGTGGGTAGAAAAACTGCCGTTCCGTTCGTAAACGAACGTCCCTGCGAAACTTTGCTGCTGCTCTGCACGCCCAAGCCGTGTCAGCCAGTCTTGGGCTTCATCGGCATGGGCGGGGAGTGCAAACCAGCCACTGAGCAAAAGCGTAAGGAGCGGTATGGCGCGCATAAAGCTCCTTAATGGTTCAGCGGTTTTCCAGACTTGCTGCACGTGCGTATGGCAGAGCACTTTCAGTGCCTTTCAAAGCCGATTCCTGTGCATGTTGGCGCAGGTAGCCTGGAAGGCGCTGGTCTTGCCAGCCGGATTGCCCTTGAAGCACACCATTGGCCATAGGACCGGTGGTGTCAGAGCTTTCCTTGTAGCCGGCCAATACCGCTGGGCCTTTGACTTGCGGACCGGCCATGACCGGTTGCTGAGTTTGCTGAGCCAGTTCGGCACCGGCGATTTCGTCCTGATTGTACAGGCGAACACCAGCCAGAACTGCAACAGTCACCGAGGCAGCGACTGCCAGGCGACCCAGGCTACGCCAAGGACCACGAGCAGCTTTTGCCGGAACGGCTTCATCGGCCAGCGCAGCAGAAACAGCCGCAGCAATATCCAGACGAGGGATTAGAAGATCCTTGTGCATCACCGCCCGAGCGACTTGGTAACGAGACCAGGTATCACGGGTTTCGGCATCATCAAATGCGTTGAGCACTCGACGAAGTTCCAGTTCATCCGCTTCGTTATCCATCACTGCGGACAGCGATTCCTGCAGGGCATCACGACTCATGGCGGTTCCTCTCTTGGCTGTCGCCGCTGTCTTTAGTTTTCCTGCAACAACGGTTGCAAGGCTTTGTCGATGGCTTCCCTGGCCCGGAAAATCCGTGACCTTACAGTCCCCACCGGACATTGCATGACGCTCGCAATGTCTTCGTAACTCAGACCATCGAATTCACGTAAAGTTAACGCCGTACGCAAATCTTCTGGCAGTTGCTGAATTGTGCGATGAACGGTGCCCTCGATCTCGTCGCGCAGCAATGCACGCTCCGGCGACTCGAGATCTTTGAGGCCGTGATCACCATCGTAAAATTCTGCATCTTCTGAACTTACATCACTATCCGGTGGGCGGCGTCCGCGAGACACCAGATAGTTCTTCGCCGTGTTGATGGCGATGCGGTATAGCCACGTATAAAACGCACTATCGCCGCGAAAGTTGCCTAGCGCACGGTACGCCTTGATAAAGGCTTCCTGTGCGACGTCCTGCGCTTCATGGGTGTCGTGCACAAACCGCACGATCAACCCGAGAATTTTGTGCTGGTATTTCAGCACTAGCAGATCAAATGCACGCTTGTCGCCGCGTTGGACGCGCTCAACCAGCTGCTGATCCTCTTCCTGGGTTAGCATGAACACTCCTCGTTGAACTTGAAGGAGGCTTGCATAACTAAACGATCAGGCTTGCAAACATAGACTCGGACTTTTCGCAAAAGTTCTCCCCCTCCAAGCAAGTTTCCGGCATGCACTGATTTGGCACACACGAAAAACGCAGCGCGGGCAGCGCCGGCTGCGCGAATAATCTTGTCGCCGGTTTTCTGACGCGTCCAATGCTCCCGACGGGCCAATAAACTCAACCTTTTCCCAGCTTTCGGGCAACCTGCTATTGAGTCAGGGCTTATGCAAAAAGTTCCCGTTTCAATAACCGGCCGATTTTACCCATGCCGTTCACCGTAATCTCAGATTGCCACGAACGCCCGGCTATTGTGCCGCTCCCCCCCTCTATATACTAGTGGGCCGTATGACCCTTTGATTCGCCGATCCAGGCGTCCTGTTTGCGCCACCCCCTATGGATCGCTTTTTGCGGAATCCTTCAAATGAGCCAACAGTTTCAACACGATGTTCTGGTGATCGGCAGCGGTGCAGCCGGGTTGAGCCTTGCGCTCACGCTTCCCAGCCACTTGCGCATCGCAGTACTGAGCAAAGGCGACCTGGCCAATGGCTCGACATTCTGGGCCCAGGGCGGTGTTGCCGCCGTGCTGGATGACACTGACACAGTGCAATCCCACGTCGAAGACACCCTGAATGCCGGCGGCGGCCTGTGCAACGAAGATGCGGTGCGTTTCACTGTCGAGCACAGCCGCGAGGCCATCCAATGGCTGATCGACCAAGGCGTGCCCTTCACCCGTGACGAGCATGCGGGCCGCGATGACAACGGCTTCGAGTTCCACCTGACACGCGAGGGCGGCCACAGTCACCGCCGCATCATCCACGCAGCCGACGCCACTGGCGCCGCCATCTTCAAGACCCTGCTGGACCAAGCGCGCCAACGTCCCAACATCGAATTGCTGGAGCAACGCGTTGCTGTGGACCTGATCACCGAAAAGCGCCTGGGCCTGGAAGGTGAGCGCTGCCTGGGCGCGTACGTGCTAAACCGCGCCAGCGGCGAGGTCGACACTTACGGCGCGCGCTTCACGATTCTTGCCTCGGGCGGCGCGGCCAAGGTCTACCTCTATACCAGCAACCCCGACGGCGCCTGCGGGGATGGCATCGCCATGGCCTGGCGTTCGGGCTGCCGGGTGGCCAACCTGGAGTTCAACCAGTTCCACCCGACCTGCCTGTATCACCCGCAGGCCAAGAGCTTTTTGATCACCGAAGCCCTGCGCGGCGAAGGTGCACACCTGAAACTGCCGAATGGCGAACGCTTCATGCAGCGCTTCGACCCGCGCGCCGAACTGGCCCCTCGCGACATCGTAGCGCGCGCCATCGACCACGAGATGAAACGCCTGGGCATCGACTGCGTGTACCTGGACATCAGCCACAAGCCCGAAGCCTTCATCAAGACTCACTTTCCAACGGTGTACGAGCGCTGCCTGGCGTTCAACATTGACATCACCAAAGGCCCGATCCCCGTGGTGCCCGCCGCGCACTATACCTGCGGCGGGGTGATGGTCGATCAACACGGTCGCACCGATGTACCCGGCCTGTACGCGATTGGCGAAACCAGCTTCACCGGCCTGCACGGCGCCAACCGCATGGCCAGCAATTCGCTGCTCGAGTGTTTTGTCTACGCCCGCTCGGCTGCGGCCGACATCCTCGAACAACTGCCGCGCATACCGGTGCCAGCCACCCTGCCGCGCTGGGACGCCAGCCAGGTAACGGACTCGGACGAAGACGTGATCATTGCGCACAACTGGGACGAGCTGCGACGTTTCATGTGGGACTACGTGGGTATCGTGCGCACCAACAAGCGCCTGCAACGCGCTCAGCACCGAGTGCGATTGCTGCTCGACGAGATCGATGAGTTTTACAGCAATTACAAAGTCAGCCGTGACCTGATCGAGTTGCGCAACCTGGCCCAGGTGGCCGAGTTGATGATCCGCTCGGCCATGGAACGCAAGGAAAGCCGTGGCCTGCATTACACCCTCGACTACCCGCAGATGCTCCCCGAGGCCCGTGACACTATTCTGGTGCCAACCACCTACGGCGGCTGAACTTCAGGCGCACCCGCAGGCGCCGATGCACATCGGCGGCCTGCGAATCTTTCGGTACACAGATACAGCGCACCCGCCATTCACCTTGCGCCCGGTAACGCAGCACTACGATCAACGGCAAGGCCAGGCTGTCAGGCCGCAATTGCACGCTGTACCACCCCCGCTCAGCGCTGAATAACTGCCAGCCGTCCTCATCACGGCGCAGGCCCCGGATCGACGAACGGTGGGTTAACAGGATATGACGCGGCAACACCCAGGCAGCATGCGCCAGGCACAACACGAGGCCCAGGCTTGAAAAAGGCAGATTGCCAAACAGCAAGGCACCCAGCGCGAACAGCTGGGCCAGCAGGTACGCCGCCAGCAACAGCCGTGAGGCCTGCCAGCGGCATTCAAAGCGATTACTTGGGCTGGACACGATCCAGAATCATCCGAACCATGCGTTGCAGCTCAGGATCTTCCGATTCAGCGCGCTCCATGAACCAGCCGAACATGTCCTGGTCTTCGCACGTCAGCAGCCTGACGTAGAGATCGCGGTCCACCTTATCAAGGGTCGCGTACACCTCTTTAGTGAAAGGTACCAACAACACGTCCAACTCGAGCATGCCACGACGGCTGTGCCAGTAGAGGCGATTGATTTCTACGTCTTCGACCATGGAGCGCTCCTCAAATAGCACGCAAGTATACAGGCCCGACAGCGGGGGACCAGTCGGCTTTGGTCGCGCCATATCGAAACTATCCATTTGCCGGGCGCCCCTCTATGATGCACCCATGACTTTTTGACCTGCGATGACCCATGGCTGACTCTGCTTTTTTCTGCCCCCTGTCCCACGAAGGCGTTCTCGCCGTCCGCGGCGCCGATGCTGCCAAATTCCTGCAGGGACAGCTCACCTGCAACCTCAATTACCTGAGCGACACCCAGGCCAGCCTCGGCGCGCGCTGCACGCAAAAAGGCCGCATGCAGTCGAGCTTCCGCATCCTGCTGCAAGGTGATGGCGTGCTACTGGCGATGGCCAGCGCGCTGCTCGAGCCGCAACTGGCCGACCTGAAAAAATACGCCGTATTTTCCAAGTCCAAACTCACCGACGAAAGCGCCGCCTGGGCGCGCTTCGGTGTCACCGATGGTGAACTGGCCCTGACCAGCCTGGGCCTGGAACTGCCGGCCGAGACCGACAGTGTGGTGCGCACCGACGCGCTGATCGCCATTCGCGTGTCGCCTGGCCGCGCCGAACTCTGGGTGCCAGCGGAGAAAGCCGAAACCGTGCGCAGCCAATTGGCCGCACAGTTAACAGAAGCAGATCTGAATGAATGGCTGCTGGGCCAGGTTCGCGCGGGTATCGGTCAAGTGATGCCCCAGACCCGCGAACTGTTCATCCCGCAGATGCTCAATCTGCAGGCCGTAGGCGGCGTCAGTTTCAAGAAAGGCTGCTACACCGGCCAGGAAATCGTCGCGCGCATGCAGTACCTGGGCAAACTCAAGCGCCGCCTGTACCGCCTGAGCCTAAATGCGGCGCACATGCCCGAGCCTGGCACCCCACTGTTTTCCCCCAGCCACAACAGCTCGATCGGCGAAGTGGTGCTTGCTGCAAAAGCTGACCAGGTGATTGAACTTCTGGCGGTATTGCAAGCCGAAGCAGCCGATAGTGGCGATGTGCACATAGGTTCATTGGAAGGCTCGGTTTTGCAACTGCTTGATCTGCCTTACACACTCGATCGCGATCGAGAGATCCAACGTTAGTTGCCGTACTTTTCGCAACACCCTAGAGAGCATGAATGAACAAGCTGGCGGAAAGCGTCCAACAGGCTTTGGTGGCGGCCATCGACAATGATGACCTGGTTCTGCCGACATTGCCGGAAGTGGCCTTGCAAATCCGTAAGGCCGCCGAAGACCCGGAAATCAGCATCAGCCATCTGAGCAAGGTCATCGGTCGCGACACTGCCCTGTCGGCGCGCCTGATCAAAGTGGTCAACAGCCCGTTGATGCGCGCGACCCAGGAAGTCACCGACCTGCATACCGCCATCACTCGACTGGGCACCAACTACAGCAGCAACCTGGCCATCGGCCTGGTGATGGAGCAGATCTTTCACGCCCGCTCCGAGGCGGTCGAACAGAAAATGCGCGATGTGTGGCGCCGCAGCCTCGAAGTGGCGGGCGTCAGCTATGCACTGTGCCGCAGCCACAGCCAGCTCAAGCCAGACCAGGCGGCGCTGGGCGGCCTGGTGCATCAGATCGGCGTGCTGCCAATCCTGACCTACGCCGAGGACCACTACGAGCTGCTCTCCGACCCGGTCAGCCTCAACGACGTGATCGACAGCATCCACCCACTGCTCGGGGACAAGCTGCTGAGCGGCTGGGATTTCCCCGAAATGCTCGCAAAACTGCCAGGCCAGTACCTGAACCTGGAGCGTGACTCCGCGAGCCTCGATTACATCGACCTGGTCCAGATCGCCGTCATGTACTGCCACCGCGGAACTGACCATCCATTGGCCGAAATCGCGATGTCCGCCCTGCCTGCGCTCAAAAAGCTGCGCGTCGACCCCTACAGCGACAAGCTGCGTGCCGAATTGGATGAAGCACGGTCGATGTTCTACTGATCAACCCGCGATAAAACTCACCCGCACCTTCAGCCCCGCCTGCTCGCCATCGTGCAGGCTGATCTGGGCCAAATGCGCGCGGCAGATCTCGCCAACGATCGCCAGGCCCAAGCCCGACCCCATGCCCTGCTGACTGCGCCGGTAAAAGCGCTCGAACACTCGGTCGCGCTCATCCGCCGGGATCCCCGGGCCGTCATCTTCCACTTCCAGCACTGCCGGCGCCGTGACCCGCAAAATCACGTTGCCGCCGGGTGGCGTATGGGCCAGGGCATTGTCCACCAGGTTACTGAGCAGCTCATTGAGCAACGTCGGTTCGCCGCGCAACCACACCGGCTCGTCAGCCTCCAGTGCCAGCGCTACGCCGCGTGCATGGGCCAACGGCGCCATGGCCATGCCCAGCTCACGGGCCAGTTGGCTCAGGTCCAGCAACTGCGCGCCGCCTTCAGCGATTGCCCGGGCACCGTTTTCGATGCGCGCCAAAGACAGCAATTGATTGGCCAGATGAGTCAGTCGATCCGTGTTCTGCGCCGCCGTTTCCAACGTACTGCGCCAGGTAGCAGGGTCTTCGGCGCGCAGGCCGAGTTCCAGCCGTGCCTTGAGCGCCGCCAGCGGGGTGCGCAATTCATGGGACGCGTCGGCAATAAACTGCGCCTGGCGCTCGAACTGACCGCGCAGGCGTTCGGTGAAGTGATTGAGGGAGCGCACCAAGGGTCCGAACTCATGCTGCACCTCAACCAGCGGCAACGGCCGCAGGTCGTCAGGCTGACGCTCTTCTACTGCCGTGCGCAGGCGCTCCAGCGGGCGCAACGCCGCGCTGACGGCAAACCACACCAGCAACAATGCGCCGACGGCGAGCATCCCCAAACGCAGCAAGGTGTCGGCCATCAGGCTGCGCGCCATGCTTACGCGGGCCTCATCGGTTTCGGCCACGCGGATTTCCGCCATCCCGTTCATGTTCGGTTCGGAGACCGCCTTGAGCAGGCTGACCACACGTACCTCCTGACCCTGATACATGGCGTTGTAAAACCGCGCCAGCGCCGGGTAATCATCAGTTCGCGGGGTGCCGGGCGGCGGGCCGGGCAGGTTCTCGTAGCCGGAGATCAGCTTCTGGTCGATGTCATTGACCTGGTAATAGATCCGCCCGGCGCTGTCGTAGGCGAAGGTGTCCAAGGCCACATAGGGCACGTTGGCGCTGAGCGTACCGTCCACTTGGGTCAGGCCGGCGGCGATGGTCCGCGCCGAGGCCAGCAGCGTGCGGTCGTAAGCGGTGTCGGCCGCCTCGCGGCCGTTCCAGTAGGCACTCATGCCACTGGCCAGCATCAACAGCACTAACAGCAGCGCCAGGTTCCACAGCAGGCGCCAGCGCAGGCTGCTCGGCTTATGCATCACGGGCTTCCAGCAGGTAGCCAAGGCCGCGGAAAGTGACGATAGCGATAGGTTGCCCGTCGAGCTTCTTGCGCAGGCGGTGCACGTAGATCTCGATGGCGTCGGGGCTCGCCTCTTCGTCCAGGCCAAACACCTGGGACGCAAGCTGCTCCTTGCTCATCACCCGCCCCGGACGCGCGATCAAGGCTTCAAGCACGGCCTGCTCGCGGGAAGTCAGGGTTAACAGTTCGCCGCCGACGGTGAACCGCCGGGTGTCGAGGTCATACACCAGTACGCCGCAGGTTTGCTGGCGCTCGCCACCCAGCACGCTACGGCGCAGCAGCGCCTTGACCCGCGCTTCCAACTCCGTAAGTTCGAACGGTTTGGCGAGGTAGTCGTCGGCGCCCAGGTTCAGGCCATGCACCCGGTCCTTTACGTCACTGCGCGCGGTCAGCATTAACACCGGCAGATTTTTTCCACGTGCCCGCAACCGCGCAAGCACCTCGAAACCATCCATGCGCGGCAGCCCCACATCGAGGATAGCCGCCGCGTATTCCTCGCTGCTCAAGGCCAGGTCCGCGGCCACCCCATCGTGCAACACGTCGACGGTCAAACCCGTGCTCTTGAGCGCTTGGGCGACACTTTCGGCGAGCTGCAAATGGTCTTCAACCAGGAGGACACGCATGGATTTTTACCTCATTCAGGGGTGGTCGACACCACGCTTGCCGGGCAGTTTACAGGCGCCGCCTGCCCTGTGAAGCCCGAAAACATTGAAAGGCAGCTGAAAGGTTAGTGAAAGCTTCGCCCTTTAGCATCCAGACACGGTGGGTCCTGCCTGCCGAGCGACCTCACCGGCCGCGCCCGAAAAACGCCTCGATGCGTTTTCGTCAAAATAAGAACAATAACGGAGTGCACCACGATGCTGTCGACACAGCCCCAGGCTTGCCCGCCTGTTCGATTCTCCCGCCGTACCCAGACCGCCCTCGCCAGTGCCGCTGCCCTTGCCGGCTTTACGCCGCTTAGCCAGGCTGCCTTCTTCGAAGACAGCAGCGCGACCCTGGAAACCCGCAATATGTACTTCAACCGCGACTTTCGCGACGGCACCAGTGCGCAGCAATCCAAGCGTGACGAATGGGCCCAGGGCTTCATGCTCAACCTGCAATCGGGCTACACCGACGGCACCGTCGGTTTTGGCGTGGATGCGCTGGGCATGCTCGGGGTCAAGCTCGACTCCAGCCCCGACCGCACCGGAACCGGCCTGCTGCCGACCCACGACGATGGGCGCGCTGCCGACGAGTACTCCAAGCTGGGCCTGACCGGCAAAGTGAAAATCTCCGCCACCGAGCTGAAGATCGGCTCGCTGATGCCGGAGCTGCCGATCCTCAAGCCCAACGATGGGCGTATCCTGCCGCAGACCTTTAACGGTGGCCTGCTGACCTCCAAGGAATTCAAGAACCTTGTGTTCACCGGTGGCCGCCTGGACAAGGCCAAGGACCGCGACGACAGCAACTATGAGGACATCGCCCTCAACAACAAGAACAGTCGCTTCCTCAGCGGTGCCACCGGCAAGCACTTCAACTTCGGTGGCGTGGACTACAAGTTCGCCGACAAGATCACCGGCAGCTACCACTTCGCCCAGCTCGACGACGTGTATCGCCAGCACTTCCTCGGCCTGGTTGCCGCGCGCCCCATGGGCCCCGGCACCTTCGCCGCCGACCTGCGCCTGGCCATCAGTGATGACACCGGTGCCGCGCGCGGCGGCAAGATCGACAACACCTCCCTCAACGGTCTGTTCAGCTATGCCCTCAACGGCCATAAGCTCAGCGCCGGCTACCAGCACATGTCTGGCGACAGCGCCTTCCCCTATGTGGATGGCAGCGACCCGTACCTGGTCAACTTCGTTCAGATCAACGACTTCGCAGGCGCCGACGAACGCTCCTGGCAAGCGCGCTACGACTACGATTTCGCCAAGCTGGGCATTCCAGGCCTGAGTTTCATGAGCCGTTACCTGTCGGGTGACAACATCAAGCTCAAGAACGGCGAGACCGGGCGGGAGTGGGAACGCAACAGCGAGATCAAGTACGTGGTGCAGAGCGGAACGTTAAAGGACGTGGCCGTGCGCCTGCGTAATGCCACGTACCGCTCCAACTATTCAGCCCGTGATGCGGACGAAATGCGCGTACTGGTCAGCTACAGCGTCGCGCTTTGGTAGTAACAACTCATAACAACAAGACGGAGATCACCATGACCTATTCATTGCGTAAATTGGCCCTCGCCGCCGGCTGCATGCTGTTCGCCGGCCAACTGCTGGCCGCCGACGAACCCAAGCGTCCGGAATGCATCGCCCCGGCCTCCCCTGGCGGCGGTTTCGACCTGACCTGCAAACTGGTGCAAAGCGCGCTGGTCAACGAAAAATTGCTGAGCAAACCGATGCGGGTCACCTACATGCCCGGCGGCGTAGGCGCAGTGGCCTACAACGCAGTGGTCGCGCAGCGCCCTGCCGACGCCGGCACGTTGGTGGCCTGGTCCAGCGGTTCGCTGCTGAACCTGGCCCAGGGCAAATTTGGTCGTTTCGACGAAAGCGCCGTGCGCTGGTTGGCGGCGGTCGGTACCAGCTATGGTGCGATCGCAGTCAAAAGCGACTCGCCCTACAAGAACCTCGACGATCTGGTCAAAGCCTTGAAGAAAGATCCAGGCAGCGTGGTGATTGGTTCCGGCGGCACCGTCGGCAGCCAGGACTGGATGCAAACCGCACTGATCGCCAAGGCTGCCGGGATCAACCCGCGTGAGCTGCGTTACGTCGCCCTCGAAGGCGGCGGCGAAATCGCCACGGCTCTGCTCGGCGGTCACATCCAGGTGGGCAGTACCGACATCTCCGACTCCATGCCGCACATCCTCAGCGGTGACATGCGCCTGCTGGCCGTGTTCTCCGAGAAGCGCCTGGATGAGCCGGAAATGAAAGACATCCCGACAGCCAAAGAGCAGGGCTACGACATTGTCTGGCCGGTGGTGCGCGGCTTCTACCTTGGGCCAAAAGTCAGCGATGCCGACTACGCCTGGTGGAAAGACGCCTTCGACAAACTGCTGGCCTCCGAGGAGTTTGCCAAGCTGCGCGACCAGCGTGAGCTGTTCCCGTTCGCCATGACCGGTCCGGAGCTGGACACCTACGTGAAGAAACAAGTGGCTGACTACAAAGTGCTGGCCAAAGAGTTCGGCCTGATCCAGTAAACGCCCCTCCTTCCTTACGCGGCCACGCCCTCCTCCACAGGCGGCGTGGCCCAGGAGTTCGACATGCTTTTACAACGCATTTTTGCCGCAGTGCTGCTGCTGGCCTGTGCCGGCCTGGCGCTGATGGCCTGGCCGTATCAGGCGGCGTTTTCCTACGAGCCGGTGGGGCCTCGCGCCTACCCGCTGCTGATGCTCGGGCTGATGAGCCTGGCGCTGATCTACATGCTGTTTCGCCCGCAACCGACCCGGCACACCGAAGAAGAACCGGCGTTGGACCGCGATACCCTGGTCAAGATCGGCATCTGCGTCGCGCTGCTGCTGGTCTTCGCGGCAACGTTCGAACCGCTGGGCTTCATTCTCAGCAGCATGTTGATCGGTATTCCGATGGCACGCTTGTACGGGGGCCGCTGGTTACCGGGTGCAGTGATCATCACCTTGATCAGTGTCGGCCTTTATCTACTGTTCGATAAAGCCATGGATGTCCCGCTGCCCCTGGGCCTGCTCAACGTTCTGGAGAACTGATATGGATACTTTCGGCTATTTGGGCCAGGGCTTCGGCGTCGCGTTGACCCCCTACAACCTGGTGACCGCCCTCTGCGGCACCTTGATCGGCACCGTGGTTGGCCTGTTGCCAGGCCTGGGCCCGATCAACGGCGTGGCGCTGCTGATCCCCATCGCATTCGCCTTGGGCCTGCCGCCGGAATCGGCGCTGATCCTGCTCGCGGCCGTGTACCTGGGCTGTGAATACGGTGGTCGCATCAGCTCGATCCTGCTGAACATCCCGGGCGAAGCCTCCACCGTGATGACCACCCTGGACGGTTACCCGATGGCTCGCAAAGGCCTGGCCGGCGTAGCGCTGTCGTTGTCGGCGTGGAGCTCGTTCATCGGCGCGCTTATTGCCACCTGCGGCATGGTGCTGTTTGCGCCGCTGCTGGCCAAATGGGCAATTGCCTTCGGTCCTGCGGAATATTTCGTACTGATGGTGTTCGCGATTGTCTGCCTGGGTGGTATGGCCGGCGACAAACCACTGAAAACCTTTGTGGCGGCACTGATCGGCCTGTTCCTCTCGGCGGTGGGCATCGACGCCAACAGTGGCGTGTACCGTTTTACCGGCGACAACATCCACCTCACCGACGGCATTCAGTTCGTGGTGCTGGTGCTGGGCCTGTTCTCCATCAGCGAAATCCTGTTGCTGCTGGAAAAAACCCACCGGGGCCAGGAAGCCGTCACCGCCACCGGCCGCATGATGTTCAACGTCAAGGAGGCTGCTTCGGTATTCCTGGTGAACATCCGCTGCGGCGTGCTGGGTTTCATTATGGGCGTACTGCCAGGTGCTGGCGCGACACTGGCCAGCGCGGTGGCCTACATGACCGAAAAACGTATCGCCGGCGCTTCGGGTGAATTCGGTAAAGGCGACAAACGCGGCCTCGCAGCGCCGGAAACAGCAATCGGCGCGGCGGCCTGTGGTGCGTTGGTACCGATGCTGACCCTCGGCGTACCGGGTTCAGGCACCACCGCGGTGATGATCGGCGCGCTGTCGCTGTACAACATCACCCCCGGTCCCCTGCTGTTCCAACAGCAACCGGACATCGTCTGGGGTCTGATCGCCTCGTTGTTTATCGCCAACGTCATGCTGGTGATCCTCAACATCCCGATGATCCGCATCTTCACGCGTATCCTCGCCGTACCAAACTGGGCGCTGGTGCCGGTAATCGCCATCATCACCGCGATTGGTGTGTACGCGGTGCATGCCACCACCTTCGACCTGTTCCTGATGATTGGCATCGGCATCTTCGGCTACATTCTGCGCAAACTGGACTTCCCGCTGTCGCCGTTGCTGCTGGGCTTTATCCTCGGTGGCCTGATGGAGCAAAACCTGCGCCGCGCGCTGTCGATCTCCAACGGTGGGCTGGAAATTCTCTGGTCGAGCCCGATCACCTTTGGTGTCTGGGTGCTGACGGCAATCATGCTGCTGGTGCCGCTGCTGCGTATTTGGCGCAAACGTGCCCAACAGCGTCGTGCCGTGGCCGATGTCTGAGGTCACCTTTAAGCAATGGTGGGGAACACCGCTGGTCGGCCTGGCCGGCGGTTACCTGGCCAGCCTCGTCGGCTGGCCATTGCCGTATATGGTCGGCTCGTTGCTGGCGATCATTCTGGTGCGCTGCCTCACACCCTGGCAGTTGGCCGAGATACCCGGCGGGCGCAAATGCGGCCAATGGGTGGTGGGGATCGGCATCGGTCTGCACTTCACCCCGCTGGTGATCGAGCAGGTGATGAGCCACTTCGGCCTGATCTTCTTCGGTGCACTGGTGACCAGCCTGTCGAGCGTGGTGGGCGTGTGGCTGATGCGTCGCAGCGGTGAAGACCGTGCCACTGCATTTTTCTCCAGCATGCCCGGTGGTTCCGGTGAGATGGTCAACCTTGGTTCACGCAATGGCGCGGTGCTCAGCCGTGTCGCGGCGGGGCAAAGCCTGCGGGTGCTGGTGGTGGTGCTGTGTGTACCGGCGATCTTCAAGTATTTGCTGGAAGGCGGCGCCCCCCAGTTCCACCCTGCGCCGGTGAGCTGGGCCTGGCTGGCGCTGCTGTTTCCCCTCGGCGCGCTGGTGGCGTGGGGCTGGCAGCGCTTGCGTCAGCCCAACCCTTGGCTGTTCGGGCCATTGCTGGTGAGTGCCACCGCCAGCGTGGTGTGGGACCTGCATATCGGTTTGCCCGACGGCGGCAGCCAGATCGGCCAATGGCTGATCGGCAGCGGTTTGGGCTGCCACTTCAATCGCGAGTTCTTTCGCCGGGCCCCCTCGTTCATGGGCCGCACCTTGATCGGCACGGCCTTGACCATGGCGCTCGCAACATTGGCGGCGATGGGCTTGAGTGCCCTCACCCACCTGGACCTGCGCTCGTTGACCCTGGGCATGATGCCCGGCGGTATTGCCGAGATGAGCCTTACGGCCGAGACCCTGCAGCTTTCGGTGCCGCTGGTAACGGCGATGCAGGTGATGCGTTTGTTGTTTGTGTTGTTTCTGGCCGAACCCTTGTTCCGCCATTGGAACCGCCAGCCCGAGAAAACCTGAGCCTCAGAGTGGCGGCAATCGCCACTCAATCGGCGTCTCGCCATTCTGCTCAAGAAATTTATTGGTGCGGCTGAAATGCCCGCAGCCCAAAAAGCCCCGATACGCCGACAACGGTGACGGATGCACCGATGTCAGCACCAGATGTTTGGTGGCGTCGATCAGCTTCTGCTTGCCCTGGGCATGGGCGCCCCACAGCAAAAACACCAAATGCGGTTGATGCTCGCTGACCACTTCGATAATCCGATCGGTAAAAAACTGCCAGCCCTTGCCCGCGTGCGCATTGGCGTTGGCGCGCTCTACGGTCATGGTGGTGTTGAGCATCAATACACCTTGGTCGGCCCAGCTTTGCAGGTAGCCGTGGTTGGGGATGTCGATATTCAGGTCGCGCTTGAGCTCTTTATAGATATTGACCAGGGACGGCGGCGCCGGCACGCCCGGCTGTACCGAGAAACACAGGCCGTGGGCCTGGCCGGGGCCGTGGTACGGGTCTTGGCCGAGCACGACCACCTTGACCTTATCCAAAGGCGTTGAGTTGAGCGCGTTGAAAATCAGCGGGCCCGGCGGGTAGATCTCTTTGCCGGCGGCGTGCTCCTGGCGCAAAAACTCACGCAGTTGGGCCATGTAGGGCTTGTCGAACTCATCACGCAGGGCGTGTTTCCAGCTGGGTTCGAGTTTGATACGGTCGCCTTCGGTCATGGTGGGGTCATCGTGTAAAAAAGAATGCGCGAACCCTAGGAAAGCCGACCCCGCTTGTCAATTGATCTGACACACCACCGGCACTTTCCTTTGGCGCGACCATACTGATCTCTCACCTTCTCGATTGAGGCCACGATGAATCTGCATTTCGAAGAGCTGACCGGCAGCGCCGGTGCCCGTATTGGCATCGCCAGCCTGGACGCTGAAAAGTCCCTCAATGCCCTCTCCTTACCAATGATCCTGGCCCTGGGCGAACGCCTGGATGCGTGGGCCAAAGACCCGAACATCGTCTGCGTGCTGTTGCGTGGCAACGGCCCCAAGGCATTTTGCGCCGGTGGCGAGGTGCGTAGCCTGGCCCAGGCGTGCCGCGAGCAGCCGGGTGAAGTCCCGGCGCTGGCCGCGCAGTTTTTTGCCGCTGAATACCGCCTCGACTACCGCCTGCACACCTATCCCAAGCCGGTGATCTGCTGGGGCCACGGTTATGTGCTGGGCGGCGGTATGGGCCTGCTGCAAAGTGCAGCGGTGCGCATTGTCACGCCCAGCAGCCGGCTGGCCATGCCCGAAATCAGCATCGGCCTGTATCCGGATGTAGGCGCCAGTTGGTTTCTGTCGCGCCTGCCAGGCAAGCTTGGTTTATTCCTCGGCCTCACCGGCGCGCACGTCAACGGCCGTGATGCACTTGACCTGGGCCTGGCCGACCGCTTCTTGCGCGACGACCAACACGACGAACTGCTCGACGGCCTGTTGCAACTGAACTGGCAGGAACAGTCCGCGCTGCAACTCAACAGCCTGCTCAAATCCCTGGCCCAGGAAGCCCTCAACCAGCAACCCGAAGCCCAATGGTTACCGCGCCGGGCGCAGATCGACGAGTGGCTGGATGTGGGCGATGTACGCGGTGCCTGGCGTGCCTTGAGCCTACTGCGCGATCACTCCGACCCGTTGCTCAGCCGGGCCGGTAACACATTAAGCGAAGGCTGCCCGCTGACCGCGCATCTGGTGTGGGAACAAATTCAACGCGCGCGCCATTTGTCCCTGGCCCAGGTGTTCCAGATGGAATACACCCTGAGCCTCAATTGCTGCCGCCATCCGGAATTCAGCGAAGGGGTACGCGCCCGTTTGATCGATAAGGACCAGACGCCCCACTGGCATTGGCCGGACATCAATACGGTGCCGGAGGCCGTGGTACAGGCGCATTTCAACAAGGCGTGGGAAGGCCGGCACCCGCTGGCCGACTTGTCCGACTACTGAGCATTGCCCGCCCACAAAAAAGCGGCGCTTGCTGCGCCGCTTGCCTGTCAACGGTGGCCGCCGCGGCCACCTCCATGGTCGCCACCGCGGCCGTGCCGACCATTGCCCCCATGATCGCCCCAGCCCTGGTTCGGGTACGGCCGGTAACCGGCCCTTGGCCCTGATGGGTAGTAGCGCGGTGCCGGCTGGTAATAACGCGGCGCAGAGTAGTAACGCGGTGCGGGCGCGTAATAGCGTGGCGAGGGGTAATAATCACGACGGTATTGATAGGCCGGACCACCCCCGTAGTAATACGCCGGCGCCGGTGAGGTGTAGACCTCGGATCGATAGTAGGTCGCGCCTCCATCGTAGTAGGGCACACAGGCGGTAAGGGTCAGACCGAGTAAAGCGCTGAGCAGCAGTCGTCGATACATGGCGGCCTCCTGGACCGCGGAAGAGCACCTCCAGCGACGCGGGAGGGCGGCATTCAGCTTTCACTGAATGACGAAATATCTGACATCAAAAACCGAATCTGGTGCCTTTTGGTAACAACTTGATACATGAACGCAGCAGGTGTTAGCGCTGACGCTGAGCACAGCTATCAATAGCTGTTAACCATCAAGTTACTTTATCGATTCACTAAATTCAGTTGGGCCGAAACTTTCTCGATTGCGACGATGTCACTATGCCATCGCACCAAGCCAGGGAGGCTCTAGCGTGTGTCCCTCGCCACTATCGCCGGATCCGAGCCATGAAAATTTCAACCAAGCTGCTGCTTTCTTTTCTACTGTGCGCCCTCGTCACCCTCGGGGTTGGGCTGTTGGGCATCAAAGGTGTTGTGCGGCTGGCCAACTCACTGGAAATGGCGTTCTCCAACAATCTCGTATCCGTCAGCAGCACGTCTGCCACCCTCAATGGCCTGGTCGCCCACAACCGTGGTTTGTACCGTTTGATGGATGCCAGCCAGGGTGACGTGTCCCAACAAGACCGCGACCGCGTGCGCCAGGACATCGCCAACGAACTGAAGAACAGCCAGGCCGCCTATAACACCTACCGCGCCACGGCGCTCGAAGATGACGAACGAGCGGCAGGCGACAAACTCGACCAGATCTGGCCCGCCTACATCAGCAGTTCGGACAGCATCATGTCGATGCTCGACAGCGGCCAGGTTGACCAAGCCCGAGCGCAGCTCAACAGCACCAACAATGAACTGTTCCGTCAGGCCCGCGCGCTGATCCGCGTGATGATCGAGTCCAACAACCGCCAGATCCAGGAAGGCGCCGTCGCCGCCGATGAGCTGCGTGACAGCGCGTTGACCTGGATGATCAGCGGCATTGTCCTGGCCTTTATCATCGCCCTCATCATCGGTGTGCTGATCACCCGCCTGATCACCCGGCCTATCGCCCAGGCGGTCGAGAACGCGCAGCGCATCGCCAAGGGCGACCTGACCCAGGCCATCGTCACCAACCGCACCGATGAAGCCGGGCAATTGCTGATGGCGCTCTCGGATATGCAGGGCGGCTTGAAAAGCACCCTCCTGGAAATCGCCAACGCCTCCGACCAGCTCGCGTCTGCCGCCGAGGAGCTGAGCGCGGTCACCGAAGAAAGCAGCCGTGGCCTGATCCGCCAGAATGACGAAATCCAACAAGCCGCCACCGCCGTCAACCAGATGACTGCTGCCGTGGACGAAGTCGCAAGCAATGCCGTGTCCACCTCCGAAGCCTCACGCCAGGCCACCGCTGAAGCCGAGGACGGTCGCCAACAAGTGCAAGAGGCCGTGTCCGGCATGAGCTCGATGGTGGTGGAGATTAACGAATCGACACAATCGGTCGAGGACTTGGCCAATCAGGTGCGCGAGATCGGCAAGGTAATCGATGTGATCCGCAGCATCGCCGACCAGACCAACCTGCTGGCGCTGAATGCGGCGATCGAAGCGGCCCGCGCCGGCGAACAAGGCCGCGGTTTTGCGGTGGTTGCCGACGAGGTGCGGGCCTTGGCCCATCGCACCCAGACCTCCACGGTCGATATCGAGAAAATGATCGGCGCGGTGCAGGTCGGCGCCGATGGTGCGGTAGCGGCCATGAACAAAAGCATGACCTGGGCCAACAATACCCAGACCCTCGCGCAAAACGCCGGTCAAGCGCTGCAACGCATCACTGCCAGCGTGGCGAAGATCAACGAGCGTAACCTGGTGATCGCCTCCGCCTCCGAAGAGCAGGCCCAAGTGACCCGCGAAGTGGACCGTAACCTGCTCAACATTCAGGACCTCTCGACCCAGACTGCCGCCGGCGCCAATCAGACCAACGCGTCCAGTCAGGACCTTTCCCGCCTGGCCACGTCGTTCAATGTGCTGGTCAGCAAGTTCCAGCTGTAAGTAGCCTGCCGAGGGTTGGCGCTGTATCGTGCAGGTCCAAGTGAACCTTGCCCGATGCAGCCCCAGCCAATGACCACACCAACCCTCTGCCCCGCCTGCGGCGCTCGCAACGACTGCACCCTGGCCGACCCGCGCACGGTCGACCAACCCTGCTGGTGTTACAGCGTCACCGTCGATCCTGCGGTGCTCCAAGCCTTGCCTGAGGCATTACGCAACAAGGCCTGCCTGTGTCCGCGTTGCGCGCGGGTCGGTGAACAATTGCGCAATCGCGATGCGGGTTGATCGGTTCCTCAGCAACTTGCCGCGTTTCAACCGTCAGCAGGTTCGCCTGCTGCTGGCTGAGCGGCGGGTGAGCGTCGATGGAATGGCGGTCAGCGACCCACACCATGAGGTGCGCGAGTTCAGCCGCGTGTGCGTTGATGACGAAGAGATGCAGGCAGGTAAACCGGCGCGTTATTTCATGCTGCACAAGCCCAAGGGCTGCGTGAGCGCCACAGCGGACCCACAACACCCGACAGTGCTCGACCTGTTGGATGAAATGGATAAGGACGAACTGCATATCGCCGGGCGTCTGGACTTCAACACCACCGGGCTGATGCTGATCACCAACGACGGCCAGTGGTCGAGGCGCCTGACGCAACCGACGACCAAACTGCCCAAGATCTATCTGGTTGAAACGCAAGAGCCTATCGGTCCTGAATACGCGACTACTTTTGCCGCGGGCCTGTACTTTGCGTTTGAAGACCTAACCACCCGACCCGCCGTGTTGGACGTGTTGGGCCCCACTACGGCGCGCCTTAGCATCGTCGAAGGCCGTTACCATCAGGTCAAGCGCATGTTCGGGCACTTCAACAATAAGGTGATTGCCTTGCATCGCGAGCGCATGGGGCCGCTTGTGCTGGATGCTGAACTCGCGCCCGGCCAATATCGAGCGTTGACCGATGAGGAAATCCGCCAGGTGTAATGACCGTTCGGCCGGTGATGGCAAAAACCTATTTGCGCGACTTGCGACATCCTCAACCTGTGCTTGACTGCACATCACCAGCCAACTTATGACTGGCGAGTCGCCTATAACCTCCAAGAGACACCTTGCCCTCGCCCGCGCTTGATCTGCGGGCCCTCCAGGCAACCAGCCCGCCATAACAACACCCGCCGGCCAGCCGTTATCGGACCGACATGGGCCTCATTCTCCAGGCGTATGCCTACCTGTCACAAAGCTCGTGCAGAGTTATCTGCGCGCCCTACCCGCTTGCCAGGAGTCTTACGACATGAGGCCGGAAATCGCTGTGTTGGATATACAGGGTCAGTATCGGGTTTACACGGAGTTCTATCGCGCGGACGCTGCTGAAAAGACCATCATCCTGGTCAACGGCTCCATGGCCACCACGGCATCCTTCGCCCAAACCGTGAAAAGCCTGTACCCGCAGTTCAATGTAGTTTTGTACGACCAGCCCTACGCCGGCCGCTCCAAAATCCATAACCGTCATGAGCAAATGCTGACGAAGGAAGTCGAGGGCCAGATTCTGCTGGAACTGATCGACCACTTCGCCGCCGAACACGTACTGTCATTCTCCTGGGGCGGCGCCGCCACTCTGGTCGCCCTCGCCCAGCGCCCCCGCCGCGTGGAAAAGGCCGTGATCAGCTCGTTCTCACCGGTGATCAACGCGCCCATGCGCGACTACCTTGAGCGCGGCGTCGACTACCTCGGCAACCTCGACCGCGACCGCGTCGGCCACCTGGTCAACAGCACCATCGGCAAACACCTGCCATCGCTGTTCAAACGCTTTAACTACAAACACGTGAGCAGCCTGGCCGAACACGAATACGGGCAGATGCACTTCCACATCAGCCAGGTGCTCAACAGCGACCGCCTGTGCTACCTCAAGGCGGCCAAGGCCATCGACGTACCCGTGCTGTTCTTGAACGGAGAATGGGACGAATACACCAGTGCAGAGGATGCCAGACAGTTCGGCAACTACGTGACCAACAGCAGCTTCAGCACCATCCAGGCGACGGGGCATTTTCTGGATATGGAACACAAGGCGGCGTGCCGGGACAGTCAGCAAGCGGTCGTCGGCTTTTTGAAAGCGCAGCGGCAGGTCAGCCGATTGCGTTGTCACAGCAGTCAGACACAGCACGCATTTGCGATTTGAAATGATGATTCACTGCGATGCACATTGTGGCGGGCAAGCTTGCTTGCTCACCACAACCTGCACATTTTCAAAGAAAAACTTCAAATCCCGATGAAGTTCTGGTACAAAGTCAGCCGCTCTGAGCGGGTATAGTTTAGTGGTAGAACGAAAGCTTCCCAAGCTTTAGATGAGGGTTCGATTCCCTCTACCCGCTCCACTCTCATTTTGTTCTCGCGTCAGGATGCTGCTGACATGGGAATGTAAAAAAACCGGCTAAATGGCCGGTTTTTTTATGGCTGCGATTTGAGTTCGAAGCATCTGCCACAGAATTTGCGCCTCAAAACCTGTACAAATCCATAATTCTGTACAAGTATCAAACCTTGAACACCGGCATCACGCCGCGTGTGATCAAGGGGCCAGGCAATGCCACGTCTTCTGGTTTCATTGTTCCTGATACTCAGCCTATGCAGCTGCACAGGCGTTGGGGTAGACCACTATGCCGACCAAAAACCAACGTTGGACCTGGCGCGCTTCTTCAGTAAACCCGTCAAGGCCTGGGGCATCTTCGAGAAGCGCTCGGGTGAAGTGGCCAAGCGCTTCGAGGTGGACATCGCCAGCCGTCGCGAGGGCGATAACCTGATTCTCGACGAACACTTTCTTTACAGCGATGGCACCCGCCAGCGCCGCGTATGGACGCTCACACCCGACGGCCCCGGGCGCTGGCGCGGACGCGCCGGTGACGTGGTCGGCGAGGCCATTGGCGAGATCGCCGGGAATGCATTGCGTTGGCGCTATCGCCTCAACCTGCCGGTGGATGGCTCGGTGTACGAAGTGAGTTTTGACGACTGGATGTACCTGATGGACGAAGACACGATGATCAACCGGTCTAGCATGTCCAAGTTCGGCGTGGAGTGGGGCCAGGTCACGTTGTTCTTTCGTCGCCAATAAACCCGAAAGCGAAGGTGAATCATGAATGTGCAGAGGCTGACCGAACTGGCCGGAAAAGGTGAAGTGCGCGGGCTGGAGCTGCTGTCACTGGAGGGTGGTTTCTACATCGCCCGTGTGAAACTCGACAACATAGAGATGACGTTGCTGGACGACAACGGCAAGCCGATGCGTATCCGCTCCACCACGCATTTACGCGACCTGTTGCAGCACGTTCCGCCGTTCCCGTGTGAACTGGTGCAGCAATGTGCGCATGATGAAATGTGCGGGGTTCGTGATGGCCCCATTGGTGCGCTGCGCATCCCTTTTTCCCTGGGGACTGTTTTTTAACAGGCATGGCGCCATGAGATAGCCCCCACGGCACCGGCCGAATGGCGATAGAGATCACAACCAGCGTCAGCCAAAACAGGGTGTACAGCGTACACAAAGCCGCCTGCCCAAGGTTGAACGGCAGCAGGCCGAGGTACAAACCCACGTAGGTAAACGCCGTATGTGCCGTTGCTGGTATTGACCCCGACTGAAACAAAAAATGTGCTGACGTCACCAAGTACCTGGGCAAGGCGCAGAAACTCAACATCACCCTGCCGGGTTATCTGCTCAATCGCATTGACGAATGCGTTCTGCACCACCCGGAAGAGAAAAGCCGCTCGGGGTTTCTCGCGTCCGCAGCGCTTAAGGTGCTGCAACAGGATCGGTAGGATCAGACCTCACCGAACTGAACGAGGGCTCGTTGACCGTGGGACACCCGCTCGCTACTCAGGACCAGGCTTGCGTTAGCGTTCCCCCTATTCCAGGCCCTGAGACATTTGATCGCAAGAAACGTAGTTTGCATCCTGAAGGGGGGCGCTACAGTCACCACGTCATCTTTAACAGCCGCCCCTTGAGGAGCCCGCTCATGCCCTGCGAATACACGCTCATGCCCTCCCCTGTCGGCCAGCTCACGCTGGTGGCGCGCGATGACAAACTCAGTGCGATTCTGTGGGAGTGCGAACGCGCCAACCGTGTGCGCCTGGGCGAGTTGCGCGAGGCCAACGACTGCCCGGTGCTGCTGGAAACCGAGCGTCAGTTGCAGGAGTACTTCGCCGGTACGCGCAGTACGTTCGAGCTGGAACTGGACTTCACCGGCACTGACTTTCAGAAACAAGTGTGGCAGGCCCTGTTGACCATCCCCTTCGGCGAAACCCGCAGCTACAGCCAGATCGCCCGGCAGATCGGCAACCCCAACGCCGTGCGTGCGGTCGGTGCCGCCAACGGGCGCAATCCCATCTCGATCATCGCCCCCTGCCATCGCGTGATCGGTGCGTCCGGCGGGCTGACCGGGTTCGCGGGAGGCCTTGCGGCCAAGCGGTATCTGCTCGCCCTGGAAGGCACGGGGCAGGCCGAGCTGATGTACTGAGCCCCATAAAAAACGGCGGTTGGATCTGATCCAACCGCCGTTTTGCCTTTATGCAAACAGCCTCAACCGTCGCCTTGATGCCCTTTGCCATAAGTCGAAGCCAGGGCTCGGGCTTTCTGCAGACGCTCCTCCAATTTGGGCAGCGTCTCATCTACCAAGGCTTTGATTTCAGGGACGTCCGAGGCCGCGCCTTCCTTCTTGAACAGGGCGATGGCGTCCTCGTTTTCCTTGACCTGTTGCGCAGTGTAGGCCGCGTCGAAAGAGTCGCCGTCCTTTAATTCCGGCATCAGGGTCTCAGCTTTGTCGACGATCTTTTCCCGTGGTGCCACCGGCAGGTCGAGCTTCTTGGCAATGGCCGCCAGGTGCTGGTTGGCAAGGGTGCGCTCATTGATCACCTCGATGGTGTAGTCCTTGATTTCCTGGGACGAGGTTTTGGCGTGGGCCATGCGACTGGTTTCGATATCGGCCATGCCTTTGGCCGAAGCCTGCTCAATGAATTCAGCAGGCGACTGGGCGAAAGCATTGCTGGCGCCGAGGCCCAGCAGCATCGCAAAACTGGCGGTGCGTAACCGGATAGCCATGCGGCTCATGATGGGTTCCTCCAGGGCAAAAATGAGTGCGGGGAATACACACCCGCCCTGAATTCGAATTTTCAACGTGGCAAAGGTTTAGAAAAAACTTGCCCGCGCGACGAACGGTCGATGTTCTCTCAAGCCGGTCTACTGCCAAACAGACCAGGCAACGCGTGCGCCAGCGCATTGATGGCGAAGCCGATAAACATGAGACCGCAGAGCTTTGTGATGAGGATTTCATGACGCTGGTACACCGTGCGCACGCGCTGTGCGCCGACCACACCGATCAGGATCGCGTAGGCCAGCGTGCCACCGATAAAGCTCAGGAAGATCAACCATGGCAGCATCGACCAGGTCAGCAGCTCGGCCCGGCTGGACAGCAACGCAGTAAAGGTGGCCACCGCCACCGGGTAAGCCTTCGGGTTGGTCAGGCCAAACAGAATGCCGTGCCAGAACGGATGCCGCGCTGCCCCCTGAGGCGCATCGCTGCTGCGGCGCTGGGTGCGTATCGCGCGCCAGCCAAGCCAGAACAAGTACAGCCCGCTCAGCACGCCGAGCACATCGAATGCAGTGCTGCCGACTTCCCGCGCGCCGACAATCGCAATCAGCGCCGTACTGCACCACACCACGTCACCCAGCAAATGCCCACACAAAAACCCCGCGCCGGCGCGACGCCCACGGGCAGCGCCGATACCGAACACGGCCAGGACGCCGGGGCCAGGGGTAATGCCGTAAATAAAGCCCGAAGCAAGGACAGCGAGCAGCAGAGATGGGGTCATGGGCGCGACTCTGAAGAGTAATCAAGTGGATGAATTCTGCATGTTCTCGCCGTTAAAAACGACCACGCTGATTGCCCGTACCAAGGTCTACGCCAACACACCCTGCACGCGCCCGATCAACCACTGCAGCCCCGAATCGCCTCCCCGCCGCGCATGCCAGGCCAGCTCGAACGCAAACGAGGGAATATGAAACGGCGGCGGCACGGCCAACAATGGCGGATCGATATGCAACAGCCCTCGCGACGATACGGTCAGGATCAGGTCCGTGCCCTCGATCAACTGCGGCGCCACGCCCCAGTGCGGCAGGCTGATCGCCACATGCCGCCGCTCACGAATGAGGGTCAACGCCCGTTCGATTTCCGGGGTTCCGCTGCCACGCATCTCCAACAGCACATGGGGTCGCGACAGGTAGGTGGGCAGATCAAGGGTGGCGTTTTCTGGCAGGCTGTTGCGGTCCACCAGGCAGGTGTAGTGCTCTTCGAATAACGGCGTCGTGCGCAGTTGCGCGGGCATGTCAGGGAACACACCCGCCGCCAGGTCGAGGTCGCCATTGAGCACGCCGTCCACCATGCCTTCGCGGCTGGCCTGAATAATCTGCAAATCGATGCCCGGCGCTTCAAGGCGTAGCATGCGGACCAATTCGGGCAAGAAAATCGCCGCACTGTAGTCCGACATCGCCACACGAAAGCGACGTTTGGCCGAGGCCGGCTCAAAACGGTTAGGCGCCAGCAGCGCCTGCACCTGGGCCAGGGCTTCAGTCAGCGGTGCGGTCAACTCGAGAGCGCGAGCGGTGGGGACCAATGTGCCGCCCTGGCGCACCAGCAACGGATCACCCAGCAAGTCGCGCAAGCGCGCCAAGGCGTGGCTGACTGCGGGCTGGCTCAGATGCAAGCGCTCGGCGGCGCGGGTGACGTGTTGCTCGCAGAGCAAAGCGTCGAGGATCACCAACAGGTTAAGGTCGACACGGCGAAGATCATTCATAAGCTGCATGGCCGGCATAACTATTTGGAATTTAAATTTGCGCGACGAATAACCTAGAGTCCAGCAAAACCTCTGGGAGATTCGACATGACAACGTGGCATTGGGCAGGAGTGTTGACGCTGGCGGTGATTGCCGGGGCCGTGGTGCCGTTTCAAAGTGCCATCAACGCCAACCTCGGGCGCGGGCTCGGCCACCCTTTGTGGGCCACCCTGGCGTCGCTGCTGGTGAGCATTATCCTGTTGCTACCGGTGATAATCGCCCTGCGCCTGCCCTTTCCGAGCCTGACGTTCATCAGCCAGGCACCGTTGTGGATGTGGGCCGGCGGTGCATTTGGCGTGTGCTTTATTTCATTGGCGCTGATGCTGCTGCCAGCGCTGGGCGCGTCGGGGTTTATCGCCCTGGCCCTGGCCGGGCAGATGCTGGCCTCGCTGCTGCTCGATCACTTCGGCCTGTTCGGCCTGCTTGAGCGTCAACTGACAACGCCCCGTGTGCTCGGGGCGTTGCTGTTGATCAGCGGTGTGGCGTTGATTCAGTTCAGCAGCGCGCCGGCCAAAGCCCTGGCCGCTGCGTGAAACTCCGTCAGCGCTTGTCGGAGGTACGCATCTTCTGCGGCAGCCCCCACATCAGCAGCGCAGCGGCAATCAATGCGAACACGCCGATGGCATAGAGTGCAGGGGTGGTGCTGCCGGTCATGTCCTTGATACGCCCCACCATCACCGGGCTGACGATACCGCCCAATTGCCCCAGGGTGTTGATCAACGCAATCCCGCCCGCCGCACCGGCTCCGGCACCTGCCAGCAGTTTGGGCGGCAAGGTCCAGAACGTCGGGATCGACGCGATGATACCGGCGCCCAGGAAGCCCAGCGCAATGATCAGGAAGGTGGTGTGGTTATCAAAAATCCCGGCGCAGAAGAAGCCTATCGCGCCCAGCGCCACCAACCCACTGACGAATTTGCGTCGCTCGCCCGTCGCGTCAGACCATCGCCCCACCACGATCATGGTGATGGCGCCGCAGATGTAAGGGATGGCCGTCAACAAACCAATCACCACCGGGCTTTCGATGCCCGTGCTGCGGATCAATTGCGGCGCCCAGAAATTGAGGCCGTAGGACGCCACCTGGATCAGGAAGTAGATCAGGCCCAGCATCAGGAAGCCCGGAATGCGCAAGGCCTGGAGCAACGAGCCTTTTTTGTGCACCTCATGCACCGCGATGCGGCTGGCCAACAAGGTTTTTTCTTCGGGGCTCAGCCAGGGCGCATCTTCGATGCGATCCTTGAATTGCGTCAGCACCATCCACGCCAGCGCAATGCACGGCAAACCGCCGAGCAGGAACAACCAATGCCAACCGCGCATTTGCAGGGCGCCGTCCAAGTGCTCCAGCACCAACCCGGAAAACGGCGCGCCCACCAGCCCCGCGAATGCTGACGCGAGGAACAGCATCGAGGTAATCCGCCCGCGGAAATCCTGGGGAAACCATAGCGTCAGGTAATACAGCACGCCCGGAGCAAAACCGGCCTCCATGGCACCGATCAAAAAGCGCAGCGCGTAGAATTGCCATTCCGTCGTGACGAACACCATGGCGGCGGTCGCAAGCCCCCATGACACCATGATCCGTGCAATCCAGCGCCGCGCGCCGACCTTGTACAGCATCATGTTGCTCGGCACTTCAAAAAGCACGTACCCCACCACGAACAGGCCCGCCCCCAGACCGTAAGCGGTATTG
This sequence comes from Pseudomonas sp. EYE_354, assembly GCF_023148575.1. Lineage (NCBI taxonomy): Bacteria > Pseudomonadati > Pseudomonadota > Gammaproteobacteria > Pseudomonadales > Pseudomonadaceae > Pseudomonas > Pseudomonas sp. EYE_354. Next base: position 401,051 of record NZ_JAHXNQ010000002.1, read on the forward strand.
CTCAAGCCAAGGTCGGCTTGCAGCTGAAACTTGGCGAAGCTGATGTTGATTCGGTCGAAGAAGGCGAACAGATAGCACACCATGATCAGCGGCATCAGGTGCCAGGCGACCTTTTTAACCACGGCTTTGATGGCATCGTCTGTACCTGCCGGGCGCGCGCCGGCCTCTAACGTATTAGTGCTCATTGTTGTTCTCCAGCGGACTGCTCTCAGGCGTCCGGTTGTTTTTGTTGTGTGGTGCGGCGTTACAGCGTGGCGATGTACGCCGGTGGTGGATGCAGGTCACTGTTACGCCCGGACTTGACCACCTGGCCGGGCAACTCATGCCCCAACAAGGCGGGTAAACGACGGGACAGTGTCAGCAGGTGTGGCAGGTCGATGCCGGTGTGAATCCCCACTTCCTCACACAGGTTGACCAAGTCTTCGGTACAGATATTGCCCGACGCCCCCGGCGCAAACGGGCAGCCACCCAGGCCACCAAGCGCCGCGTCAAACCGTCGGGCGCCGGCCTCATAAGCGGCCAGCACATTGCACAATCCCAAACCGCGGGTGTTGTGGAAATGCAGGGTCAGGTCGCCCGCGGGGACCTCTTGCAACACGCGTCCGACCAGGCGCGACACCTGGCGCGGGTTGGCCATGCCAGTGGTGTCCGCCAGGGTGATGCCCTGGATGCCCAGCTCACGATAAGCCCGCACGATCTGCAGCACGCGGTCTTCGTCGATCCTGCCTTCGAACGGGCAGCCAAAGGTGGTGGCGATGCTGCCGTTGAGGCGCACCGGATAGTCGGCGGCAAAGCTGACGACATCGGCAAACGCCGCCAGCGAGGCTTCGCAGCGCATGCGCATATTGGCCAGGTTATGGGTCTGGCTGGCCGACATCACCAGGTTCAGCTCATCGGCGCGGGCCTTGATGGCGCGCTGGGCGCCCTTGAGGTTGGGAATCAGCGCCACGTAAATCACCGAGGCGCTGCGCTCGATACCCTGGAACACCTGCTCGCCGTCGCGCAACGCCGGGATGGCCTTGGGCGAGACGAAAGAGCCGGCCTCGATCCGCGAAAACCCTGCAAGGGACAGTTGGTCGATCAGCGCGATCTTGTCGGCCGTTTCGACCCAGGTCGGTTCGATTTGCAGGCCATCGCGCGGCGAGACTTCCTGCACGATCAGCGGGTCACCATAGTCCTGAATCATTGCACCACTCCGCGGGTTTTAAGACGTTGAATATCGGCAGCGCTGAGGCCCAGGCTGCCAAGGATGCCGTCGGTGTGCTGCCCCAACGCCGGGCCTGACCAGTTCACCGCGCCGGGGGTCTCGGAGAGCTTGGGCACAATGCCCGGCATCTTCACCGACACACCGCCGGGCAACTCGGCATTGAGCAACATGTCACGTGCCTGGTAGTGCGGGTCGCTGACGATGTCCGCCACCGAGTAGATACGTCCGGCCGGCACTTCGGCGGCTTCCAGTGCGCTGAGCACCTGCTCGATAGGCCGGCTGCTGGTCCAGTGGGTGATCGCCGCATCGAGTACGCCACTCTGCGCCGCACGACCATCGTTGTGGGCAAACTCGGGCGCCTCGGCCAGGTCGACGCGGCCGATGGTGGTCATCAGGCGCTTGTAGATGGGGTCGCTGTTGCCGGCAATCACCACATAGGCGCCATCGGCGGTCAGGTAGGTATTGGACGGCGCAATGCCGGGCAGCGCACCACCGCTGCGCTCACGCACGTGGCCGAGCATGTCGTATTCCGGCACCAGGCTTTCCATCAGATTGAACACGCTTTCGGCCAGGGACACGTCGACAATCTGCCCATCGCCCTGGCCGGTCTTGACCCGCAGCAGCGACATCAGTGCGCCGATGACGCCATGCAAGGAGGCCAACGAATCACCGAGGCTCACCCCCACCCGCGCCGGTGGCGAATCCGGGTTACCGGTGGTGTAACGGATACCGCCCATGGCCTCGCCGATCGCCCCGAAGCCTGGACGGTCGCGGTAAGGGCCGGTCTGGCCGTAACCGGAGATGCGCACGAGGGTCAGTTTGGGGTTAAGGGCATGCAGCACCTCCCAGCCCAGGCCGAGTTTCTCCAGACCGCCGGGGCGCAGGTTTTCGATGAGGACGTCGGCGTCGCCGAGCAGTTGTTTGATCAGGTCCAGGCCTTCGCTGGACTTAAGGTCCAGCGCCAGGGACTGCTTGTTGCGCGATTGCAGGTACCACCACAGCGATGTGCCTTCGTGCAGCTTTCGCCATTTGCGAAGCGGGTCGCCCTGGCCAAGGGACTCGATCTTGATCACCTCGGCACCAAACTCGGCCATCAGCCGCGCGGCGAACGGTGCGGCAATCAGGGTGCCGATCTCGATCACCTTGATCCCGCTCAACGGAGCCGTCATGGGGTGTACCTCTTATTCTTGGAATGTGGACCAAGGCTAGAGGAGTGCGGCAGAAGAAATCCAACCGTCAGTGGGCAAGGTTCGTTCGCCAAACGCGAACGCTCAGCGAATCTTCCGTAGGAAAGGGCTGTCAGCCTGTTCCAGGGAAGGCGTTGAGAGGCTCAGGTAGTCAAACAGCAATCGACTCACCGGCGACAACTGCGCCTCGTCACGCGCCACCAGGATCAAGCGCCGTTCCGACCAGGCGTCGGTCAACGGCACCGCGTGCAAACCGAGCGCACGGCCGAATAACTCATAGGCTTTTTGCGGCAGGATACCGATGCCCATATTGGCCTGGACCATGCGGCACATCGCATCGAAACCCGGCACATGGATGCGCAGGCGCAGCATCTCGCCGGCCTCGCGTGCAGCGGCATGGGTGCGCATATTGATCGAGCTGGCGGCGTGCAGGCCCACGTAATCGCTGCCCAGGGTTTCACTGAATGCCAGGCTGTCACGCGCGGCCAGCGGATGATCGGCGGGCATCAGCACCACCAGTTTGTCGAGACGGTAGGTCACGCTGGGCAAGCCTTTGGTGTCGGTGTCGCACGAGCAGATGCCCAGGTCCGCCAGCCCGTCCAGCACGCCTTGCACCACGCCGGTACTGGGACGCTCTTCAAGGTCGGTTTTGATTTCGGGGTGCCGTTCGCTGAAGTCGCGCAGGTCTTCGGGCAGGAACTGAATGATTGCCGACAGATTGGCCAGCATCCGCACATAGCCGCGCACGCCGTGGCTGTGTTCGCCCAACTCCAGGCCCATTTTTTCGACGTTGAACAGCATCTGCCGGGCGTGGTGCAACAGGGTTTCGCCGGCTGCCGTCAGGTCCATGCCCTTGGCGCGACGCACGAAAAGGCTCACGCCCAGCACGTGTTCCAGCTCCATCAGACGCTTGCTGGCGGCCGACACCGCAATGGCCTCGCGGGCGGCGGCGCGAGTCAGCGTGCCCTCTTCGAACACGGCGACAAACAGCTGCAGAGTGATCAGGTCAAGGCGGCGCACCAGGCTCTTGTGCAACATCAGTGCCCCCCGCCGGCCAGGCGGTTGATCTCGGCCTGCTCCACCACCGCCTGCGGCGCGCCTTGACGCACCGCCTGCAACATCGCGCGGCCAACGCTCTCGGTGCTCACCACCCAGCCCGGTTTGACCCCGCGCAGCAATGACAACAGCGGGCCGAATACGGCATAAAAACCCCGGTACAACGGCGTCTTTGACCGCACACCGTGCACTGGCTGAATGACCCCGGGCCGGAACAGGTACACCGCCTTGAACGGCAAGCGCAACAACGCATTCTCGGTCTTGCCCTTGACCCGCGCCCACATCGACTTGCCCGCTTCGGAACTGTCGGTGCCGGCGCCGGACACATAGATAAACGTCATCTGCGGGTTGAGCCGCGCCAAGGTGCTGGCAGCGACTAACGTCAGGTCGTAGGTGAGGTGGGTGTAGCGGGCCTCGTTCATGCCCGCCGACGACACGCCGAGGCAGAAGAAGCAGGCATCAAAGCCTTGCAACAGGTTTTCCAGAGGATGGAAATCCAGCATGTCGCTGTGCAGCACCTGGTGCAACTTGCCGTGTTCCTGGGTCAAGGGCGTACGGCCAACGGCGACGACTTCCTGGACATCGGCGGCCAATAGGCATTCACGCAGAACACCCTGGCCGACCATGCCGGTGGCGCCGAATAACAGAACTCTCATAAGGGGACCTCAGCGGCAAGCCGCACGCTTGATGCTCAAGTTGAACGCATTCAACCTGTAGCTTAACGCGTGCGGCTGGAGGCTGCCCCTATCAAAACGCGCTGCGAAAGATCTCCTCAATCTGACGCTGGTCGGCCCGCCGTGGGTTGGTCAGCCCACACGCGTCCTTCAACGCATTGGTGGCCAGCAACGGAATGTCCTGCAACTTGGCGCCCAGTTCACGCAGGCCGGCCGGGATTTCGACGTCTTTGGCCAGGCTGCGAATGGCGGCGATGGCGGCTTGGGCGCCTTCTTCATCGGTGATGCCCTGGGTGTCGGCGCCCAATGCGCGGCCTACGTCGCTCAGGCGTTTGGCGCTGACGCTGGCGTTGAAGCTTTGCACATGGGGCAGCAGCACCGCATTGCACACGCCGTGGGGCAGGTCGTAGAAACCGCCCAGTTGGTGGGCCATGGCGTGTACGAAGCCCAGGGACGCGTTGTTGAAGGCCATGCCTGCGAGGAACTGCGCGTAGGCCATGTTTTCGCGCGCGGCTTTGTCGCTGCCGTCACGCACGGCCAGGCGCAGGTTGGCGCTGATCAGTTCGATGGCTTTGATGGCACATGCGTCGGTGATCGGCGTGGCAGCGGTGGATACGTAGGCTTCGATGGCGTGGGTCAGGGCGTCCATGCCGGTGGCGGCGGTGAGGCCCTTGGGCATGCCGACCATCAGTGACGGGTCGTTGACCGACAGCAGCGGGGTAACGTTGCGGTCGACGATGGCCATTTTTACGTGGCGGGTTTCGTCGGTGATGATGCAGAAGCGGGTCATCTCACTGGCGGTGCCGGCGGTGGTGTTGATGGCCACCAGTGGCAGTTGCGGCTTGGTCGATTGGTCGACGCCTTCGTAGTCGCCGATATGCCCGCCATTGGTGGCGCACAAGGCAATGCCCTTGGCGCAGTCATGGGGCGAACCGCCACCCAGGGACACCACGAAATCACAGGCACTTTGCTGCAGCAGCGCCAAGCCTTTTTCGACGTTGTCCACATTGGGGTTGGGCTTGGCGCCGTCGTAGATCACGGAGTCAATGTCCTGCATCGCCAGTTTCTCGGCGATCATCCTGGCCACGCCCGCCTTCGCCAGGCCGGCATCGGTAACGATCAACGCCTTGCGAAACCCGTAGTTGCGAATGGCGTTCATGGCTTCGTCGAGGCAGTCGGTGCCCATGATGTTGACGGCGGGAATGAAGAAAGTGCTGCTCATGGCGAATCCTCGGATAACGTTTATGCCTACAGCATCGACCTCACTGGCCAGCGGCATCTTGACCAGGATCAACGCCGGCTCGTGATAAAGTCCGCGTTCAGCCGATTTCGAGTAGACCCGCCACAATGAAGGATTTCCAGGATATTGACGCCCACCTTGAAGACTGGAGCGCACTGCGCAGCGCCATCAACTTCAGCGGGATTCTGATCGGCAACGGCGCAAGCCGCACGATTTGGGAAGACTTTGCCTACGACTCGCTGTTCGAAAACGCACGCACCGTGGAAGAAAAGCCCCTGAGCCAATCCGAACTCAGCGTGTTCGATGCCCTGCAGACCCGCAGCTTCGAGCAGGCACTCGGCGCGCTGAAAACCACCAGCCGGGTCAACAAGGCCCTGGCGGTCAGCTCGGCGGCACCGCGCAATCGCTACTACGCGATCAAAGAAGCGTTGATCAATACCATCCACAGCGTGCACATCCCATGGCGCCTGGTGCAGCCGTCGACGCTGGCGACGATCAACGCCGAGTTGAAGCACTACTCGACCGTGTTCACCAGCAATTACGACCTGCTCAATTACTGGGCGATCCTGCATACCCCTGGCATCGACGACCTGTTCAACAGTGCCGACGCCAGCTTCGACCTGTGCCAGACCCACACCGACGCCACCCGCATCCTGTACTTGCACGGCGGCCTGCATCTGGTGCGCAACCTCGATGGCACCGCGCGCAAATTGCCATCCACCGACAGCACCTTGCTCAGCAGTTTTGCCATCAACCAGACGATCAAGACCCTGGACGATGTGCCGCTGTTCGTCAGCGAAGGCCACGTGCAAGAGAAGCTCAAGACCATCCGCAGTTCGGATTACCTGGCGTTCTGTTATGAGCAACTGCTGACCCATAAGGGCGCGCTGTGCATCTTCGGCCATGACTTGGGGCCGCAGGATAAACACCTGGTGGATGCGATTCGCCAGGCCCGGCCGAGCACCCTGGCGATCTCGGTGTCGGGGCGCAGCGACGGGTTTATTCGTCAGCAGAAGCGGCGCTATTCGCAGTTGTTTGACGGCACGGGCGTGGCGTTGCGGTTCTATGCGGCGCGCACCCATACGTTGGGTAATCCAGCGTTGTCGGTGCCTGTCGAACGCTGATTGCCTGAACAAAGAAGGGCAAATGTGGGGGCTGCTCGCACGCATTTTTATCTGCGTACAAGCGTTACATGGAGACAAATGACAATAGTTCTCGATATCATTCACGACTTTTCTACGTCGTGCTTCGTCAAGAAGGATATCCATGTCTCGTCCCAAGCCCGACCCCGTGTCGGCCGATGCCTTTCGCGGGTTTTATACGGATATTCTGTATTTCCTGCGCAGACGCACGGACAACGCCAGCGATGCGGCGGACATGACCCAGGATGTCTTCACCCAATGGCTGGACTACCGCGACCGGGCAGCGGTCGAGCAGCCACGGGCGTTCCTGTTCCAGATGGCGCGCAATCTGCTGCGTGACCACTGGCGCAAACAGAAGGTACGGCAAAGCGTCCACCCGGATCAGGCCGACACGGACGCCGAGCCGGTCACCGACGAGCAAAACGAACCCCTGGCCGCCGCTCAGCGCCTGCAACGCCTGGAACAGTTGAAAGAAGTCCTCTGCGAACTCTCGCCGCGCAGGCGAGAAGCCCTTATGCTGCACCGCTTCGAAGGCCTGAGCCAGGCGCAGATCGCGCACCGCATGGGCATTTCAACCAGCATGGTGGAAAAGCACATCGCTTTTGCCCTGCTGCATTGCAAGCGACGCCTTCAAAATGACCCCGGCACGGAGCAGCCAGAATGAACCGCCTGAGCGATACCGACGCCCTGGATATCGACGACAGCGACGCCATCGATGCCCAAGCCGCCAGTTGGTTTGCCCGCAACCGTAACGACGCCAACCGCGCCGACCGCAAAGCCTTTGCCGCCTGGCAGGCGGTGCCTGCGCATGCCCGGGCGTATGCCGACTTTGAACAACTGTGGGCCGACCTGGGCCAGCTCCAACAACTGAATAAACCCGTGGCGCTGCCTGCACGCAAGGTCTCGCTGTGGCGCCCCACCCTGGCCGTGGCCGCGGCCTTGTTGTGCGCCGTACTCTCCACCCAGATCGGCGCGCCACGCGCGAGTTATCACACCCAGGTCGCGGCGCTTGCCAAGGGCATGCGCACGTTGGCTCTGCCGGACGGCAGCACCTTGTACGTGAACGCCAACACCCGCCTGCGCGTGGATTTCACCGCGCACCAACGCGTCGTGCATCTGGACACAGGCCAGTTGTACATCGAAGTGGCCGCCGACAAGGAACGGCCGCTGTTCGTGCAAGCCGGCGAGGCCAGTGTGCGCGTGGTCGGCACCGGGTTTGACGTGCGGCGCAGCCCGCAACAGCTGGTGGTCAGCGTTGCCCATGGCCAGGTCGCCTTCGAACCGGACGCAAAAACCCCCGCCACCCTGCTGAGCGCCAGGCAACTCGCCAGCTACAACTACGCCAAGGGCACCGTGCAGCAACAAACCCTCACGAATGAAGAGGTCGCCGACTGGCGCAGCGGGCACTTGTCGTTTCGCAACCGCGAACTGGTCAGCCTGATCGACGAACTGAGCCTGTACCGCCCTCAAGCGCCGTTGCAAGTCAGCAATGCGGTGGCGCACCTGAAGGTCTCGGGCAACCTTGATGTCAACGACCCCGACGCCCTGCTCAATGCCCTGCCCGCCCTGCTGCCGGTAAAAACCGTGGCCTCGGCAGATGGCAGCGTGCGGATTGAACCGAACAAATAAACGGCCCCGGAACACACTTGAGAATATTTTGCATTCGCATGTGTGGTTTTTTTGAGCTGCCCCGTCTTCCTCCGGTCTGCGTTTGATACGCACGCCTTTTTGGCTATATAGCCGCACTGGGGGATTTCATGTTTCGCGCGCCTTGCCCTGCTTCGCACCTGTTTCTTCGCCCAACCCTCATCGCCACCTGCCTGGCCTTCAGCCTCAGTGCACAGGCTGAATCGCTCACGCTGCAACTGCCGGTGCAACCATTGGCAACGTCCCTGAGCCAAGTGGCGCAGCAGGCAAAAATCCAGCTGTTGTTCGATGAAGAGTTGCTCAAGGGCGTAAAGGCGCCGGCGCTGAGCGGTGACTTCACCCCGGAAGTGGCGATCCGCACACTGCTGAAAAATGGCGCGTTCATCCTGATCAAGGTAGGCAGCACCTACGTGGTAAAGCCCGAAGAGGCCAAAACCACCCAGAGCGGCGCAATCCAGCTTGAAGCCCTGAGCGTGATCGGCACCGGTAACGAAGTCGACTCCAGCACGGTCAACCGCTCCACCCTGACCCAGGCCGATATCGACCGCTATCAGGCCAATAACATCCCCAGCCTGCTGCAAACCTTGCCCGGCGTAAGCCAGGGCGGCTCGCTCAAACCGGGTGGCCAGACCATCAATATCCGCGGTTTCGGCGATGCCGAAGACGTGCCGCTGACCGTCGACGGCGCGACCAAAAGCGGCTTTGAGCGCTATCAGCAAGGCACCGTATTCATCGAACCCGAGCTGATCAAAAGCATCGAGGTGGAGAAAGGCCCCAACTCACCGTTCACCGGCAATGGTGGGTTTGGCGGGACCGTCAACATGACCACCAAGGACGCCCCGGACCTGCTCACCGAAGGCCGCAACAGCGGTGCAATGGTCAAATACGGCTACTCCAGCAACGATCACGAACAGGTCTACAGCGGCGCGGTGTATGGCCGTACTGACGATGGCCGTTTCGATGCATTGGCTTACCTGACCAAACGCGACGGCGACGACATGAAAGTGGCCGCCAAGCTGCCCAACGAGAACAACCAGTACCCGATCAACCCCCAGCGCCTGCCCAATACCGCCCAGGATGTGGACGGCAAACTGTTCAAGATCAACGCGCATATCACCGATGAACACGCCGTTGGCCTCTCCTACTCCCAGTCCCACAGCAATCGCTGGACGCCGTTCTCGGCCGCGAGTTACCCCACGCCACCGACCCAGGCCAACATCAACCGCTACGGGTACGAAGGGGCGCTCAAGCGTTTTTTGGCCCATCGCGACACCGTCGACACCACGTGGTCGGGCAAGTATGAATACCAGCCTCTGGATAACCCGCTGGTCGACCTGACCGTCAAGTATTCCCAGTCCAACACCGACCAGACCGACGAGCGTGACGCCACGGCGTTTTTCCAGCTGGCCACCGGCGGACGCAAGATGGACACGGCCTACACCGACAAAAACCTCGACGTGCGCAACCTCAGCCTGTTCGACACAGGGCCCTTGCAGCACGCGGTGACGATCGGCGGGCAGATCCGCAAGCACGTGCGCGAAACCGAGATGTGGATGCCCGGCAGCACTTACGACACAGCGCGCTACAACTATGGGCACTTCCAGCCGGGCTTCATGCCTCACGGCAAGGTCGATACCAACAGCTTCTTCATTCAGGATGCCGTCACCTTTGGCGACGTGACGGTTACGCCATCGCTGCGCTACGACCATGTGCGCAACCGTGGGCAAGCCAACGATGCACCGTACTACAGCAACCCCGATCCGGCGGTCGGCCACGATTACAGCGACCGCACCTACACCGGCTGGTCGCCACGGGTGGCCGTGTTCTGGACCGTGACCCCGCAAGTCGGGTTGTTCGCCAACTGGAGCCAGACCTGGCGCGCGCCGGTGATCGACGAGCAATACGAAGTGCAAGGCACCGGTAGCCGCACCGCCACCAGCGTGGATCTGGATCCCGAGCGCATCACCTCGATCACCGTGGGCAACATCACCAGCTTCGATAACCTGATCGCGCGGGACGACAACCTGCAACTGCGCACCACGCTGTTCCATAACAAGGTCGAAGACGAAATCTTCAAGGCCACCGGCGTAGGCTGCCGGAACCAGGCGGTCAACGGCGGTACGATCTCCACGGCCTGCCCGCCGGGCGCGATGTCCAACTACCGCAACATCGGCAGCCTGACCATCAAGGGCTTTGAAATCGAGTCGCTTTATAACTCCACTTACCTGTTCGGCTCGGTGTCCTACGCCTACGCCAAAGGCCAGCACGAAGGCGCGTACACCAACCCCTGGGGGCCGGATGTGGCCGCGCGCGATATCCCGCCGACCAAATGGGTACTGGTGGTGGGCACCCACATTCCGGCGTGGGACGCCCAGGTGGGCTGGATGGGGCAGTTCATCGGCGCGACAGACCGCCTGCCCAGCGATAAATACTCCGGCGGCCCGGGTTCCAGCGTCGGCGACTTGTTCTACGACCAGTACGGCAACAAGCGCTACAACACCCAGGGCCTGTTCGCCAAATGGAAACCGCAGCAGGCTTACCTCAAGGGCACCGAGGTCAACTTCACCCTGGACAACCTGTTCAACAACAACTTCCGCCCAGCGTTGAGCGGCGACCGTGCCTACACCAAAGGCCGCGACGCGAAGATCAGCGTCACACGGTTCTTCTGAACTGTACGGATAAATCCGCAACCAGCTGTAGGCCTGCGATTGCGAGGGGCTGTGGCTAGATGGGCTTCCCTTGAAGCCCTCTGAATTTCGGTTGCCCCATGAGCTCGCGCGAAAATACCGGCATGGCCCTCGGCCTGCTGGGCGTCATCATCTTCAGCCTGACCCTGCCCTTCACCCGCATCGTGGTGCAGGAAATCCACCCATTGCTCAATGGCCTGGGCCGCGCATTATTTGCGGCAGTCCCGGCTGCGGCGCTCTTGCTCTGGCGCCGCGAGCGCTGGCCCACCTGGCGCCAGGTGCGCGGGTTGTGCCTGGTGATCGCGGGGGTGATTCTGGGCTTTCCGGTGCTGTCGGCCTGGGCCATGCAAACCTTGCCGGCGTCCCATGGCGCGCTGGTCAACGGCCTGCAACCGCTGTGCGTGGCGTTGTACGCGGCGTGGCTGTCCCATGAGCGGCCATCCAAAGCCTTCTGGGCCTGCGCGGCTTTGGGCAGTGCGTTGGTGTTGGGTTATGCCTTGATCACCGGCGCCGGCAGTATCCAGGCCGGCGATTTGCTGATGCTCGGCGCAATTGCAGTCGGTGGCCTGGGCTACGCCGAGGGTGGCCGGTTGGCCAGGGAGATGGGCGGCTGGCAGGTGATCTGTTGGGCGCTGGTGCTGTCGACTCCGGTGTTGATCGGCCCGGTGTGGTACCTGGCGGCGCAGCATCAAGGCGCGATTTCGATGCGCACCTGGTGGGCGTTCGGTTATGTGTCGCTGTTTTCACAATTCCTGGGGTTCTTTGCCTGGTACGCCGGGCTGGCCATGGGCGGCATTGCACGGGTCAGCCAGATTCAGCTGTTGCAGATCTTTTTCACCATCGCGTTTTCAGCGATGTTCTTTGGTGAACATATCGAGCCGATTACGTGGGTGTTTGCGTGCGGGGTGATCGTGACGGTGATGCTGGGCCGTAAGACAGCGGTGCAGGGGTCGCCGGTTGCCAAAGCGCGCACGGTTTAAATCGATACTGGGGGCCTGTTGTGGTGAGCGGGCATGCCCCGCGCCGGGGCTGCGAAGCGGCCCCATTCAGTCACCGCACTTATCCAGATGAACCGCAGTGCCTGGTTTCAGGGCCGCTTCGCGCCCCAGCGCGGGGCATGCCCGCTCACCACACTAAGCCCAGCTCACCACACTTAAGCCAAGCCCACCACAGGCAAGCGTGCTCGTCGCAGCATGCGTTCAGCGCAGGTAGCCGTCCGTGCGCAGCAGGGTTTCCAGGCAGTGTTCGCTGATGTGGTAGAACGCCTTCAGCGCCTGGATTTTTTCCAGCAACTGCGTATTGTCCACCGGCTCGGCGCGCTTGACCGCCAGGATCATCTTGTTCTTGTTGGTGTGTTCCAACGAGATGAACTCGAACACCTTGGTCTCGTAGCCACAGGCTTCGAGGAACAACGCGCGCAGGCTGTCGGTGACCATTTCGGCCTGCTGGCCCAGGTGCAGGCCATATTGCAGCATCGGTTTGAGTAACACCGGGCTCTGGATCTGCAGGCGAATCTGTTTGTGGCAGCACGGCGAGCACATGATGATCGACGCACCGGAGCGGATGCCGGTATGGATCGCATAGTCCGTGGCGACATCGCAGGCGTGCAGCGCAATCATCACGTCCAATTCGCTGGGGGCCACACTGCGCACGTCACCGCACTTGAACACCAGCCCCGGGTGTTCGAGGCGGGCGGCCGCGTTGTTGCACAGGGTCACCATGTCTTCGCGCAGTTCAACACCGGTGACTTCACCTTCGGCCTTGAGGGTGTTGCGCAGGTAGTCGTGGATCGCGAACGTGAGGTAGCCCTTGCCCGAGCCAAAGTCAGCGACGCGCACCGGTTGGTCCAGTTGCAACGGTGAGGAGGTCAGCGCATGACTGAACACTTCGATGAATTTGTTGATCTGCTTCCATTTGCGCGACATCGACGGGATCAGCGCCTGCCTGGCGTCGGTCACGCCCAGGTCGGCGAGGAACGGTCGGCTCAAGTCGAGGAAGCGATTTTTCTCGCGGTTATGTTCGGCCGAGGGCGCCTCACGCAGCTGCTGCGGCTTGCTTTTGAACAGCGAGCTTTTGTTCTTCTTGCTGTACTCCAACTGGGCTTCGTCGGTCAGCGACAGCAGGTGCGCATTCTTGAACGAGGCCGGCAACAGCTCGGCAATCACCGACACACCGTCGACCAGGGGCAGATTCTTGGTGATGTCGCGGGTTTTGTAGCGGTAGACGAAGGACAGACACGGCTGCTCCTTGACGGTCACCGGTTTGATGATCAGCCGTTGCAGCTCGGCCTCGGCCCCTACGTATTTGGCCAGCACCAGCTTGATAAAGGCGTTCTGCGCCAGGCTGGCGTTCAGCAGTTCGACGAACTGGGCGTGGTGATCCGGCGCAGGGCTGGCAGGTTGAGCGGTGACGGACATGAACAAAAACGCCTCGGGCAAAGAATGCCGGGCATTTTAGGGGGGATGGGGGTCGAGGGCACGCTGTTATTTGATCAACGGTCAGCGCTGACTTAAATGTGCGAAAGGGCTTTCCCCGGCACACACCGGGGACATGGTTTACAGGCTATTCCAGGACGATCAGGCGGTTCGGCAGTTCATTGCGCGCTTGCGTCACTGGCACATGCACCTTGAGCAACTCGCCGCACGCCTCGATGCAGTCAATGAACCCGGCCAATGTCTGTCCCTGTTTCACCTGCTGGGTAAACGCCTTGACGATGGCATCCCAACTGCTGTCATCCAGGTGCCTGGAAATACCCTCATCCACCAGAATCTCCACATACCGCTCGGCCTCACAGACGAAAATCAGCACGCCGGTGCTGCCCACGGTGTGATGCAGGTTCTGCTCCAGAAACTGACGACGCGCCAGGTTCGAGGCGCGCCAGTGGCGTACCGAACGCGGGATCAGGCGCGTGGTGACCGCCGGCAGGCGAAACACCAGGCACAGCACAATGAACGTTGCCCATTGCGCCAACAGCAGGGTGTACATGCTCAGGTAGCCCGACAGGTAATGCACCACGCCCGGCACCACCAACGCGATCAGGCTGGCCCACAACAACGGGATGTAGGCGTAATCGTCGGCGCGCGCGGCCAGCACCGTCACCAGTTCGGCATCGGTCTGTTGCTCGACGCGGGCGATGGCTTCGGCAACCTGGCGTTGCTCGTGTTCAGTCAGTAGTGCCATGGTTGTACACGCTCTTTTCTAGTTATTGTCATCACCAGCCACCCGACGCGCCGCCGCCGCCGAAACCGCCACCGCCGCCTCTAAAGCCACCGCCGCCACCGCCTCCCCCGCCGCCGCGGCCACTGCTGCTGAGGATCGCCAGCAGGATCGCACCCACCGGCAGCCCCATGCGGTTGCACAGCCACAACACGCCGATCAGCAGGATAAACAGGCCGATGGAAAAGCCGGGATTATCCTTGGCGAAGTTGCTATCCGCCACATGGGCCGGCACCGCCAGCGGTTCACCGCCCACCACCTGGATCATCGCGGCCACACCGTCGCTGATGCCCTGGCTGAAGTTGCCGGTCTTGAATTTTGGCGCGATCACCTGGTTGATGATCACCCAGGATTGCGCATCCGTGAGCACACCTTCCAGGCCATAGCCGACCTCGATGCGCAACGTGCGCTCATCGCGGGCAACAATCAACAGCGCGCCGTTGTCCTTGCCCTTCTGGCCGATGCCCCAATGGCGGCCCAGTTGATAACCGAAGTCCTCAATTGGCACGCCTTGCAGGTCGGGCACGGTGACCACCACGATCTGGTCACCCGAGGTTTGCTCCAGCGCCTGCAACTGCTGGGTCAGTTGCTGGCGCGTGGCGGGGTCGAGCATTTGGGCGTTATCCACCACCCGCCCGGTCAGCGCCGGGAAGGTCAACGCCGCCTGGGCCGCGCCGACGCAAGCCAGCAGCCACAGCGCCAGGCCTATCCGTAATAAACGCATCGACACCTCAGGAAAGCCTTATTTGAACTTCACTTGCGGCGCTTTATCGGCATCGGCACTGGTGGCTTCAAACGTGGCGCGGATCGGCAAGTCGCTGTACATCACGCTGTGCCACAGACGGCCGGGGAAAGTGCGGATCTCGGTGTTGTAGGCCTGCACCGCCTGGATGAAATCGCGACGGGCCACCGCGATGCGGTTTTCGGTGCCTTCCAGTTGCGACTGCAGGGCCAGGAAGTTCTGGTTGGCCTTGAGGTCCGGGTAGCGCTCGGACACCACCATCAAGCGGCTCAGCGCACCACTCAAACCGTCCTGGGCCTGCTGAAACTGTTTGAGTTTCTCGGGGTTGTCGAGGGTGCTGGCATCCACTTGGATCGACGTGGCCTTGGCCCGCGCTTCGATCACGGCGGTGAGGGTGTCTTGTTCATGGGCGGCATACCCTTTGACCACTTCCACCAGATTAGGGATCAGGTCGGCACGGCGTTGGTATTGATTCTGCACCTGGCCCCAGGCAGCTTTGGCCTGTTCATCCAGGGTCGGAATGGTGTTGATGCCGCAACCGCTCAGCACGCTGCTGATCAGTAGCAACGCCGCGGCTTTCAAGCCCCAGCGGTAACCTTGTGCTGCTTGCATGGTGTTTCTCCTGCCCAATCTTGATGGAATGTGATGACTGACCCTATAAACCGCGCGCTTGGGGCATAATCGGCGCCCATGACTGGATTGCATCGAATCATTCAGCTAAAAAGATGCCCAGCGCAAATAAGAGTTCAGAAGTGTGGTGCATTTTCTGCAATAACACTCGAACAACAACATATCTTCCCCACATTTTGGCAGAACAGCGCCTGTTCGCTGTGCAGTAGGCCGAAAAAGGATATTCATGAAAAAGCTGTGTTTGCTCGGCCTTGTTGCCACTCTGGCCAGTCACCCCGTGTGGGCAGAAACAAAGCCTGCTGCGCTTAAAGACAAGGACGCCTTCGTCAGCGACCTGCTCAAGCAGATGACCCTCGATGAGAAGATCGGCCAATTGCGCCTGATCAGCATCGGCCCCGAAATGCCCCGCGAGCTGATCCGCAAGGAAATCGCCGCCGGGCGCATCGGTGGCACGTTCAACTCCATCACCCGCCCGGAAAACCGTCCGATGCAGGACGCGGCCATGCGCAGCCGCTTGAAGATCCCGATGTTCTTCGCCTACGACGTGATCCACGGCCACCGCACCATTTTCCCGATCAGCCTGGCCCTGGCCTCCAGCTGGGACATGGAAGCCATCGGCCGCTCCGGGCGCATCGCCGCCAAGGAAGCCGCCGCCGACAGCCTCGACATCACCTTTGCCCCCATGGTCGACATCTCCCGTGACCCACGCTGGGGCCGCACCTCCGAAGGTTTCGGCGAAGACACCTACCTGGTCTCGCGCATTGCCGAGGTGATGGTCAAGGCTTTCCAGGGCGCCAGCCCCGCCAACGCCGACAGCATCATGGCCAGCGTCAAGCACTTCGCCCTGTACGGCGCGGTGGAAGGCGGTCGCGACTACAACGTGGTCGACATGAGCCCGGTCAAGATGTACCAGGACTACCTGCCGCCGTACCACGCGGCGATCAAGGCTGGCTCCGGTGGCGTGATGGTGGCGCTCAACTCGATCAACGGCGTGCCCGCCACCGCCAACACCTGGCTGATGAACGACCTGCTGCGCAAGGACTGGGGCTTCAAGGGCCTGACCGTCAGCGACCACGGCGCGATCTTCGAGCTGATCAAGCACGGCGTGGCCAAGGACGGGCGTGAAGCCGCCAAGCTGGCGATCAAGGCCGGCATCGACATGAGCATGAACGACTCGCTGTACGGCAAAGAACTGCCGGGGCTGCTCAAGTCCGGTGAGATCGAGCAGAGCGACATCGACAACGCCGTGCGCGAAGTGCTCGGCGCCAAGTACGACATGGGCCTGTTCAAAGACCCGTACCTGCGTATCGGCAAGGCCGAGGATGACCCGGCCGACACTTACGCCGACAGCCGCCTTCACCGCGCCGATGCCCGCGATATCGCGCGCCGCAGCCTGGTACTGCTGAAAAACCAAAACGACATCCTGCCACTGAAGAAATCCGCGACCATCGCCCTGGTCGGCCCGCTGGCCAAGGCGCCGATCGACATGATGGGCAGTTGGGCCGCCGCCGGTAAACCCGAGCAATCGGTGACCCTGCTGGACGGCTTGAATGCGGTGATCGGCGAGAAAGGCAAGATCATCTACGCCCGTGGCGCCAACATCACCAATGACAAGGCAGTGGTCGACTACCTCAACTTCCTCAACTTCGATGCCCCGGAAGTGGTGGATGACAAACGCGCGCCGCAGGAAATGATCGACGAAGCGGTCAAGGCCGCCAAGGATGCCGATGTGGTGGTTGCCGCCGTGGGCGAGTCCCGTGGCATGTCTCACGAGTCGTCAAGCCGTACCGACCTGAATATCCCGCAAAGCCAGCGCGACCTGATCAAGGCCCTGAAAGCCACCGGCAAACCGTTGGTGCTGGTGCTGATGAACGGCCGGCCGCTGTCGATCCTGGAAGAGAGCCAACAGGCCGACGCCATCCTGGAAACCTGGTTCGCCGGCACCGAAGGCGGCAACGCCATTGCCGACGTGCTGTTCGGTGACTACAACCCATCGGGCAAACTGCCGATCACCTTCCCACGTTCGGTGGGGCAGATTCCGACCTACTACAACCACCTGACCATCGGCCGGCCGTTCACCCCTGGCAAGCCGGGCAACTACACCTCGCAGTACTTCGATGACACCACCGGGCCGCTGTTCCCGTTCGGCTATGGCCTGAGCTACACCACGTTCAGCCTGTCCGACATGGCGCTGTCGTCCACCACCCTGAACAAGACCGGCAAGCTCGACGCCAGCGTCACCGTGCAGAACACCGGCAAGGTGGACGGCGAAACCGTGGTGCAGCTGTACATTCAGGACGTAGCCGGCTCGATGATCCGCCCGATCAAGGAGCTGAAGAACTTCCAGAAGGTCATGCTCAAGGCCGGCGAAGAGCGCACCCTGCACTTCACCATCACTGAGGACGACTTGAAGTTTTACAACACCCAGCTCAAGTTCGCGGCGGAACCGGGTGAGTTCAATGTGCAGATCGGGCTCGACTCCCAGGATGTGCAGCAGCAGACGTTCGAGTTGTTGTAAACCGTGCCGCCCCCTCTTTGATTGAAGAGGGGGCGCCGTACTCGACCGCTCATGTCAGCGGTAAGTTAATTTTCACTCACGCCTACAAGCCAAGTCCTACATCAAGCCCCCGGCCCCATCACACACCCTGTCCGCCCAATTTCATGTGCAGGTGTGTGGACTATGTCGCCCACGAAAAACGCCCGAGCGGCAACCCGAAAACGGCTCGATCACTCAACGTTCAAACGAAATGCTATCGCCCTGTGTGTCCTTGGCGGCCTCTCGGGTACGCCCGTTGACGCCGCAAATTACCTGGAACAAGGCCGGCTGCACGATGCAGCCAGTTGGCGCAGCGAAGAATTCAAAAGTAACTGGGGGCTCGGAGCCGTAGGTGCCGAATACGCCTATGCCAGAGGGTTAAGCGGCTCGGGTGTACGCCTGGGGGTGTATGACTCCGGAACCGACCTGCGTCATAGCGAGTTTGCGGGAAAGCCCAATAATGGCGTGCGCCTGGCCGATCCCGGCTGCCTGGGCAGCACGGTGCTGGCTGGCGGCTGCTTCTACTCCGAAGGTGATCGGGCGGCGGTGAATCTGGTCGACTCTCTGCCGCCAGAAGCCCTGCTCGCCCTGGAGGAACTCATTGCCGAGGGCGACCTCACCCGCGAACAACTTGACGCCTACCTCGAAACTGTAGGGGCTAGCTACGCGCTGCACGGCACGCATGTCAGCGGTATCGCACTCGCCAACCGCGACGGTAACGGGGTCCATGGTGTGGCCTACGGGGCCAATTTAAGCGCCGTGAATAAATTCAGTAATACCTACCTGGGAGGACCGGCTGAACTGACGGACACCCTGCGAGCGCCATCGCCGACGCCAGAGGCGGTCGACATGACCTACGCCGAACTGCACAGGCAGAATGTACGCGTCGTCAACCATAGTTGGGGGATTGCGCTTTCACCCAGGAATGAAACAGAACTGGACAACCTGCTGGACGAAATCGACTCTTTTCGAGAGTTGAAAGCCATCGCCGACGCGACCATCAAGTACGGCATTCTCCAAGTGTGGTCGGCAGGTAACGCGGCAAACGAGTCCCCCGAAACGGCGAATATTCCCGGCATTCATCCCAGCCTGCCACGTGCCGTCGCCGAGCTTGAACCTTACTGGCTGAGCGTCGTCAACGTGAACCAGGCGCTGAATTTGAGTGACGTTTCCTACCGTTGCGGCTTCAGCAAAAACTGGTGCCTTGCGGCTCCCGGGACTGAGATCAACTCTTCGGTCGTCACGGGCTCGGTAAACACCGAAAACCACTACGACAAAGACAACAATGTCGACGGGTTCGCCGTGACGGGCGACAACCCCGAACTCGGGTACGGGATCGCTACGGGCACCTCCATGGCCGCCCCCCACGTCACCGGTGGGCTGGCGTTGCTGATGGAACGCTTCCCCTACCTCACCAACCCGCAAATTCGCGACGTGCTGCTGACCACCGCCACCGACCTCGGCGCGCCGGGCGTGGATGACGTCTACGGCTGGGGCCTGATGAACCTGAAAAAGGCCATCGACGGTCCCGGCCAACTGCGGGTCGACACGGCGGTCAACATGGACCGTCCCGCCGGCGGCGCCATCGTCTGGCAAGGTGGTGCCTGGGATGACTGGCGCAACGACATCAGCGGCCCCGGACGCCTGGAGAAAACCGGTATCGGCTGGCTGCGCCTGAGCGGGAATAACAGTTTTGCCGGGGCCACGCTCAAAGAAGGCATTCTGGAACTGGACGGCACCAACCACCTCACGGGCGACGTCACACTTGACGGCGGCGTCCTGCGCCTCAATGGCGCCCTGGCTGTCGCGGGTGATTACCAGCAGGCATCCGGCGCCACCTTGATGACCGGTTTGGAAAACCAGGCAGCTCCGGCCAGGCTGCAGGTCAGCCAGAAGGCTTTGATCAACGGCGGCACGCTGTACCTCAGCGCGCAACCCGACCGCTATTACCTGGGTCAGCGCTACAGCATCCTGCAGGCCAATGCCGCCATCAGCGGCGAGTTTGCCGCGATTGACCGCCGCGAGTTTTCGCCGTTCCTCAGCGTGTCCCAAGTCAAAGAAGCCAACACCTTGCTGGTGGAATTCGGCCGTGGCCGCTCGCTGGTGTCGGCGGCGGAAACGGCCAACCAGCGTGCCGTCGCCCATGCCGCCGACGCGCAAAACCTGCCCAGCCCGTTGCTGCAACGCCTGACCGCCTTGTTCCCCGAGCAGGCGCCGTCGGCCCTGGACCAGTTGAGCGGCGAACTGCATGCCAGCACCCAGGCAGTATTGATCGAAAACAGCCGTGTGCTGCGCCAGGCGGTACTTGAGCGTCAACGCCTCGCGCAAGACAGCCGCGCCGCCGAACCGGAGGCCGCTAACCGTGGCGCCTGGGTGCAGCTGCCTCGTCAATCCGGCCAGTTGGGGGGCGATAACGGCAACGCACGCACGTCCCACAGCGGCACGGGCCTGCTGGTCGGTTTCGATCATCAACTGGAACAAGGCACGCGCCTGGGCGTGGTGGCCGGCAGCGGCAGCAGCCAAGTGAAAGCCGGGCCTCGCGGCAAGGCCGATGTCGACACCTACCAGTTGGGCCTGCACGCCGGCCACACCTGGGACGCGTTCGGCCTCTATGGTGGCATCGCCTACGCGTACCACGACGTCCAGACCAAGCGCCGCGTCAGCTTTCCCGGGCTGGAGGAGCGCCTGTCCGGCAAGTACACAAGCCGCACCGTACAGACGTTTGCCGAAGCCAACTACAGGTTCAGCCATGACTTCTGGGATTGGCAGCCCTATGTGCAACTGGCCAACGTGCAGCAGCGCAGCAACGGTTACAAAGAACGCGGCGGTATGGCGGCGCTGCGCGGCAAAGGCTCGAAAGAAAGCGTCAACCTGGCCACCGGCGGTGTGCGGCTCAACCTCGACTTGGGCAAGGCCCAGGTCGGACCGTCGTGGCTGAGCGTGCGTGGCGGCCTGGCCTACACCCATGCCAGCGGCGATCTGCATCCCTCGACCCAAGCGGCGTGGGATGGCGCAGGAGTGATGAATGTCAGCGGCGCACCGCTGGATCGCCTCAGCACCCGCATGGAACTGGGCGCCACCGCGCGCCTGAACCGCGACAGTGCAATCGACCTGAGCTTCACTCAGCAGCGGGGCGAGCGCACGCGCGACCAAAGCCTCACCGCACAGTACACGTTGCAGTTTTAAAGCATCGGCGGGGGTGCCCTACCCCCGCCTGTCCAACAGGTTGACCACCAACCGATCAATCCAGCCCCACACCCGCTGTTTGACCCGGCGCCACAACGGTCGCGCTTTCCATGCCTCCAGGCTTACCCCCTGGCTTTGCGCAAAGTCCCGCTCGAAACTGCCCGCCACGGCCTGAGTCAACGCCGGGTCCAACGCCTCCAGGTTGGCTTCCAGGTTGAAACGCAGGTTCCAGTGATCGAAATTGCACGAGCCGATGCTCACCCAATCATCCACCAGCACCATTTTCAGGTGCAGGAAACACGGCTGGTACTCGAAGATCTGCACACCCGCGCGCAGCAACCGTGGGTAATAACGGTGCCCGGCATAACGCACCGACGGGTGATCGGTGCGCGGGCCGGTGAGCAGCAAACGCACATCCACCCCACGCCCGGCCGCCCGGCGCAACGCCCGGCGCACGCCCCAGGTGGGCAGGAAATACGGGGTGGCCAGCCAGATACGTTGCTTGCTGTTGTTAAGTGCGCGGATCAGCGATTGCAGAATGTCGCGGTGTTGACGGGCGTCGGCATACGCCACCCGCCCCATCCCTGGCCCGGTGGCCGGCAACTTGGGCAGGCGCGGCAGACCGAAGTGGGTGGCCGGCTTCCACTCCCGGCGCGCCGCGTTGGCGTGCCACTGGCGGTCGAACAGCGCTTGCCAGTCCAGCACCAGCGGGCCGCTCATCTGCACCATCACTTCATGCCAGTCGGCGGTGTCTTGCCCTGGTGTCCAGAATTCATCGGTGACGCCGGTGCCACCGACCACGGCGAGGTTCTGGTCAATCAGCAGCAGCTTGCGATGGTCGCGATACAGGTTACGCATCCAGCGTCGCCAACTCAGGCGATTGTAGAAACGCAGTTGCACGCCGGCGTCGGTCAAGCGCTTGCGCAACCCGAGGGTAAAGGCCAGGCTGCCGTAGTCATCGAACAGGCAGCGCACCTGCACGCCACGCTCGGCAGCCAGCACCAGGGCCTGCACCATCGCCTCGGCACACGCTCCGGCTTCCACCAGATACAGCTCAAGATCGACCTGGCGTTCGGCGCGCGCGATGCCCACCAGCATCTGCGGAAAAAAACACGGGCCGTCGATCAGCAACTCGAAACGGTTGGCGCTGCGCCACGGGAACACCGCGCCACTCACGTCAGCGCGCCGTAAAAATCAGCACCGCACCCACCGGCACCGACAAACTGATCGACTTGAGCCCCGCCGCCTGGCGCAACGCCGCCACCCCCGGCGCCAGGTCGAAATCCTCGGCGTGCAACACCAATGGTTCCAGGGTTACCACTTGGAAACGCCGGTCATCCAGGCGCGTGGCCAACAGCTCTGCACTGTAGGTCTGGCTCTTGCCATGCAAGGTCACTGAAAGCGGCAGGCGCAATTCCAACTGTGCGCCGGGCGCCAGGTCATTGATCGGCTGCAGGTTGATCTGCGCGCTGATCAGCGCTTCAGGGAAGGTCTTGATCTCAAACAACTGATTGCGCATACGCTCGTCGCGCAGCGGGATGCCGCTGTTGACCGACTCCAGCTCCACTTCCAACTGCGCGGCGCCCTTCGCGTCGACCTTGCCGTGCAGTACCAGAAAGCGCTGCACTTCGGCGATCTCGGTGTTTTTGGTGGTGACGAACGACAGGCGCGAGGATTCGTTATCCAGATACCAGTCGGCGTGGGCGGGGATGGCGATTGCGGCCAGCAGGGCGAAGGCCAGGGGTCTGACGTTGAACATAAACACTCGTGTGGCAAAAAACCTGCACGAACCTTAAGCGCATGTCACGAACGGCGCAAATCCAAATAGGGAAGCGGATTTACTGTGGCGGGCAAGCTTGCTTGCGCCAGGGCGCGAAGCGTCCCCATCAGCTGCCACGTTTCCCTCACAGCTCCCGTTTTTCCGCCTGCCCCCAACCCGATCGCACATTTGACTTTCCATACAGTGGACAAGCCAACGCCATGTGTATTCCGGGCAGATGTTGCCGGTCATTGTGCACTGCGAGCGCGCCGAGAAAAATGCAAAGCGACTGTTAAGTAGTGCAGGCAGACGCTATTTATGGAATGTCATCAGAATCTTCCTAAGACTTTAAAGGAAATATCCGACTGTACTTTTGGCAATCACAGCTTCAGGGTACTAACGCGCGCGCCGTACTCATCCCGTTTAAGTAACTTCATCATAAGAATTTGGAGAGCACTAATGCGTGAAGGTTATTACATCGGACTTGGCGACAAAACCACGTGCGGCGGAACAGTTCTGGATGGTGATCCAAGAGTGAACATATACGGTCTCCTACATGCTTGCGAAGGTGACCAAGTTACATGTGGGAAGCATAAAGGCATTTATAAAATACTCGGTGGTATCTCGCCTATTGAAAGCCATGGCAGACGTATGGCCGGCACGCTGGACAGCTTCAGTAGTTGCCCCTGCCGGGCCAAATTCATTCCCTCGGTATACACCGCGACTTACAGCAACGAAGGTTATGAAGCGCCAGCAACCAGGCGCGCCGTTGAACCGGCATCTTCGACGCTGACCGGCCGCCCCGACACACCGCAACAATCTACCTATGCCCCTTCTCACACGTTGGCGCCTTCA